>NZ_CP029176.1:3397500-3697500 GCF_003352165.1 Acidibrevibacterium fodinaquatile
GCCGATCTCTGTCGCGAGATCGTTTGCCGCCGCCGCCTGCGTGTGGGCGTGGACGATGACGGCGCAGCCAGCGGCGGCGAGACGGCGGCAGATCGCGGCCCCGATCGGGCTTGTCCCGCCCGTCACCAGCGCCCGACGTTGCGCGCTCATGCCGCCGCTCCCGCGTTGGGCAAAACAATCACCGCGCGACCGGCGACCAGCGGCGCGCCGCTTTCGGTCGCGAGCGCGAAGCCATAGACTAGGCCGCGCGGGTCATCGAGAAGCCGCGTCGCGCTCACGATGATCTCGCCGGTGAGGGGCGAGGCGTGGAACACGACATCGTCGAGGGCGGCGAGAAACCCGGGCGCGCGCGGCGCGGCGCCGGCGAGCGCGCCGTGGAGGGCGGCCGCTTGCAAGCCGTATTCGACGCCGGCGAGCGCCGAAACCTGGCCATCGCGGCGCAAGGGATGGTCCGGCGCCGCCGGCGGGACGGCGCGGCAGGTGATCCGCGTTCGATCCCAGGCGAGCAAAGCTGCGAGCAGGCACATCGTCCCCTGATGCGGGATCAGGGCGGCGATACCGGCCCGGTCGAGCAAGGCTTGAGGGGATGTCACGGCGTCACCTCGAACGCGAGATGGCCGCAGAGCAGCGGCGCGGCAAGGCGCCGGCGCTCACCACGGGCGAGGGTTTCGAGCAAAGCAAGGCTCTGCGCGGCGGGATTGCCCTCGACCAGTGCCGCGAGCGCCGGCGCGCGCGGCCGCGCGAGCGCCGCCTCACTGGCCTCAAAGCGCGCCGCGATCCGCGCGCACGCGCCGGCGCCGGGGAGGTCAGGGGCGAGCACCAAGGCCATCGCGAAGGCAAAATCGGTGCGCCGGCAGCGGCTGAGCGGAAACGGCAGCGGCGCATCGAAGAGGCAAAACAGCACTGGCGCGGCTTCCGCCACGGTCTCGGCCAACGCCTTGAGCAAGCCGGCGGCAAAGGTCGTGTCGTGGGCGGCGAGCGAATCGGCGGGGGCCCGGCCACCCTGGGCGATGCTCCAGTAACCGGCGGCGACGTTGTGGACGGAGTTGTGGAACTGGGTCGGCGAGACGCCGAGCGGCTCGGTGGGATCGGCGAGGGTTTTCAGGAGATCGTCGACCACCGCGCCTTCGCCGTTGGAACTCGCGAAGACGGCGCGGAGCCGCGCCGGGTCGAGTGCGGGGTCGGCCTCCCGCGCCATCGCCACCGCTGCGTCCGCGACCGTGAGGGCAAGACGCACCGCCGGGCCCGCCCGTCTTCGCTCATTGGCGGGCAACAGGGTTGGCGCTGGCGGGGCTTGCGCCTCGGCGATGAGCGGCGCCGCGCCCGCGAGCGTGCCACGGCTCGCGGACCAGCCGGGCAGTCCCGGCCCCCAGAGCCCAATCCCGAAAATCCGTGCGCGCAGCATCACCGGCGGCCGAAAATCAGGCTGCCATTGGCGCCGCCGAAGCCAAAGGAATTGCTCAACACCCGCGAAATCGCGCGCTCGACATTGGCGGTCAGAACCTGGGCGCGAAAACCAGGATCGACCCGCTCGATATTGAGGCCGCCCGGCAGCAACCCGTTTTCCAGCGCAAGCAGCGCGATCACCGCCTCGACGATGCCGGCAGCCCCCAGGGTATGGCCGGTGAACCCCTTGGTCGAACTCGCCGGCACGCGGTCGCCGAACACCGCGGCGACCGCGCGATCCTCGCTCGCATCGTTCGCTGGGGTGCCGGTGCCGTGGAGATTGATGTAATCGATGTCATCGGCGGCGAGATCGGCGCGGCGGAGCGCATCGCGCATTGCGGCGATGGCGCCGAGTGCCTCGGGGTGGGGGGCGGACATGTGGTGGCCATCGCTCGATTCGCCGTAGCCGAGCAAGGCGAAGGGGCTCTCCTCGCCGCGTTCCAGCAACGCGAACCCGGCCGCCTCGCCGATCGAAAGCCCATCGCGTGCCGCATCCGCGGGCCGGCAGGGGCCGGGCGCGATGAGGCCGAGGGCCGCGAAGCCGGCGAGCGTCATGCGGCAAAGCGTGTCGGCGCCGCCGACCACGGCGGCATCGATCACCCCGGCGGCGATCAATTGTGCGGCATCGACGAAGGCTCGCGCCGCTGATGCGCAGGCCGTCGAAACCACGAAAGCCGGCCCGGTGAGGCCGAGTGCGGCCTGCACGAAGCGCGCGGCGGAGAAGAAATCATGGGTATGGGCGAAATCGAAATTTTCCGGCAGGGCACCGGTCGCCGGGTCACGGGCGCGATAGGCGTCTTCGCCGCTGGCGATGCCAGATGTGCTGGTGCCGAGAATGACACCGATCCGCGCCGGCCCATGGCGCGCCACCGCGTGCGCGACCGTCGCAGCGAAACCGTCGGTCGCGAGCGCGAGATCGAGCAATACATTGTTGCGGCAGGTGAAGGCGGCGAGCGGCGGCGCCAGGCGATGGCGCTCGACCCCGGCGACGGGGCCGATGAACCCGCCGCCGGCAACCCCGGCGGCAGGATTGGCGACCAGGCCGCCGCGGCGCGCCCGCAGAGCGGCAAGATGCGCCGCTTTGCCCCGCCCAAGGGCGCTGATCAGGCTGGTTGCGGTGATGGCGAGCGGCGGCATCGCGGTCATGGCCGAGAGATTAGCAGATTGCGGGAAAAGAAAAGAACCAGGGATGCGCGCCGGCGCGGCTCAGCCCGCGGCCCGAGCGCGCCAGGGTGGATCGCGGAGGTTTTGTCGCTTATAGTCGGGCCATCATGAACCTTATGCATCGCTTGTTCATCACCTTCCGCGGCCGCCCGATCGGGCGCGACGCGCTCGGCAATCAGTATTTCGAGGAGCGCAAACCCCGCCCCGGCCAGCGCGTCCGGCGCTGGGTGATCTATGGCGCGGTCGAGGATGCCTCGGCGGTGCCGGCGGAGTGGCATGCCTGGCTCCATCATCTGACTGACGCCCCCTTGCCTGAGACCGCGCGCCGCCCGTGGCAGGCGCCGCATCGGCCCAATCTCACCGGCACGGCGGCGGGCTATCGCCCGCCGGGGCATGATTACGAGGGCGGCGTGCGGGCCCGCGCAACCGGCGATTACGAGGCCTGGAGCCCCGGGAGCTAAGACGGCGTGGCGCAACGCAATTTCGTCGAGACTCTGACCGGCGCCGTCGTGCTGGTCATCGCTGGCGGCTTCCTCGCCTTTGCCGTCGCCCATTCGGGGCAGCGAACCGGGAGCGGCTACCCGCTTACCGCACGCTTCCAGAGAATCGACGGTCTTGGCGTCGGCTCGGACGTGCGGGTTGCCGGCGTCAAGGTCGGTAGCGTCACCGCGACCGCGATCGACCCGAAAACCTTCGAGGCGGTGGTGACGCTGACCGTTGCCGACGACATCAAGCTGCCCACCGATAGCGGCGCGGTCATCACCAGCGACGGGTTGCTGGGCGGCAAATATCTCTCCCTCTCGCCCGGTGGGGACGATCATGATCTGGCGCCGGGCGGGGTCATCAAGATCACCCAATCCTCGATCAATATCGAGGATCTGCTCGGCAAATTCGTCTTTTCCATGGCCAATATGAGCAACGCCAACAAGACCGACGGTCACGGCGCCACCGGCGATGGCGGGGACGGCGCAAAGCCGTGACCGCGCCGCTGATCTGGCCGCAGAGCGATGGCACGCCGGTCGCGTGCCGGGAAAAATTGCGCGTGCTTGCAGAGAATTATCAGGAACTCGCAACCGTCATGCAGGACATGTTCGAGGACGCTTTGTTGATGGGGGTGGATGAGGCGGCGGCGCGGCGGATTCTGACCGATCTGGTCGCGTCGCTGAAATCGCCCCGCGGCGCGTGACGCCGGTGGCGCGTCGGTTCGCCGCCGCTATTTTCTGCTGCGCGTTTGTCTTCTGCGCGTGGCTTTCGTCGCCTTTGTTCGCGCAAACGCCCGATGGCCCGCGCCCTTTGCCGCCGCCTTCCGACCCGACGGCGATCCAATCCGAACCGCTGCCGCCGCCCGCCGAGGCCGCGCCGCCCGACACGCCGGCGCTCGGTGGGGCCGCGGCAACGCCGGCGCCCGAGGCCGCTCCCCCCGCGACGACGATGACGCCGCCCGCCGCGCCGCCTTCTGCGGCGCCGCAGACGGTGTTGCTGTCCCCCGACTGGCAGCCGCGCGGTATCGCGACCTTGCAGGCGCTCGACAAGCATGATGTCCGCGTCGCCCGGATCGAGGTTCCGGTCGGCCAAAGCGGGCATTTCGGCGCCCTCACCATCGCGGTCCGCGCCTGCCTCGCACGCCCGCCCGATCAGGCGCTGGACGCCGCCGCCTTTCTTGAGGTCAGCGACGCGCGCCCCGGCGCGCCCGGTTTCTCGGGCTGGATGTTCGCCGCCGAGCCGGCGCTCGCCATCCTCGAAAACCCGATTTACGATCTCCGCGTGCTGGCATGCCACTGAGTGATCTGCCGCCGCGCGAGCGCCTTGCGCTTTTGCTCGATTTTGATGGAACCCTGGTCGAACTGGCGCCGACGCCCGATAGCGTCGTCATCCCGCCTGGACTTGGTGATCTCCTCGCGCGGCTCGCGCGGCGTCTCGATGGTGCGCTCGCCTTGGTGAGTGGCCGGCCGCTCGCCGATCTCGACCATTTTCTCCCCGATCTTCCCGTGGCGCTGGCAGGCGAGCATGGCGGGGTATTTCGCCTTGCGCCCGGGCACGAGGTTTTGCGCCCCGATCTCCCGTCCGTTCCGCAAGCGTGGCGCGAGGCGGCGATGCGCTTGGTCGCGGCCCACCCCGGCGCGCTTTATGAACCCAAGGCGCGCGGCTTCGTGGTCCATTACCGCGCCATTCCCGAGGCAGCGGCGCGGCTTCGGGGGCCGCTCGCCGAGATGGTGGATCAGGATGCGCGTTTCGCGCTGCTCGCCTCCCACATGGCCTGGGAAATCCGCCCGCGCGGGGCCGACAAGGGCTCGGCGGTGCGTTTTCTGCTCGCCCGCCCGCCCTTCGCCGGACGGACGCCGGTATTCATCGGCGACGACGTCACTGACGCCGACGGGATGGATGCGGCACGCGAAGCGGGTGGGCAGGGGGTTTTCGTTGCCGAGGCGTTTGGCGACCCGGCGGGTGTGCGCGCCTGGCTCGCCCGCCTTGCCTAACCCCGCCTCGCCTAATCGGGCAGGCCCGGCACGCTGCTCCCCGCCGGCACCGGGACGCCGGCGACGTTGAGGGTCATCGAGACCGCGACATAGTAGCCGGCGGTGCCGATGAGATCGACGACGCCGCGTTCGCCGAATCGCTTCCGGACTTTCTCGAAAACCGCGTCCGAGACGTTCCGTTTTTGTAGCAACTCATGGACGAAGTCATACACCATCGCCTCGTCCTCGCTCATGGTTGCGGGGCGGCGGCGCTGGGCGATGGCGTCGGCGATGGCGGGCGAGAGGCCGGCCTTCATCGCGAGCTGATAATGCGCATACCATTCGAAAGCCGCCGACCAGTCGCGCGCGACCAGCAGGATGGCGAGTTCATTGAGCGCCGGCGGCAGCGACGTCAGGAACCGCGCATATTCGCCGACTTTCTGAAGTCTTGCAGCGAGATCGGGGCTGCGCAACCAGGCGTTGAACGGCCCCGGCATGCCGCCACGCGGGCCGGAGACGATGTCGTCGGCGACTTTTTTCTGCTCCGGCGTCCAGTCCGCGGGATCGATCGGGGGCAGGCGCTGTGCGGCGCCGGTGTTGGATGCTGTCATAAACGCTCCTCCCTGATAAAATTTACCCATCTCGCAAACGGGACAAAAGTTTTTTGGTTCTTTTTTTCAAAAAAGAACAAAATCTTTCTCCTCCCCCTCTTTATCCTGACCGCGGCCCGCGATCGGCGGCGAAGCGCACCGCTTCCTCGGCGGCGCGGAACAGCGCGCGGGCTTTCTGGCGCGTCTCCTCGTATTCCGCTTCGGGGTTGGAATCGGCGACCACGCCGCATCCGGCCTGGACATGCATCACGCCCTCTTTGACCAAAGCGGTGCGGAGACCGATGCAGGTATCCATGGTGCCGTTCGCGGCAAAATAGCCGATGCAGCCGGCATAGAGGCCGCGCCGCACCGGCTCCAGCTCGTCGATGATTGCCATCGCCCGCACCTTGGGCGCGCCGGTCAGCGTGCCGGCGGGAAAGCCGGCGACCAGCGCGTCGACCGCGTCGAGCCCCGGGCGGATCTTGCCCTGGACGTCCGACATGATGTGCATGACATGGCTGAAGCGCTCGATCGAAAAGCTTTCGGTGACGCGCACCGAGCCGATTTCGGCGACGCGGCCGACATCGTTGCGGCCGAGATCGAGCAGCATGAGATGCTCGGCGCGTTCCTTGGGATCGGCGAGCAGTTCGGCCTCCAACGCGAGATCCTCATCGCGCGTCGCGCCGCGCCGGCGGGTGCCGGCAAGTGGGCGGATGGTGACGATGCCGTCTCTGAGCCGCACCAGGATTTCCGGGCTGCTGCCGACCACCGCGAAGCCGCCGAAATCGAGGAAAAACAGGAACGGCGCCGGGTTGATGCGCCGGAGCGCGCGATAGAGGGCGAAGGGCGGCAAGGCGAAGGGGGCGGAAAAGCGCTGGCTGGGGACGATCTGGAAGGCATCGCCGGCGAAGATGTATTCCTTCGCGCGCTCGACGGCGGCAATGAATTCCGCTTTGGTGAAATTGGAACTCGGCTCGGCCATCGGCGGCAGGGAGACCGGCGGCGGCGGGTGCGGCAGCGGCCGGTTGAGCGCCGCCTCTGCCGCCGCGAGACGCGTTTGCGCCAGGGCGAAAGCGGCTTCGGCAGTAACCCCGGCTTGCGGATAGACCGGGGTGATCAGCGACAACTCGTCCTTCACGGTATCGAAAATCGCAAACAGCGTCGGGCGTACCAGGATCGAGTCGGGCAGCGCGAGCGGATCGGGCTTATCGCTCGGCAGCGCCTCCATCAGCCGCACCATGTCATAGCCGAGATAGCCGACGAGACCGCCGGCCATCGGCGGCAGGTTTTCCGGCACTTCGAGGCGGGTTTCGGCGATCACGGCGCGCAGACTCTCGAGCGGCGGGCGCGGGTCGGGGGTGAAAGCGTGCGGTGCGGCCAGAGCGTCACGGTTGATTTCGGCGCAACCACCGCGGCAGCGCCAGATCAGATCGGGGTCGAGACCGATGATCGAATAGCGCCCGCGCGCGGCGCCGCCTTCGATGCTTTCGAGCAGGAACGAATTGGGTCGGCCGTGGGCGAGCTTGAGAAACGCCGCGACCGGGGTTTCGAGATCGGCGACCCCGCGCCAGGAAACCAAAGCCCCGCGTCCGCTGTCATAATGCTCGCGGAAGGCGGCGAACTCCGGGGGGGCGGTCATCGGGTATTCCTCTGGCGCGGCATCGGCGACCGGTTGGGGCGTGGGGTCAGGGGGCGGCGATCTGGTTCAGCAGGGCTTGATTAACCTCGGGGTGGGCAGCGCTGCGGACGGCGGCGACATAGATCTCTTCGATGTCGTCGCCGAGGCGCTTCTGCATCGAGGCGCGGATCTTCTCATATTCGGCGGTGTCGGTCTTGGGGTCGGGGTCATGGATTTCGGCGGGCACCGCGACCACGAAACTATCATTGGTTTCGATCATCGTCGGCTCGCCCGGTTTCAAGGCGAAAAGCGGCGCGAGCAGCGCCGCCGGGACGCCTTCGGCGCCGGCGAAACGCTTGACCGGCGGCATGCGCCGCATCCGGACCCCGGCCTTGAGCGCCGCATCGGCGAGGCTTTGGCCGCCTTCGACGGCGGCAAGCAGCGTCGCTGCGGTCACTTCCTGCGCGTGGCGTTGGGCGGCCTCGATCCAGGCGCGGGTGACGTCGGGTTTGACCTGCTCGAAAGGCTTGAGCGTCGGCGCGATGACGTCTTCGACGCTGACGGCATAATAGGCGGGCGGCTGCGGCGGGCTGCCGGGGGCGGCTTCGTCGCGGGTTTGCGCAAGGCGCGGCGGCTCACCCTTTTTCATCTGGAAAGCCGCGGCCAGCAGCGCCTTGTTCAGCGCCTCGGGGCCGGGCAGCGGCGCCGGTTTGCCATCTGGCGTCATCCCCTCGGCGTCCAGCGTGCCGGCGATGCCGACCGCGCCGAGATCGCCGGGGATTTGGTCGAGCCCGCCGCTCCCGGCGATCGCATCTTCGAGCTTGGTCGCGTATTTATCGAGCTGCTCATTGGCTTGTTGCCGCGCAAGCTCGTCGCGCAGGCGGTCTTTGACGGCATCAAACCCCTCACTGCTCGGGGGGTTGACCTTGACGACGCGGGCGACATACCAAGCAAGATCGGTTTTGAGCGGCCCGGTGATGACCCCGGGCTCGGCGGCGAAGATCGCCTTGGCGAGTTCGGGCACCGGGATTTGCGACGGCGTCGCGGCATCGAGGCTCAAGGTCGATTCCCCGGCCTGCTCGGCGGCCTTGGTCATCTCCGTCCAGTCCGCGCCGGCGCGCCAGGTGATCGCGAGTTTGCTCGCCGCCTCTTCGGTCCGCGCGACGACGACCTCGATCGCGCGGGTTTCCGGCTTGGAAAACTCCGTCTTGCGTTGCTCGAACGCTTGGCGGATCTCGTCCTCGGGGACGGTGATCGATTTGAGGATGGTGTCGGCGGACAGCACCACCGCCTTGATGCGGCGATATTCCGGCGCGCTGAAATCGCCGGGATGGTTTTCGTAATAGCGTTTGAGCTGCGCCTCGGTGGGCGCGGGCGGCGGTGCTGCTGCGTTGAAGGGAAGTTCCACGGCGTCGGCGGCGCGGGTCTGGTCCTGATAGATCAGCACGGCGCGCAGCAGGGTCTCGGGCGGGGTGACGCCGGCGCGGAGCGCGCCGAGGATTTCCTGCTCACGCATGTCGCCGCGCAGCATGTCGAGGAAGCGGCCTTCGTCGAGGCCATTTTTCTGCAAGACCATCTCGAACTGGCGGCGGTCGAAGCTGCCCGCCGGCCCCTGGAACGCCGGGATCGCGAACACCGCTTGCCGCAGCGCGGCATCCGGCACCACGATCCCCAGCGCCTTCGCCTTGGCGTTCATCGCCGCCTGGGTGATGAGGATTTCGATCGTCTTGAGCGCGACCTCACGGCGCATCGCCGGGGTCGGCGTCGCGTCCGCGCCCATCTGCCGCTCGGTTGCCTGCAACTGGCTCTGAAACGCGTTGGCGACGGTCGGCGCGTCGAGTTTTTGCCCGGCAACGGTCGCCACCGCCGGATCGCCGCCGATCAGCCGCACCACGTCTCCCACCCCCCAGACCGCGAAGGCGAGCACGAGGAGCAAAAACAGCGCCCGGACGAACCAGGAATTGAGATGGTTACGAAATCTGGCGAGCATAGACGAAATCCTCTCGGGGAAGGCGGCGCACCATAGAAAAGCCCGGGCTCAAAGGCCAGAGCCGCGATCGCGGGGGGGCCAGAGCCGCGATCGCGGGGGGGCGATCGTTCGCCTCGCGGCCTCGTGTTGGCGGGTCTTGATCTCGGTCAAGGCGGGGTTGCCGGTCGCTATGGTGTATAAAGCAGGGTTGGCGCACACCCCGAAGGAAAGCCGATGGACGAGATCAGCCCCGTGTCACCGCTCGCCGCAGCCACGGTTTCGCCGCCACGCCCGCAGCCCTCCTGGCCGCCTTCGGATGATGATGCGATGGCCGCTGACCGGCTGCTCACCGCCGCGATCGCACGGCTCTTTGGCGGGTTTTCCCCGACCGAGATCGGGTTCGCCTTTCTCGATTGGGCGACGGCGCTGGCGAGCCACCCGCACCGTCGCGCCGAACTGGCGCGCGCCGCGCTCAGCTCGGCGGAAGCGTTCGCCCGCGATCTTCTCGGGTTCGATCGCACGCCACAGCTGGTTGCCGCGAGCGATCATCGCTTTGGCGATCCGCGCTGGCAGGAAATGCCGTTTTACGCCTATCAGCAGGCGTTCTTGCGGACGGAGAGCTTTTATGATGCGGCGACCCAGCCGCTGCGCGGGATGGAGACGGCGAGCCAGCGGATGGTCGCCTTCCTCACGCGGCAATGGCTCGATGTTTTCTCGCCGAGCAATTTTCCCGCCCTCAATCCCGAAATCATCGCCGCCGCGGTGAATTCCGGCGGGCGGAATTTCCTCGCGGGCTGGCAGAATTTCCTCGAAGACAGCGCCGCTGCGGCGAGCGGGCGCTCGCGCCTGCCGCTCGCCGTCGGGCGCGATATCGCGGCGACGGCCGGCAAAGTGGTGCTGCGCAACGGCCTGATGGAATTGATCCAGTACCGCCCGACCACGGCGATGGTGCGGCCCGAGCCGGTTCTCATCGTGCCAGCCTGGATCATGAAATATTACATTCTCGATCTCTCGCAACACAATTCGTTGATCCGCACTCTCGTCGACCAGGGATTCACGGTGTTCTGCATTTCCTGGCACGATCCCGGGGTTGAACAGCGCGATATCGGGCTCGACGATTACCGCCGCCTTGGCGTCATGGCAGCGATCGAGGCGATCACCGCGATCGCGGGGGCGCATCCGATCCATGCCTGCGGCTATTGCCTCGGCGGCACTCTGCTTGCGATCGCGGCGGCGGCGATGGCACGCGACGGCGACCGGCGTCTCGCGAGCGTTACCCTGTTTGCCGCCCAAACCGATTTCACCGAAGCCGGCGAGTTGCAGCTCTTCATCACGGAACGCCAACTCGCGTTTCTCGAAGATCTGATGTGGCAACAAGGCTTTCTCGACAACCGCCAGATGGCCGGGACGTTTCAATTGCTGCGCTCACGCGATCTCATCTGGTCGCGCATGGTGCGGGAATATCTGCTCGGCGAACGCGAGCACCCGAGTGACCTGATGGTCTGGAACGCCGATACCACGCGCATGCCCTATCGGATGCACAGCGAATATCTGCGCTGGCTGTTCCTCAACAACGATCTCGCCGAGGGGCGGCTGATCGCCGGCGGCCATCCGGTCGCGGTCGCGGATATCCATGCGCCGTTCTTTGTCGTCGGCACCGAGAGCGACCACGTCGCGCCCTGGCGTTCGGTCTATAAAATCCATCTCTTGAACGAGGGCGATGTGACATTCGTCCTCACCTCCGGCGGGCACAATGCCGGCATCGTCAGCGAGCCCGGCCACCCCCATCGCCATTTCCGCCGCCATCGCCGGATCACCGGCGAGCCCTATCTCGGCCCCGAGGAGTGGATGGCGCGCACCGCGCCCGAGGAGGGCTCATGGTGGCCGATCTGGGCGGCATGGCTTGCCGAGCATTCCGGATCGCCGGGCACGCCACCGGCGATGGGCGCGGCCAAGGCCGGTTATCCCGCCGGCGCCGACGCGCCGGGCCAGTATGTTCTAGAACCGTGAGAGAAAACACCGATGGACGCCCAAACCGCGACCCAAGCGGCCGAGATGATCGAGAACAAGACCTTCGCCGAGATCGCGATCGGCGAAAGCGCCAGCCTCACGCGGACCTTGAGTGCCGATGACATCGCGCTGTTTGCGGTGGTGTCGGGGGATTTCAACCCGGCGCATCTCGATCCCAATTTCGCCGCCCATGATCTTTTCCACCGCATCATCGCCCATGGCATGTGGAGCGGCGGGCTGATCTCCGCCGTGCTCGGCACCAAGCTGCCGGGGCCGGGAACCATTTATCTGCGTCAGGACATGCGGTTTTTGCGTCCGGTCGGAATTGGCGATGCCATCACCGCGACCGTCACGGTGCGCGAAAAATCGGGGCATGATCATGTCGTGCTCGATTGCCGCTGCACCAACCAGAAAGGGGAGGATATTCTCACCGGCACGGCCGAGGTCAAGGCGCCGCTCGAGAAAATCAGCCTCCCGCGCACGGAACTTCCGGAAGTTCGCCTGAGCCGTCACGGGCGGTTTCGCGAACTTGTGGCCAAGGCGCAAGGCGGCGCGCCGCTCAGGACCGCGATCGTCTATCCCTGTGACGCGCTCTCGATCGAAGCCGCCGCCGAGGCCGCCGCGGCAGGATTGATCGTGCCGCTGCTGATCGGCCCGGAAGACAAAATCCGCGCCGCCGCCAGCGAGGCCGGGATCGACATCGCGGCGATGACGCTGATCCCGTCGGCGGGTGCGCGCGCCTCGGCGGAGACCGCCTGCACCATGGTGCGGGAAGCGAAGGCCGAGATCGTCATGAAGGGGGCCTTGCATACCGACGAATTGATGCATGCGGTGGTCGATCCGGGGCATGGCTTACAAACCGCGCGGCGGATCAGCCATGTCTACATGATGGACGTGCCCGGCCATGACCGACCGCTCCTGATCACCGATGCCGCGATCAATATCGCGCCGACGCTCGAGGAAAAGCGCGATATCGTCCAAAACGCCATCGATCTTGCGCAAGCCATGGGGATCGCCGAGCCGAAAGTCGCCATTCTTTCAGCTGTCGAGACCGTCAATCCGAAGCTGCGTTCGACGCTGGACGCGGCGGCGCTGTGCAAGATGGCGGATCGTGGCCAGATCACCGGGGCGCGGGTCGATGGGCCGCTCGCCTTCGATAACGCGGTGAGCGTCGAGGCGGCGCGGGAAAAACACATCGTCTCCGAGGTTGCCGGGCGCGCCGATATTTTCGTCGTGCCTGACCTCGAGGCCGGCAACATGCTCGCCAAGCAATTGACGTTTCTCGCCGGGGCGGATGCCGCCGGCGTCGTGCTTGGCGCGCGCGTGCCGATCATTCTCACCAGCCGTGCCGACAGCGCGCGCACCCGCATCGCTTCCGCCGCCGTTGCGGTGCTGCTCGCGCGCACCCGCAGCGCCGGCCCCTGAAGGGCGAGAAACCGCGAGAATTTGACCGTGATCAAAGCCTTCACCGGTGCGGGTCGCTAGAAAACGCAAATGACACCCTAGAAAACGAGGAGAGAAACCATGTCGGACGCGATGTCTCAGCAAAACCCGTCCTCAAATCTCTGGGCGAATTGGAAGGCGCTCTGGCAGCGCGCCGGGGACGGTTCTTTCGGCTTCGGTGACAGCCAACCCAACCCGCTCGCCTGGCAGGAAGGCTGGCAGCATCTGACAGCGGCGAATGCGCGGCTCATGGAAGGCATGGTCGCTTTGTCGCAGCATCAGGTGAGCCTCGCGCAGCAGCTTCTCGCCGAAGATTATGGTGATCTGACGCGGCTTCGCGATGGTGGCGCGTTGCTGCCGCTGCCGGCCCAGCAGATCGCTCTCGCGCGCAAGCGCTTTCATCGCAATCTCCTCGCGATGCGCCAAATGACGGATGAGCTGTCGCAATGCTTCTTCGATGCGGCGCAAACCGCGTTCGGGGGATGGGCTGCGGATGTTGCGGCGGAATTGCCAGAGCGGGAGCCTGTTCACCCCGCGAATCGGCGGGCGCCGGCGGCCAAGGCGGCGGCCTGAGGGGCGGGCGCGAAGGGCAACGAGTGGCTTTCGCGGACGCGCGCGGGGCGGCACAATGCCGAGATGGAGTGGCAGGCCCCGGCGATCATTCTCGCGTTGCGACCGCATGGTGAGCATGATGCGGTGGCACATTTGCTCAGCGAAGCTGAAGGGCTGCGGCGCGGGCTGGTGCGCGGCGGCCAGGGGCGGCGCCAGGCGGCGCTGTGGCAAACCGGCAATCTCATCGCCGCGCGCTGGCAGGGGCGGCTTGCGGAACAGCTCGGCCAGTTCAGCGGCGAACCTATCCGCGCCGCCGCCGCGCTGGTACTCGATGATCCGCTGCGCTTGGCGATGCTCACGGCGATCTGTGCGACGGTTGCCGGCGCCCTTCCCGAACAGGCGCCGCATCCGCGGGTTTTTGCCGCGCTTTGGCGTCTGATCGAGGGGGTTTCGGGGTCCGAATCGGCGCTCGCGGGGCTTGCCGCGCTGGTTCGTTTTGAAATCGGGCTGCTCGCCGAACTCGGCTATGGCCTTGATCTTTCATCATGCGCGCTGACCGGGGTGGGGGAAGACCTTGCCTTCGTCTCGCCACGCAGCGGCCGCGCCGTGAGCCGGGCGGCGGCAGGCCCCTGGCGCGAACGGCTGCTACCGCTCCCGGCGTTCCTCGAAGACCCGGCGGCGGCGATCGATGCAGGCGCGCTTGCCGCGGGGCTGCGTTTGTCCGGCCATTTCCTCGCCCGCGAGGCCTTCGGCAGCCGCCATCAGCCGCTTCCGGCACCGCGGCAGGCGCTTTACCAGCGCGTCTTGCAGCTCGCCGAGCGGGAGCTTAGCCAATAGGGGAACGCCGCGAGGAGCCGCCGATGTCCGATGTCTTGATCCCCGACCCCCCATCCGCCGGGCGCGTCCATGAGGCGCCGCTCGCAGATGCGCTCGGCGAGCGTTATCTCGCCTACGCGCTTTCCACCATCATGGCACGCTCCCTCCCCGATCCGCGGGACGGGCTGAAGCCGGTGCATCGCCGGCTGCTCTACGCCATGCAGCAATTGCGACTCGATCCCGCCGCCGGGTTCAAAAAATGCGCCCGCGTCGTCGGCGACGTGATCGGCAAATTCCATCCCCATGGCGACGTCGCGGTTTACGAGGCCCTGGTCCGCCTCGCCCAGGATTTCGCCGCGCGCTATCCGCTGGTCGAGGGCCAGGGCAATTTCGGCAATATCGACGGCGATAACGCCGCCGCCATGCGTTACACCGAGGCGCGGATGACGGCGGTCGCGCAAGCGCTGCTCGAAGGGATTGCGGAAAACGCCGTCGATTTTCGCCCGACCTATGACGGTGAGGAGCTTGAGCCGGTGGTGCTGCCGGCGGCCTTTCCCAACCTCCTCGCCAATGGCGCCAGCGGCATCGCGGTGGGCATGGCAACCAATATCCCGCCGCACAATGCCGGCGAAATCTGCGCCGCCGCCGTCCACCTCATCCATCATCCCGAGGCGAGCACCGCCGACCTCCTTCGCTTCATGCCCGGCCCTGATTTTCCAACCGGCGGCATCCTCGTCGAGGACGCCGAAACCCTGCTCGCCGCCTATGACACCGGGCGCGGCAGCCTCCGGCTTCGCGCCCGCTTCGAAGTCGAGCAAGGCAAGCACGGCACTTGGCGCGTCGTCGTGACCGAGATCCCCTATCAGATCGCCAAGGCGCGGCTCATCGAGCAGATCGCCACCTTGATCGAGGAGAAGAAGCTGCCGCTGCTCGCCGATCTCCGTGATGAAAGCGATGCGACGGTGCGCCTCGTGTTCGAGCCACGCGCCCGCAACGTCGATCCCGCGATGCTGATGGAGACGCTGTTTCGCGCAACCGCTCTCGAGACCCGCGTCAGCCTCAACATGAACGTCCTCGATGGCGGCCGCACGCCGCGCGTCATGGGTCTCAAAGCGCTGCTCCGCGCCTGGCTCGATCATCGTCACGAGGTGCTCGAACGCCGCGCGCGCCACCGGCTTGCCGCGATCGCGCGCCGGATCGAGCTGCTCGACGGCTATCTCGCGGTCTATCTCAATCTCGACGAGGTGATCACCATCATCCGCACCGAGGACGCGCCAAAAGAACGGCTGATGGCCCGTTTCGCTCTGAGTGAGACTCAGGCCGAGGCGATCCTCAACATGCGGCTGCGCGCCTTGCGCCGCCTCGAGGAGATGGAAATCCGCAAGGAGCGCAAGGCCCTGGCGAGCGAGCAGAAGGATCTCACGGCGCTCCTCGCCGATCCCGCGCGGCGCTGGGCGCGGATCAGTGCGGAGGTGGCGGCGACCGGGGCGGAATTCGCCAAGGGTCCGCTCGGCGCGCGGCGCACCCAGATCGCGGCGGCGGTGGCGCCGGTCGCGGTCGCCGAAGACGCTTTCGTCGAGCGGGAGCCGATCACCGTTATTCTTTCCGAAAAAGGCTGGCTCCGCGCTGTTCGCGGCCATCTCGATGACGGCGCCGAGCTGAAATTCAAGGAGGGTGACCGGCTGCGCCTCCTCCTTCCTTGCGAAACCACCGATCGGCTTTGCTTGATCGCAACCAACGGCCGTGCGCATACGCTGCGCGCCGCCGATCTGCCGCGCGGCCGCGGGGACGGCCAGCCCGTGCGGCTGCTCGCCGATCTCGGCACCGAGGTCGATGTCGCGACGCTGTTCGTCTGGCGCGAAGGCGCGCGCTACCTTCTCGCGGCCAGCGCCGGGCGCGGTTTCGTGGTCCGGGCCGAGGATCTGCTCGCCGAAAAACGCACCGGCAAGCAAGTTTTCAACGTGAAATCCGGCGAAGAAGTCATGCTCTGCACCCCGCTCGCGGGCGATCATGTCGCCGTCGTTGGCCAAAATCGGAAATTGCTCGTGTTTCCGCTGGAGCAAGTGCCCGAAATGGCGCGTGGTGCGGGGGTGATCTTGCAGAAATATCGCGACGGCACACTCGCCGACCTCAAGCTTTTCACGCTCGCCGAAGGGTTGAGCTGGCGATGGGGCGGCAAGACGCGGACGGAAACCAACCTCACGCCTTGGCTCGGCGCCCGCGGCCAGGCCGGGCGCGCGGTACCGACAGGGTTTCCAAAGAGTGGGAGATTTGAATAGTCCCCCGTCAAAAAGGGAGTTTTTTTGATCTGGTGATGAGTTTTCGGGGCTGGGCAGTCTTGGGATTGGCGCGCGCTCAACCGACATCAGTCGGATGGCGTCTCGCATGCGGCGATCGACGCCGCGCCGCTACCGCTTCTTGCCGAACCGCCTATCAGAGCGAAACGAGCGTCAACGATTATGGACCTTGGCTCTGGCCCGCTCAGTAAAACGCGAGCTTCAGCTTGGCACCGATTTCGCCGACGATGCCGCGGCGGAAGGCGAGCACGCAGGCGATGAAGATCAGGCCTTGCGTTACCGTCACCCAGGCGCCGAACGGGGCGAGATAGTTTTCCATCGTCGTCACCACGAGGGCGCCCATCACCGGGCCGAAAATGGTGCCGAGGCCGCCGAGAAGGGTCATCAGCACCACCTCGCCCGACATCGACCAATGGACATCGGTGAGCGTCGCGATGCCAAAAACCAATGACTTGGTGCCGCCGGCGATCCCGGCGATGAAAGTCGAGAGGATGAACGCAATCAGCTTGTAGCTGTCGGTGCGATAGCCGAGCGAGGTCGCGCGCGGCTCGTTCTCGCGGATTGCTTTTAGCACCTGGCCGAACGGAGAATGAATGGTGCGGTTGAGCAGGAAGAAGCCGACGAGAAAGATCACCGCGACCAGCCAGTAAATCGACATGTCGTTGGCGAGTGAGAAGACGCCGAACAATTTCCCGCGCGGCACTTGCTGAATCCCGTCCTCGCCGCCGGTGAACGGCGCCTCGACACAGAAGAAATAGACCATCTGCGCGAGCGCCAGCGTGATCATCGCGAAATAGAGTCCCTGGCGGCGGATGGCGAGCCAACCGAACACGGTGCCGAGCGCGGCACCGCTCACGCCGCCGAGCAGGATCGCGATCTCCGGTGTCAGGCCCCAACTCTTCGCCGTCCACGCGGTGACATAAGCCCCGAGGCCAAAAAACGCGGCATGCCCGAACGACAGCAGACCGACATAGCCGATCAGGAGATTGAAGGCGCACGCAAACAGCGCAAAGCACAGCACCTTCATGACGAAAACCGGATAAAGCATGCTCGGCGCGGCGATGACGAGCGCGATGAGGACGAAAAAAGCGATAAGCTGGGAAGTCTTCTGCCCAAGCATCTCAAGCGGCCTTTCCGAAGAGACCCGCCGGCCGCGTGAGTAGGACTAGCACCATGACAACGAAAATCACGGTGTCCGAGGCCTGTGGATAAAACACCTTGGTCAACCCTTCGATCACACCGAGGCCGAAGCCCGAGACGATGGCGCCGAAAATCGAACCCATGCCGCCGATCACCACCACCGCGAACACGGTGTTGATGAAATTCGATCCCATATTGGGGTTGACCGAATAGATCGGCGCCGCAAGGACTCCGGCGAAGGCCGCGAGCGCGACCCCGCCGGCAAAGGTCAGCGTCACCAGACGCGGCACATTGACGCCGAAAGCCTGCACCAGCGCCGGATTTTCGGTCGCCGCGCGCAACAGAGAGCCGAGCTTGGTTTTCTCGATCAGCATCCAGGTCGCGATGCACACGACCAGCGCCGCGACGATCACCCAGCCGCGATAGACCGGCAGGAACATGAAGCCAAGATTGACCGCGCCGCTGAGCAGCGCCGGAATCTGATAGGGCATGCCCGAGCTGCCATAAGCATTGCGAAACAAGCCTTCGAGCACCAAGGCAAGGCCGAAGGTGAGCAAGAGGCCATAGAGATGATCGAGCGCGTAAAGCCGGCTGATGATGGTTTTTTCGAGCACGAAGCCGAAGGCGCCGACGATGAGCGGCGCCAGCAGCAACGCGAACCAGTAGTTTATGCCAAGATAATTGAGCAGCATCCAGGCGACGAAGGCGCCCATCATGAACATCGCACCATGGGCGAAATTGATGATGTTCAGCATCCCGAAGATCACCGCGAGACCGAGCGACAGCATCGCGTAAAACCCCCCATTGATGAGGCCGAGCAGAAGTTGGCCGAACAATAAGGGCGCGGGAACACCGAAAATGCTGAACATCTCTCTTTGCTCGTCGCTCAGGCGTGGATGAAGGAGCAATTGCCGTCCGCGAGCGGACGGAACGCCTCGCTGCCAGGGGTGGTCACCAAAAGTTTGTAGTAATCCCAGGGCTCTTTGCTCTCGGCCGGCGTCTTGACCTCGAACAGATAGGCCGGCACCAGAACCCTGCCGTCCTCGCGAATATGGCAGGTGCCGAAAGCATCATCGTCGGTCGGCATCGCCTTCATCCGCGCGATGGCCGCGGCACCGCTCGCCTTCGCAGCCGCAACCCCCATGTCGGCGACCGCCTTCATGTAATGCAGGCTGCCGGCATAACAGCCGGCCTGCACCATATTCGGCATGTTGTTCGGCGTCTTCTCCTTGATACGCATCGAGAGAGCGCGGGTCTTTGCGTTCAGGTTCCAATAGAAACTTTCGGTCAGCACGAGACCCTGCGCGGTCGAAAGGCCGAGCGCATGGACATCGGTGATGAACATCAGGAGGGCGGCGATGCGGGTTTTGGCGGTGAGGCCGAATTCATGCGCCTGTTTGATGCTGTTGACGGTATCGGCGCCGGCATTGGCGAGGCCGAGCACTTTCGCGCCCGAAGCCTGCGCTTGCAAAAGGAAGGAGGAAAAATCGGTCGTGCTCGGGAACGGGTAGGTCGAGTGGCCGAGCACCTTGCCGCCGGCCGCTTGTACGAAACCCGTCGTCTGACGTTCAAGATCATGGCCGAAGACATAATCGGCGGTGAGGAAATACCAGGTATCACCGCCGGCCTTCACGGTCGCCCCGCCGGTGGAGTGCGCGAGCATCCAGGTGTCATAGGCCCAATGGATGGTGGTCGGGGCGCATTGCTTGCCGGTGAGTTCGGCGGTGCCGGCGCCGACATTGATATAGGCGCGGTTTTTTTCGTGGCAGACGCTGGCGACCGCGAGCCCGACCGAGGAGGTGGGCACATCGATGATCATATCGACGCCATCGCGGTCGAACCATTGCCGCGCGATACCGGCGCCGACATCGGGCTTGTTCTGATGATCGGCGGACAACACCTCGACGGAAAGCCCCTTGTTGGTGGCGGCGAAATCCTGGATCGCCTGCTTGACGCAGGCGACCGAGTTGAGCCCGCTGACATCGCGATAAGGACCGGATTGATCGTTGAGCACGCCGATCTTGATCACGCTATCGGCGGCGCGGGCACGCGGCGCGACGGTCAACGGCATGATGGCGCCGGCGGCAGTGGCACCAAGCAAACGACGGCGCGAAATCTTCATAACGATGTCCTCCTGTTGCGACCGTCAGGCCGGAATGAGCGGGCAATGCCCGTCCTTGAGCGGTCGGAAAGCCTCATCCGCCGGCGTCGTCGCGAGAAGTTTATAGTAATCCCAAGGGCCTTTGCTCTCGCTCGGCGATTTCACCTGGAACAGATAAGCGGGATGCAGCGCGCGACCATCGGCGCGGATGCTGCCGGGGCCGAAGGCGTCGTCGTCGGTCGGCATCGCTTTCATTTGCGCGACCGTCGCCGCCCCGCTCGCCTTCGCTTGCGCAACGCCGAGCTTCTCGACCGCCTTGAGATATTGCATGACGCCGCCATAAACCCCGGCCTGGCCCATCCCTGGGCGGGCGCCGCCGGTATGGGGGAGAAGGCGCTCGGTGAAGGCGCGGGTGCGATCGTTCAGATCCCAATAGAAGGTCTCGGTCAGCACCAGCCCTTGCGCGTTCTGCAAGCCGAGCGCGTGAATATCGCTGATGAAAACCAGCAATCCCGCGAGGCGGGCAGATTTGTTGACGCCGAATTCGGCCGCTTGCTTGATGCAGTTGACGGTATCGGAGCCGGCATTGGCGAGCCCGATCACCTTCGCCCCGGTCGATTGCGCTTGCAAAAGGAACGAGGAGAAATCGGTGGTGCCGGGGAATGGCGTATCGACATTGCCGAGCACCTTGCCGCCCGCCTCTTTCACGAAATTCGCCGTATCACGCTGCATCGCATGGCCGAAGGCGTAATCAGCGGTGATGAAAAACCAGGTATCGCCGCCGGTTTTCACCATCGCGCCGCCGGTCGAATGGGCCAGCATCCACGTATCGAACGACCAATGAATGGTATTGGGCGTGCATTGCGGGCCGGTGAGATCGGCGGTGCCGGGGCCGCAGGCGATCACCACCTTGTTCTTGAGATGGCCGACATTGGAGACCGCGAGCGCGACCGCCGAGTTGGGCACGTCAACGACGAGATCGACGCCGTCGCGATCGAACCATTGTCCGGCGATGCCAGCGCCGATATCGGGCTTGTTCTGATGATCGCCGACCACCACCTCGACCGCAATGCCTTTGGCGCTCGCGCCGAAGTCAGCGATCGCCTGTTGCGCGCAGGCGACCGAGACCGGGCCGGAGAGATCACGATACATCCCCGACATATCGCCGAGCACGCCGATCTTGATCGGCGCGTCAGCGGCGCGGGCGCGAGCGAGCGGCAAGAGCGAGGTCGCGGCGGCGGTGCCGAGTAGTCCACGTCTTGTCAAAATCATCGGGCGTGCTCCCTGAGGTTGCTTGTCTGATACGTGGGCGGGCCGGCGGTGCGGCCCCGCCGGTCGTCCTAGACGCCGAGATAATCGTGAAGTTTACCCATGTTTGCATCGAGCTCGCGGTTTTCGATCATGTCGATCACGCGGCCATGTTCGACGACATAGTGGCGATCGGCAACGGTTGCCGCGAAGCGGAAATTTTGCTCAACCAGCAGAACGGTGAAGCCGCGTTTCTTGATCTCGCGAATGGTGCGGCCGATCTGCTGGACGATCACCGGCGCCAGCCCTTCGGTCGGCTCGTCGAGCAGCAACAGGCGGGCGCCGGTGCGGAGAATGCGCGCGATCGCCAGCATCTGTTGTTCGCCGCCCGAGAGCTTGGTGCCCTGGCTCGAGGCGCGCTCGCGAAGATTGGGAAACAAGGCGTAGATCGTTTCGATATCGAGCCCCCCGGGCGCGATCGCCGGCGGCAACACAAGATTTTCGGTGACGTTGAGAGAGGCGAAGATGCCGCGCTCCTCCGGACAGATCGCGATGCCGCGGCGCGCGATGAGATCAGGACGCAGCCCGATCAGTTCCTCGTCGCGAAAGCGGATGCTGCCGGCGCGTCGTGGCACCAGCCCCATGATCGCTTTCATCGTCGTCGTCTTGCCGGCGCCGTTACGGCCCAGCAACGTCACCACTTCGCCCTCGCGCACCGAAAAATCGATGCCGTGCAGGACATGACTTTCGCCATACCAGGCGTTGAGGCCTTTGACTTCGAGCATGCTGGCCTCAGGCATGACCGGCCTCGCCCTCAGGGGTTCCGAGATAGGCGGACATCACGTCCGGGTTGCGCGAAACGGTCGCGTAATCGCCTTCGGCCACCACCCGCCCGCGCGTCAATACCGTTATGGTATCGCACAGACCTTCGACCACCGAAAGATTATGCTCGACCATGAGGATGGTTCGCCCGGCGCGCACGCGCCTGATCAGCGCGACTATTCTTTCGACATCGTCATGGGTCATGCCCGCCGTTGGCTCGTCGAGCAGCATCATTTTCGGGTCGAGCGCCAAAGTGGTCGCGATTTCCAACGCCCGCTTGCGGCCATAGGGCAGAAGCGCTGCCTCGGTTTCGGCGAATTCAGCGAGGCCGACATCTTCGAGCAGCGCCCGCGCGCGATCATCGAAGCGATGCAAAACCCGCTCCGAACGCCAGAAATCATAGGAATTGCCGCGCGCGCGCTGGAGCGCCAGGCGGACATTGACCAAAGCGGAGAGATGCGGAAACACCGCCGAAATTTGAAAACTGCGCACGAGGCCGAGCCGCGCCACCGCCGCCGGCGAAAAGCCGGTGATGTCGCGCCCGGCGAAGCGAATGCTGCCGCGTGTCGGGGCAAGGAATTTCGTCAAGAGGTTGAAACATGTGGTCTTGCCGGCACCGTTCGGGCCGATCAAGGCATGAATGGTCCCCTCGCGCACCGCGATATCGACGCCGGCGACGGCAACGAAGCCGCGGAACTCCCGCACCAGCCCCTTCGTCTCCAGGATGATATCGGCCACGCGAAGACACCCCCCAACTTTATTCGTCCCTTGCGGTCATTTGCATATTGCGCGGGAGCGCGCAAGATTGCCGCCTATGGCTTGACGTAGGCGGGGAGGAAGTGTCACCGATGGCGGGGCTCTATTTCGAGGAATTGCATGAGGGACGGGTGATCGATGCGGAATGGACCCGCACCATTACCGAGTCCGATAATGTTCTTTTCTGTGGCATGACGATGAACGTGCAGAAACTTCATCTCGATGCGCATTTCGCGGCGACAACGGAATTCGGCCGCCCGTTGGTCAATTCGCTGCTGACGCTCGGCCTGATGATCGGCATGAGCGTGCATAATTCGACGCAGGGCACCACCATCGCCAATCTCGGCATGCGCGACACACGCTTTCCCGCCCCGGTCTTCGCCGGCGATACGCTGCGCGTGCAGACGACCGTGATCTCGGCGCGCCCCTCGGCATCGCGGCCGGATGCCGGGATCGTGATCTTCCGCCATGAGGCGTTCAACCAGGACGGCAAGATGGTGGCGGTTTGCGAACGTTCGGCGCTCATGCGCCGCCGCCCGGTGGTGGAGGATGCGCCATGACGCCGCGCCGCCTGCGCACGCCGCTTTTTGCGCCCGGCGATCAGCCGCGCAAAGTGGAAAAGGCGCTGGCAAGCCCCGCCGATGCCGTCATTCTCGATCTCGAGGACGCGGTCATGCCGGCGAACAAGAGCCTCGCGCGCCAGAGCGTGGCCGCCGTCCTCAAAGGGCTCGACCGGCCGGGCACGTTCGTGCGCGTCAACCCGCGCGATAGCGAGTGGTATCTCGCCGATCTCGCCGCGGTCGTCCCCGGCCGGCCGGCCGGGGTCATGCTGCCGAAATGCACTGGGCCCGAGGATCTCATCGCCCTCGATCACCATCTCGAAAGCCTCGAAGTCAGCGCCGGGATCGCGGTCGGAAGCCTCACCGTGCTGGCGCTGGTCACCGAGACCGCGGCCTCGGTGCGCCGGCTCGACGAGTATGGCAAGCTGCCGCGGCGTGTTCTCGCCTTCTGCTTTGCCGCCGAGGATCTTTCCGCCGATCTCGGTATTTCGCCGCGCGATGCTGAGGGCAACCTGCGAGCACCGCTCCGGCAAGCCCGCGCCCGCATGCTGATTGCCGCCGGCGCTTTGGGCCTGCTTGCGCTCGACACCCCGTTCCCTGACCCGCGCGATCCGGCCGGGCTTGCGCGCGAAGCGCAACGGGCCGCCGAGGACGGTTTCGCCGGCAAAATTCTCATCCATCCCGGCCAGATCGCCGCGACCGAGGCGGCGTTTACCCCAAAGCCAGCGTCGATCGCCTGGGCCGAGGCGGTGATCGCCGGGTTCGCCGCCCACGGAGGGGCCGGCACCTTCGCGCTCGAGGGCAAGATGATCGACCGCCCGCATCTCAAGCTCGCCGAACGCATCCTCGCCGCCGCTGGCGTTGCGACGTAGCGGCCTGCGCCTCAAAACCGCGTATCATCCATCTGCTCGCCGCGCCGGCCGCGCCGTGATATGGCGGCAGGATGGCGGGACGGGACAGAGCGCGGTTCGTATGTCAGGCGTGCGGGGCGGTTGCGGCAAAATGGGCCGGGCGCTGTGAGGCGTGCGGCGCGTGGAACAGCCTCGTCGAGGAGGTGGCAACGCCGCGGCCCGGGGGCCTCGCGCGGCCGGCGCGCGGGGCAGTGCGGGGGGTCGATCTGGTCGGCCTCGCCGGCACGACGCCGCCGCCGCCACGGCGCGCGACCGGCATCGCCGAATTCGACCGGGTGCTCGGCGGCGGGTTGGTCGCGGGCTCGGCGGTGCTGGTCGGCGGCGATCCCGGGATCGGCAAATCGACGCTGATGCTGCAAGCCGCGGCGCGGCTGGCGGCGAGCGGGCAGAAGGTGATCTACATCACGGGCGAGGAATCGGTCGAGCAGGTGCGGCTGCGCGCCCGCCGGCTGGGGCTGGCCGAGGCGCCGGTCGAACTCGCCGCGGCGAGCCATTTGCCCGATATCGCGGCGACCTTGGAGGCGCGGCCGGAAACCGGCCTCGTCGTCATCGATTCGATCCAGACCATGTGGCTCGATACGTTCGACGCCGTGCCGGGAACCCTGACGCAGGTCCGCGCCGCCGGGTTCGAGCTGGTGCGGCTCGCCAAGACGCTCGGCTTCGCGCTCGTTCTGGTCGGGCATGTCACCAAGGATGGCGCGATCGCCGGGCCGCGTGTGCTCGAACACATGGTTGACGCCGTGCTTTATTTCGAGGGCGAGCGCGGCCATCAGTTCCGGATTTTGCGCGGCGTCAAAAACCGCTTTGGCGCGACCGACGAGATCGGCGTCTTCGAAATGACCGATCATGGTCTCGCCGAGGTCGCCAATCCCTCGGCCCTCTTTCTCGCCGAGCGGCGCGGCCATATCGCCGGCTCGGCGGTGTTCGCCGGAATCGAGGGCACGCGCCCGGTGCTGCTCGAAGTCCAGGCGCTGCTCGCCCCCAATGCCGGCGGCACGCCGCGGCGGGCGGTTCTCGGCTGGGATGCCGGGCGGCTTGCGATGCTGCTCGCGGTGCTGGAGAGCCGCTGCGGCCTTCGGCTTTCGGGCAATGACGTCCATCTCAACATCGCCGGCGGCCTTCGGATCAACGAGCCGGCGGCCGATCTCGCCGTTGCCGCGGCGCTGGTTTCGGCCGCGAGCGAGACGCCGACCCGCCCCGATACGGTCTATTTCGGCGAGGTCGGGCTTTCGGGTGAAATCCGCCAGGTGGCGCAAGCGGAAGCGCGTCTGCGCGAGGCGGCGAAGCTCGGCTTCGCCAGCGCCTGCCTGCCCCTCCGTCTTGCGCGCGGCGGCAAGCGGCTGGCGCCGCCGGAGGGGTTGCAGCTCGCGGAGATCGGCCATCTCGGTGACCTGCTGGCGAGCTTCGCGGTCGCCGCCAAGACACGCAAGCCCGACAAAACCCCGGCATGAGCACGGTGATACTTCGCCTCGGCGGCGCTGCTCGGCGATCAGCGCGCGCCACGGCTCGGCGTGCTGCTCGATGAGGCAATGATCGGCACCATCGCGCTCGAGCCTGGCGAAAATGCCGACGTCTGGCGGTTTTCTCTGCCGCTGCCGGGGCACCGGCTGGCCGCGCGGCTCGATCTCCTGCGGCTCGATACCGGCACCAGTGTTTTCGTCAAACCGGTCTCGCTCGCCGGCGTCTATCGCTTCGCCTGGCGTGATCTGGCGCGCGCCGGGCGCACCTTGATTGGCGCCTTCACCCTCGCCGTCGCGCTCGATCCCGCCCTCTATGTCGCGGTGACGGCGGCGGGAGAGATCGCGGCGCGCGGTTTTGCGCGGCGGGAGGCGGACGGGGTTTACCGGTTTTCCCTGACGCTCACCCGGCTTCTGCCGCTCGGCCCGGCGAGCGATTTCGCCTTCACCATCGCCGGCGCGCAGGTGACCGCGTCGCTCACGGCCAGCGCCGCCGATCTCGGCCTCGCCGGCTATATCGAGGCGGTGACGGACGGCGAAGTGCGCGGCTGGGCCGCCGATCTCGCGGCGCCAGGGCGGCCGCTCGCGGTCATTCTCCGCGAGGATGGCGTGGAGATCGCCCGCACCCTCGCCGATGGCGCGCGCCCCGATCTCGCCGCGGTCGGACTGGGCGAGGGTCGGGCGGGATTTCGGCTGCCCTACGTCGCGCGCCCGCTCGCCCCGGGCGCGGCGCCGCCAGAACTGAGCGTCGTCTTGGTGGAAAGCGGGCTGGCGCTGGTCGGAAGCCCACGGCCGGCGCCGACCCGGCCGGGATTTGCCGGCTATTTCGATGGCATCGAGAACGCCGTCGCCCATGGCTGGGCGCTCAACCTGGTTGCGCCGGCGCAGCCGCTCGCCGTCGAGATCCTGCAGGAAGGCCGCGTCATCGCCACCGGGCGCGCCGATCTCCCCCGCCCCGATGTCATTGCCGCCGGCCTGCCCGAGGCGCCTTGCGGGTTTCGCGTCCCACTCCCCCTCAATCAGGCGGCATTGGCGCAAAGCCCGCTTTTTGCGCGCCTCGCCGGGACTGAGATCCTTCTCGAAGGCTCGCCGCGCGAGGCCAAACCCCACCCGGCGATCACCGCCTTTCTCGCCGCCGCCCACGCGCCGCTGCCGGCGCCGCTCGCCGCCCGTTTCAAGGCGACGCGCGCCGGGCGGATCGCCGGTCTCATGCTGTCGCTGGTGATGCCGGTCTTCAATCCGCGGCTTTCCTGGCTCGAGGAGGCGCTCGCCAGTGTCTTCGCCCAGCGCTGCCCTGCGTTCGAGTTGATTTGTGTCGATGACGGCTCGACCGATCCCGCGATCGTCGCATGCCTCCGTGCCGCCGCCGCCGATCGGCGTCTGCGGGTGCTGCGCGCGCGCAAGAACGAGGGATTTGCCCGTGCGCTTGCGCGCGGGATCGCGGAGGCGCGCGGCAGCCATGTCGCCTTCCTCGATCACGATGACGCGCTCGCCCCGGACGCGGTGTTTCAATGGCTGCGAGCGGCCGCCGAGAGCGGCGCCGATCTCGTGTTCGCCGACGCCGCGTTGTCGGCCGAGAGCTTGGACGAGATCGAAGCGATCGAGATCGGTGGCGCCTTCTCGCACGACGCCTTTCTCGCCCGCGCCGCCCTCCCGCGGCCGCTGGCGATCGAACGCCACCTCGCCGCCTCGCTCGCGCCGCCAGATGCGAGCTTCGCAGGGGCGGAGGAGTTCGATTTCGTGCTGCGCGCCATCGCGCGCGCGAAAAGCCTCGCCCATCTGCCGCGAGTTCTCTATCGCGCCCGCCGCCATGGCCTCGGCCGCGCCGCGGTGCTCGGCGCGCAAGCGATCGAGACGGCGCGGCGGCAAGCGGTTGCGCGCCATCTCGCCGCCCTCGGTCTTCCCGCCCGGGTTCTTCCCGGCCTTAGCGAAGATCAATGCCGCCTCGATTGGCCGGTGCCGGCGGCGGAGGTGATCGCCGTGATCCGGCGCGACGGGTCAGGACAGGAGGCGGCGCTGCGTGCGGCGCTCGCGGCGCTTTCCGTGCGGGTCGCGGCACGCCCGCCTTCAGGGCCAGGGCCGGCGTTTTTGCTGTTTCTCGACGAGGGGATCATGCCGCCTGCGGGCCGGGCGTGGCTTTCGCATCTCGTGTCACTCGCGGCGCGGCGCGATGTCGGCGCCGCCGCGCCATTGTTGCTCACCCCCTCGGGGCAGGTGCGCGAGATGGGCCTGGTGATCGGCGCTGATGGCATGATGTTGCCCGCGCTTGCCGGTGACGAGGGGTTTTTGCCCGGCGACGAGGGCCCGCGCCGCAATCCCGGCCCCGGCGGCCGCCTGACTCTGGTTCGCGACGTTGCCGGCGCTTCCGCCGCCGCCCTTCTCGTGCGGCGCGACATGTTCGCCGCGCTCGGTGGCTTCGATCGCGCGCTCGGCCCCTTGGCGGGCGCCGATTTCACCCGCCGCGCCCGCGCCGCGGGTTTGCGTGTTCTCGTCTCCGGGCTCTATCCCCTGACCCATCACGGCCCAGCGGAAAGCGCTATCCCGACGGCGCTCGCGGCGCGGTTTCTCGCTCGCTGGCCGAAAAGCGCCGCCGGCGATCCGTTCTACAGCCCGCTTTGCTCAACGGCGCGGGCCGATTACGCCTTGCGCCAAGACGCAACGGAACTCTGCCGGCGACCCGCAGCGCTCAGGGTCTCGCCGTCTCCTGGCGCGACCCTGAGCGCTGCCATGGATGGCTGACCCGATCAGGGTTTTTTCGCAAGCTCCGTCACGACCCCATGCAGCGTGCGCAATTCCTGCTCCGTCACCTCGCCGCGCTGAAAGAAATGGCGGAGATTGCGGATCATGCCAGGTCGCTTCTGGGGATTGCGCAGAAAGCCGGAGGCATCGAGTTCGCGCACGAGGTGGCCGAGGAAATTTTCGAGTTCGCCCTTGGTCGCAACCCGCGTCTCGTTGGTCATCAAGGCGCGCGGCTCGGTTTCCTCGGCCGCAAGCCACCATTCATAGGCGAGAACCATCACCGCCTGCGCGAGATTGAGCGAAAGAAAGGCCGGGTTGAGCGGATAGCGGATAAGGGCATCGGCATGGGCGAGATCGTCGCGGTCGAGCCCGGCGCGCTCGGGGCCGAACAGCACGCCGGCGCGAAGGCCGCGTTCGCCGATCGCACGCAATTCCGCCGCCGCGCCGCGCGCGGTGAGCAGCGGCGTGACGACATGGCGCGGGCGCGGGCAGGTGGCGAGCACGCGATGGAGATCGGCGACGGCGTCGGCAACGTCGGGGAAGATCTTTGCGGCGTCGAGAATGCGATCGGCGCCGGAGGCGGTGCGCCAAGCGCGCTCCTGTGGCCAGCCATCACGCGGGGCGACCAGGCGGAGATGATAGAGCCCGCCATTGGCCATGGCGCGGGCGACGGCACCGATATTTTCGGCGAGTTGCGGGCGGACGAGAATGACCACCGGTGAAGGCTCGATCGGGACGAGCATCGCCCCCTCGTCACGCCCGGTCATTTTCTCCATCACCCGCGCCGCCAGGTGGTGCCGGCGGGCCCATCCTCGAGAATAATGCCAAGGGCCGCGAGGTCCTGGCGGATTTCATCGGCGCGGGCGAAGTTTTTCTCGCGCCGGGCTTGCGCGCGTTCGGCGATTCTTAGCTCGACCCCTTCGTCGGAAATTATTCCGCGCCAAGAAAAGCCCATTCTGCTCTCCGCGTGCATATGCACCGGTCCAATCGCGCCGACATTGGAGGTCGCTATCTTAAACCACTCATTGGGATCGGTTTGCAAAATCCCAAGCAAATCGCCGGCTTTCCGCAAACCCGTTGCCGCCGCCTGATCCCCTGCCAAGGCGGCGTCCGCGAGTTTATGCATCTCCGCGATCGCGCGCGGCGTGTTGAGGTCATCGCACAATGCCGCCATCACTCGCTCGGGGACGTCGCCCTCGGCGAGCGGCGCGGTTTTTTGCAAGGCGCGGTAGAAACGATCGAGTTCCCGCTTGGCTTCCATCAACGCCGCGTCGGAAAAATCCAGAACGCCGCGATAATGGGTGCGCAACAGCGCGAAGCGCACCGCCTCGCCCGGGGCGCGGGCGAGCAATTCCTCGACGGTGATGATATTGCCGAGGCTTTTCGACATTTTCTCGCCGCTCACCAGCAGCATGCCGTTATGCAGCCAGACGCGGGCGAAATGGCTCCCGGGAAAAGCGCAGCAGCTCTGCGCGATCTCGTTTTCGTGGTGCGGAAACAAAAGATCGCCGCCGCCGCCATGGATGTCGAAATCGGCGCCGAGATAGCGCCACGACATCGCCGAGCATTCGATATGCCAGCCCGGCCGCCCGCACCCCCAGGGGCTCTCCCAGCCCGGCAAGTCCGGAGGCGAGGGCTTCCACAGCACGAAATCGCCGGGATCGCGCTTATAGGGCGCGACCTCGACGCGGGCGCCGGCGCGAAGCTCCTCTGGGCTGCGGCCGGAAAGCCGGCCATAGTCGGGAAAACTCGCGACCGCGAAGAGAACATGGCCCGCCGCCTCATAGGCATGGCCGCCTTCGATCAGGCGCTCGATGAGGGTGATCATCTCAGCGATGTGCATCGTCGCGCGCGGCTCGATATCGGGCGGGGCGACGCCGAGGGCTGCCATGTCGCGATGATAGAGTTCGAGCGTGCGGGCGGTCAGCGCCGCGATCGGCTCGTGGTTCTCAGCGGCGCGGGCGTTGATCTTGTCGTCAACATCGGTGACGTTGCGAACATAGGTGAGGCTCGGATAGAGCCGGCGAAGAAGACGCGCGAGCACGTCGAACACCACCGCCGGGCGGGCATTGCCGATATGCGGCCGGTCATAAACCGTCGGGCCGCAGACATACATCCGCACATGGAGGGGATCGAGCGGGGTGAACCGCTCCTTGCGGCGGGTCAGGCTGTTGTGGAGGAAAAGCTCCGACATGGCTCCGATCATCCGTGATCATCCGGCGCCGTTGTGGACGATGACGGGGGGGCAGGCAAGACGGCAGCGAGACGAAAAACGGCCCGATCCGTTGCCGGATCGGGCCGCGTCGTCAAGCCGCCAGCGTCAGTTGACGCGGGCGAGGGTCGGCAAGCCGAGCAGATCGGGGAGGGCAACGACGAGCATGCCGCCAACCTCGGTCGCGCTCTTGGTCTTGACGGTCGGCGCCGCGCCGCCGCCATTCGGGTTGATGATGTATTCGAAGAACGGCGCCAGCACGAGACCGGGCGCGATCACCGCGTTATAGGTGACCTGTTCGATCTCCATGCTGTTCGCCAAGTGCGAATTGCCGGCGATCACCGTTCCGGTCTGATAGTTCACCAGTTCGTTGCCGAGCTTGTAGTATTCGCTGACGAAGTTCAGGCTGTCGTTAGGCCGCTGCGCGAACGGGCCGCGCCAGACCATGCCGGCGTCGATTTCGTCCTGGATCGGCACATAGCCGTTGACCATCGCTTCGACCTCACCAAAGAGGGTGATGCCGCGCTTGCTGTTCATATCCGGGCGATAGACCATCTGCGCCGCCTGCGCCCACACGCCCTCACGCGGGCCGCTGGAGGCGAAGCTCGTCAAGGGCGCGACCATGGTGCTCTTGTCGAACATATAGCCGGAGTAGTTATAGCCGGTGCTGTCATAGAAGCCGCCGACATCATACTGGCTGGGATAGGAAGACGACGAGAAATCGGTCTTGTAGCCCATTTCCACGGGCACGAAGACGCCGTTGTCATGCGTCATCGAGAGGTTCCAGCCCTCATTCGAGGCGTTGTAGAAGCCAGAGCCATCCGCCGCTTCCGCCGCGATGCGGAAATAGGTCTGCAGCGTCGGCTTGAAGCTGATGCGCCCGCCCCAGGCCGAAACCGGGTCCGCCGAGTTCGCGTCGTTGAAGTAGAAGAACGACGTGTTGGCGCAGGTGTAATCCACGAAGTTACAGGAGAAATCGAAGGTATCGAAATCACCCAAATCGTTGATGCGCCCGACCAGGATCCGGATATGGTCGTTGAGCAGACTCTGATCCCAGTCCAACTCCGTGAGGCGGAACGCGTCGTTCGGGCCATAGACGAAGGAATTGTCGAGCCCGACGCCAGCGCCCTTGCCATAGGCGTTCGGCCCCTGGCGGTCATCGACATAGAAATGGATCTGCGCGCCCTGGACGCCGGCGATCTTGTTCATGTCGAGATTGATGCCGAGCGTCGCGTCGCCATCCGAATAGGCGCCATTATTGAGGCCGCCGCCGGCGTTATAGTCGGTGATGTTGATGTAGCTGCCGTCGATATAGATACCCTTGTCGGCGAGCGCCTGGCCGAAGGATTTCCCGACCTGGAGATTGAACAGGAACCCATCCGGCTGCGGTGCCGCCGGCGCCGCGGTGCCGGCCGGCGCTTGGGAGTTATCCTGCGCGGTCTGCATCGGCTGGTCGTTGTCGTTGCGGGCATTGAGCAGCGCATTGAGATAGGCGGATTGTGCCTGCGCCTGGTGCGCGGCACCGAGCGCGAGAACCGCGACCGCAACCGCGCCAACCCAGGCCGGTGCGCGTCCACGCATTGTGTTTCGGTTGAACATCTATTCCCCTTCCCTCGGGTGATTTCGGAAACCTGATCCCGCGTAATCAAAGCCGGGCGATTTCGCCTCTTTCGATCACGCGACGCGAGGGGAGGCGTCTTCCCAAGAGGCCCACCTCTCGCAGGCGTGATTAGAGGGCGGCGCCGGGGAAATTTGAAGAGGGAAATTCAGAACAAAATAAGAACATTCGCGTAGCGGGATAAAAAAGCCTCCGCCTGTGGCAAAAATGTCACAAAACAGACACGAAGACGGCCGGCTTCCCCATTGCTGGGGAAACCGGGTTCGTCGTCAGATCAGGCGCGCGTCAGTTGACGCGGGCGAGGGTCGGCAGGCCGAGCAGATCGGGGAGTGCCACCTGCAGCATGCCACCCACTTGGGTCGCGTTCTTGATGCGGCCATTGGGGTCGGCGCCGCCGGTCACTGGGTTGACGATGTATTCCCAGAACGGGCCGATGGTGATGCCCGGCGCGATCGCGGCGTTATAGTTCACCTCGAGCAGCTCGACGCTGTTCGCGGCGTGGGTGTTGCCCGCCATTACCGTCCCGGTCTCATAGTTCACCAGCTCGTTGCCGAGCTTGTAGTATTCGCCGATGATGTTGAGGTTGTCATGCGGCCGGCTGGCGAGTGGGCCCTGCCAGACCATGCCGGCGTCGATTTCGTCCTGGATCGGCACATAGCCGGTAACCATGGACTCGACCTCACCAAAGAGGGTGATGCCGCGCTTGCTGTTCATATCCGGGCGATAGACCATCTGCGATGCCTGCGCCCACACGCCCATGCGCGGCTGGTTGGTGCCGATGGTCGCCATCGGCTCCATCATGCCGGATTTGGCGAACATCATACCGGCGTAGTTATATTGCCCGCTGTCGTAAAAACCGCCGACGTCATACTGGCTCGGATAAGCGGAAGACGAGAAATCGGTCTTGTAGCCGACTTCGACCGGCACGAAGACGCCATTGTCATGCGTCATCGAAAGGTTCCAGCCTTCATTCGAGGCGTTATAGAACCCATCGCCATCCGAAGCCTCAGCGGCGATGCGGAAATAGGTCTGCAGCGTCGGCTTGAAGGTGATGCGCCCGCCCCAGGCCGAAACCGGGTCCGCCGAGTTGTTGTTGTCATAGTAGAAGAAGGACGTGTTGGCGCAGGTGTAATCCGTGAAGTTGCAAGCGAAATCGAAGGTATCGAAGTCACCCAGATCGTTGATTCGTCCGACCAGGATGCGGATATGATCGTTGAGCAGGCTCTGGTCCCAGTCCAACTCCGTCAGGCGGAAGGCGGCGTTGGGGCCATAGACGAAGTTGTTGTCGAGCCCAAAGCCAGGATAATTGCCATAGGCGTTCTGGCCCTGCTGATCATCGACATAGAAATGGATCTGCGCGCCCTGAATGCCGGCGATCTTGCCCATGTCGAGATTGATGCCGAGCGTCGCGTCACCATCGGAGGTGGTCCCGTTATGGAGGCCGCCGCCGACATTATCGCTGGTGATGTTGATGTAGCTGCCGTCGATATAGATGCCCTGATTGGCGAGCGCCTGGCCGATCGACTTGCCGACCTGGAGATTGAACAGATAACCATCCGATTGCGGCGCGTTGGCGGCGCCGTTGCCGACCGGCGCCTGAGACTGATCCTGCGCAGTCTGCATCGGCTGGTCGTTGTCGTTGCGCGCATTCAGGATTGCATTGAGATAGGCGGATTGCGCCTGCGCCTGGTGCGCGGCACCGAGCGCCAGCACCGCGACGGTCACCGCGCCGACCCAAGCCGGTGCGCGTCCGCGCATTGTGTTTCGGTTGAACATCTATTCCCCTTCCCTCGGGTTGATCGAGAAACCCCTCCGCGACGATACCGGGTTTACCCTTGCCCTTCGCATCGCGGAACGATCCGTAGCTGTTACCGTGATAACGCCACCTATCGCACCTGTGATTAGATATCGAACACCGATAAATTTGAAGGGGCGGAAATCACAAACGCGTGAGAATCGGGGGGATCTGCGGCGAGAAGGTCGCGCCCTGTTGCACAAATGCGACACCCGCCTTGCGGGGCAAGGCGGGTGGTAGGGCGAAACGCCGTCGTTGGTCGGTTAGTTGACGCGGGCCAATGTCGGCAAGCCGAGCAGATCAGGGAGGGTGAGCACGAGCTGGCCGCCAAACTGGGTCGCGTTCTTGACCCGCGCCGTCTCGGGCCCGGCATCGTTCGGGTTGACGATGTATTCGACGACTGGGCCGAGGGTGAGGCCCGGCGCCAGCGCCGCGTTATAGACCACTTCGAACACCTCCATGTCGGCCGCCATGTGCGTGTTGCCGGCGATGATGGTGCCGGTCTGATAATTCACCAGCGCGTTGCCCATTTTGTAGTATTCGCCGATGATGTTGAGGTTATCATGCGGCCGGCTGGCGAGCGGCCCCTGCCAGACCATGCCAGCGTCGATTTCGTCCTGGATCGGCACATAGCCGTTGACCATCGCCTCGACTTCACCAAAGAGGGTGATGCCGCGCTTGCTGTCCCTATCCGGGCGCCAGACCATCTGCGACGCCTGCGCCCACACGCCCTCGCGCGGCGCGCTGGTTGCGATGCTCGCCATTGGCTCGAGCAGGCCGGTCTTGGCGAAAAGCTGGCCGGAGTAATTATAGCCGGTATTGTCGTAGAAACCGCCGACGTCATACTGGCTCGGATAGGAAGACGACGAGAAATCAGTCTTGTAGCCGACTTCGAGCGGCAAGAAGACGCCGTTGTCACGCGTCATCGAGAGGTTCCAGCCCTCGTTCGCGCGGTTGTAGAAGCCGTCGCCGTCCGCCGCTTCCGCCGCGATGCGGAAATAGGTGGTGAGCGTCGGCTTGAAGGTGACGCGCCCGCCCCAGGCCGAGACCGGTGCCGCCGAATTGGCGTCGTTATTGTAGAAAAAGGCAGTATTGGCGCAGGTGAAGTCAGTGAAGTTGCAAGCAAAATCAAACGTGTCGAAATCGGGCAGATCGTTCATGCGGCCAATGATGAAGCGGATATGATCGCCCAACACACTCTGATCCCAGGTCAGTTCCTGAAGCCGGAAAGCGGCGTTGGGACCATAGGTCTGATTGGTGTCGACGAGGCCGGTGCCGGTGTAGTCGCCGAAATTCGAGCCTTGGCGATCATCCACGTAAAAATGGATCTGCGCGCCCTGAACACCGGCGATTTTGTTCATGTCGAGATTGATGCCGAACACCGCGTCGCCATTGGGGATGGCGCCGGTGCGCGTGCCGCCGGAGACATTGTCGAGGGTGATGTTGGTATAGCTGCCATCGATATAGATACCCTGATCGGCGAGCGTCTGGCCGAACGATTTGGCAACTTGGAGGTTGAACAGATAGCCCTCCGACGGCGCCGGGTTCGCAACGGCGCTGCCGGCTGGCGCCTGGGAGGTATCGTCCGCCGTCTGCAGCGGTTGATCGTGATCGGCTTGCGCCGCCTCCAGCGCGTGCAGATAAGCGGATTGGGCGCGGACCTCGCGGCTCGCGCCGAGCATGACCCCGGTGATCACGATCGGCGCGACCCAGGCGGCCGCGCCACGGCGCGCGATGCTGTGCCAATGAAGCATGGATTTGCCTTTTGAGAGATTGTCGAAGCGGGAGAAAAGCGATAAGCAAAGTGACGATAAAGCCCGTCGATATGTTTATATCGATATAGCCATGACGCGCAAGCGCCGGCGTCGGATAGCGCGAAACGCGCGCGCGATTGCCGTCGGCTTGTTGCAAAATCGCCACAGCCGGGCCGGGCTGGCGCGCCCGCTTCGCCCTCTTTCCGGATCCTCAGCGATGCCCAATCCCGCCCCGCCGACACTTCGCGACGCCGCCTCCCTGGTCGCCGCCGGGTTGCTGCCGGCGGGTGCAGAAGCCGCCATCGCCGCTGTCAGCGCCACCTACGCGATCGCCATTCCGCCAACGCTCGCCGCCTTGATCGCGCAGCCGGACGACCCCATCGGCCGCCAATTCATCCCGAGCGCCGCCGAAGCCGTCACCGCGCCGCATGAGCGGCCAGACCCGATCGGTGATGAAGCGCTGTCACCGCTCAAGGGCATCGTCCATCGCTACCCCGACCGGGTGCTGCTGAAACCGCTCCTCGCCTGCCCGGTCTATTGCCGGTTCTGCTTCCGCCGTGAGCAGGTCGGGCCGGCCGGCGGGGTGCTGAGCGAGACCGAACTCGCCGCCGCCTTCGCCTGGATCGCGGCCCGCCCGGCGATCCGCGAGGTCATCCTCTCCGGCGGTGAGCCCTTGATGCTCGCGCCGCGCCGATTGCGCGCGATCTTGGCGGGCTTGGCCGCGATCCCGCACGTCGAGACGCTCCGCCTCCATACCCGTTTCCCGATCGCCTGCCCCGAGCGCGTAACGCCGGCGCTGGCCGCGGCGCTGGAGGCCGAAAAGCCGCTGTTTCTCGTCATCCACGCCAATCACGCGCGCGAATTCGCGGCAGACGCGCGTGCCGCGCTGCGGCGCATCCAGACGCGTGGCATCCCGCTGCTCGGCCAATCGGTGCTGCTGCGCGGCGTCAATGACAGCGCCGACGCCCTGGAAGCGCTGTTTCGCGCCATGCTTGCCGCGCGCATAAAGCCTTATTATCTGCACCAGCTCGACCCGGCGCCGGGGACGGCGCGGTTTCACGTCCCGATCGAGGAGGGGCGGCGTCTGATGGCGGCCTTACGCGGGCGCATCAGCGGCTTGGCGCTGCCGACCTATATCCTCGACATCCCTGGTGGTTTCGGCAAAGTGCCGATCGGGCCCGAGTATCTGAGCGGCGAAGACCAGGTGCGCGACCCCTGGGGCAAACCCCATCGCCTTGCCCCCGGCAGCGCTTCGGGCTAGAGAGCCGCCTTCCATGCGCCCCCAGCCAGAGCAATCAGAGATCGAGAGACGATGAAGCAGCAGGCAAACCAGATCCGCGCCGGCCAGGTGATCGAGCATGAAGGCCGGCGCTGGACTGTGCTCAAACAGCAGATCATCACCCCCGGCAAAGGCGGCGCCTTCATCCAGGTCGAAATGCGCGACCTCAAAACCGGCAACAAAACCAACGAGCGCTGGCGCACCGCCGACACCGTCGAGCGCCTGCTGACCGAGGAAAAGGAATACACCTATTCCTATACCGACGGCACCAACCTGGTGCTGATGGACAATGAATCCTTCGAGCAGGCGATGGTGCCCGCCGATCTCCTTGGCGATGCCGCCCCCTTCTTGCAGGACAATATGCCGGTCACCGTCGATCTCGTGGAGGGGGAGCCGGTCGCGATCCACTTGCCGGCCTCCGTCGTGCTTGAGGTCGTCGAGGCCGATCCGGTGGTCAAGGGCCAGACCGCCGCCTCGAGCTACAAGCCGGCGAAACTCTCCAATGGCGTGCGCACCATGGTGCCGCCCTTCATCGAGACCGGCGAGAAAATCGTCGTCCGCACCGAAGACGGCTCCTACGTCGAGCGCGCCAAAAGCTGATGGCGCATGCGCTTTCCCCGCATCTGACGATCATGGCCAACGCCGCCCAAAAGGCGGCGCGGCGCCTGTTGCGGGATTTTAACGAGGTCGAGCAGCTTCAGGTCAGCGTCAAGGGCCCTTCCGATTTCGTCTCCCAGGCCGATCTCCGCTCGGAAGCGACCTTGCGCGAGGAACTCGGCCGCGCGCGACCGGGCTATGCCTTCCTGATGGAGGAATCGGGCGCCCATGGCAGCGAGAACTGGGCTTGGCGCTGGGTAGTCGATCCGCTGGACGGGACGACGAATTTCCTCCACGGCATTCCGCAATGGGCGATCAGCATCGGGCTCGAGCATCGCCTGCCCGATGGCAGCTCGGAAATCGCCGCCGGCCTGGTCTATGCCCCGGCGCTGAATGAAATGTTCTGGGCGGAAAAGGGCGGCGGCGCGTTTCTCAACGAACACCGCCTCCGGGTCTCGGCGCGGCGCGAACTGAAAGACGCGCTGTTCGCGACCGGCATCCCCTTCGCCAAGACCGGCGCCAGCGATCGCCTCGCCTTCGCCCGCGCGCTCGGCGCCTTGATGCCGCACATCGCCGGGATCCGCCGCTTCGGCGCCGCCGCCCTCGACCTCGCCTGGGTCGCGGCCGGGCGGTTCGACGGGTTCTGGGAATTCGGTCTCCATCCTTGGGATATTACCGCCGGCATCCTGCTCGTGCGCGAGGCCGGCGGCTTCGCAACCGACCCCGAGGGCGGCGACCCACGCACCACCCGCCAAATCGTCGCCGCGAACGCGCATCTCTATCCGATTTTGCGCGAGCACGTCGCCGCCGCGCGCAATGCCGGTGGCCGATAGGGTGTGATACGAGGTTAGGGGAAAAGGGGGAAGGAAGGGTCTTCTTTTTCTGAAGAAAAAGAAGCAAAAAGACTTTTGTCCCGAGGGGCAGTGCCGGTGGCGCTGCCTGGCGTAATGGTCAAATGCAAAAAATATCGGCAAGGGGGAAAACCATGTCCGGAAACGAACTCTCAGCGGAAGATCATGCCCGGCAACTGCGCCGCGCGATCGTCGCCAGCACCATCGGCACCACCATCGAGTGGTACGATTTCTTTCTTTACAGCACGGTGACGGGGCTGGTGTTCGCGAAACTCTATTTCCCGCAATCCGACCCTCTGGTCGGCACGCTCCAGGCGTTTTTGATCTACGCCGTCGGCTTCGTCGCGCGCCCCGTGGGGGCGGCGATTTTCGGCCATTACGGCGACCGCATCGGCCGCAAATCGACGCTGATCGCAACCTTGCTGCTCATGGGGGTCGCGACCTTCCTGGTCGCCCTGGTGCCGCCCTATGCCAGTATCGGCATCTGGGGGGCGGTTTTGCTAACCCTGGTGCGGTTCATCCAAGGGGTGGGCGTCGGCGGCGAGTGGGGCGGATCGGTGCTGCTGGCGATGGAGTGGACACGCACCAACGCCCATCGCGGTTTCGCCGCCTCCTGGCCGCAGCTCGGCGTGCCGGCCGGGCTTTTTCTCGCCAATCTCGCGGTGCTGGTGTTCAGCGCCCTCTCGGGCGACCAGTTCTTGACCTGGGGCTGGCGGGTGCCGTTCCTGCTCAGCATCCTCCTCGTCGGGCTCGGGCTCTGGATCCGGCTCGGCATCCTGGAAACCCCGATCTTCCGCCGCCTGATCGAGGAAAACCGGATCGAGCGCGCGCCGATGCTCGAGGTTCTGCGCCGTCATCCCAAGGAAATCCTGCTCAGCGCCTTTGCTCGCATGGCCGAAAACGCGCCGTTTTACGTCTTCACCGCCTTCGTTTTCTCCTATGGCGTCACAACACTCAAGGTCTCGCGCGATCTCCTGCTGTTCTCGATGCTGGCCGGCTCGTTGATTTCGCTCGTCACCGTGCCGCTCTCGGGCCATCTCTCCGATCGTTTCGGCCGGCGGCGGGTCTATATCCTCGGCGCGGTGCTGACCGGGCTTTATGGCTTCCTTTATTTCGCGCTGCTCGATACCGTGGTGCCGTTCTGGATTTTCGTCGCCATCGTCGTCTCCCTGATCCCGCATGACATCATGTACGGGCCGCAAGCGGCGCTGATCGCCGAGAGTTTCACCGGCCGGTTGCGCTATAGCGGCGCGTCACTCGGCTATCAGCTCGCCTCGATCTTCGCCGGCGGCCCCGCCCCGCTGATCGCAACCGCGCTCTTTGCCTCCTACCATTCGGGTTACGCGATCGCCTGGTACATCTTCATCTGCGGCGTGATCTCGGTGGTCGCGACGTTGCTGCTGAAAGACTACACCAACAAAGATATCTCCGCCGACTATCACCGCTAGAGCAAGGTAGGTTTTGATTGAACCATCCTGTTCAATCAAAACCGGCCAACTTGCTCGCCAAAATAGGTGTAGAGCGCGTGACATCGCGGCGCCGTCACACCTCATCGTAATCGACGGTGATGGCGGCGCTGCGTGGCTGGGCTTGGCAGGTGAGGACGAAGCCCGCCGCCAATTCCCATGGCTCCAGCGAATAATTCAAAGCCATGTCGGCCGCGCCGCTGACCAGCCGCGCCCGGCAAGAGCAGCACATGCCGCCGCGGCAAGCATAAGGGAGATCGAGCCCAGCGCGGAGCCCGGCCGCGAGCACGCTTTCGCCCTCGGCAACCGGAACCTCGTGGCTGGCGCCGTCGATGATCACCGTCGCCCGGCACGCCGCCGCGCTCTCAGCGGAGGGTGGCACCGGTGAGGGCGCTGGTGCCTCCGTCGAAAACCGCTCACGCCGGATGCGTTCTTCCGGCACCCCGGCATCCTGCAGCGCCGCCACCACGCTCTCGGCCATCGCCGCGGGGCCGCAGATCAGGGCATGGTCGATGGCTCCGGCCGGGATCGCATGGCGGAGCAGGCGGGTGATTTTATCGGCGTCCAAGCGGCCATGGAGGAGATCGAGATCCTGGCGTTCGCGCGAGAGCACCGGGAAAAACGCAAAACGGCCGGGCGCGCGGTTCTTGAGGGCCAACAGCGCGTCACGAAACATCATCTCGGCGCCACTCCGGGCACCATAGGCGAGAAAAAATCGGCTCTCGGGCTCTTCGCCCAACACCGCGCGCAGTTGCGAGAGGATCGGGGTGATCCCTGAGCCGGCGGCGAAGGCGGCGAACACGCGCTTTGCGTCGCGCGCCGTGGCAAGGCCGAAGCGGCCGGCGGGCGTTGCGACCTCGATCTCATCGCCGGCGGCGAGGCTGCTATTGGCGAGCGTCGAGAACCGCCCGCCCGGCACGTGTTTGACGGCGATGCGGAGTTCGCCATCGCCGGGGGCGCTGCAAATCGAATAGGAACGCCTGACCTCGACCCCGTCGATGACCCGGCGCAGCGTCAGATACTGCCCCGGCGTGAAGCGGAAGGCGTCGCTGAGCGCCGGCGGCACCGCGAACGCGAGCGAGACCGCGGACGGGGTCTCACGCCGCACCTCGCGCAGCGTCAGGCGATGAAAGGCGCGGCGGGTCAGTGGCATTTGAAGGCATCGAACGGTTCGCGGCAGGCGGTGCAGCGCCAGAGCGCCTTGCAGGCCGTCGCCCCGAACGCAGAAAGCAGCTCGGTCGCCGGCGAGGCGCAGCGCGGGCAACGCGGCGGCTGGCGCGTCGGCGGCGCGATCCCCGCCGCGCTGAGTTTTTGGCGCCCTTCGGCACTCAACCAATCCGTCGTCCAGGCCGGCGCGAGCACCGTCCGCACCCGCGCCGGGGCGATCCCGGCCTCAGCCAGGGCCGCGCGGATGGCCGCCGTGATTTCGACCATCGCCGGGCAGCCGGAATAGGTCGGGGTGATCAGCACCTCGACGCCCTCGCCATCGGCGACGACATCACGCAGGATGCCGAGATCGGCGATGGTGAGCGGCGGCAGCTCGGGATCCGTAACCGTCGCCAGCGCCGCCCGCGCCCGTGTCACGCGATCGGCGCCGCTCACCATGTCGCCCCCGGATGGCTCCGCGCGAGATGCTGCAGGGTCGCAAGGAGATGGCCGAGCGCTTCAGAATGCCGCCCGCGCCGGCCGCCGCTCTGCCAGCCATCACAGGCCGGGCGGGTGAGGCCGGCCTCAGTGAAAACGCGCCCGATGGTCGCCTCCGCGGTCGGGCGCAGGGTCGCCGGATCGATCACGATGCCAGCCGCGATCAGCGCCGCCTCGCCCGCTTCGGCGCGGAACATCTCACCCGTGAATGGCCACAGCGTCGCGAGCGCCGATTCGAGCCGGCGGTGGCTTTCCGCCGTGCCGTCACCGAGCCGGATCACCCAGTCTGCGGCATGGCGGAGGTGATAGGCCATCTCCTTCTCGGCTTTCGCCGCGATCGCCGCCAGCGTCGCATCGGCAGACGCCATCATCGCCCGCCAATAGGGATCGGCGAAGGCGGCGTAAAGGAAATGGCGCAGCATCGTCATCGCGAAATCGCCGTTTGGCTGCTCGACGAGGAGGAGATTGCGAAATTGCGGCGGGTCACGGAAATAGGCGAAATCATCCTCGCTGCGGCCGGCGCCCTCGATCACGCCGGCATACTCATAAAGCAGCCGCGCCTGGCCGATCAGATCGAGGGCGAGATTAGCGAGCGCCATTTCCTCCTCCAGGATCGGCGCGTGCCCCGTCCACTCCGAAAGCCGATGGCCGAGGATCAGCGCGTCATCGGCGCGGCCGAGGACGTATGAGAGAAGCGGCGTCTCCGCCAGGGTCACGGCGCTGCCCACCATTGCGCCCATCGCCGGCTCACATATGCCCGACATCCTCGGGTACCTCGTAAAATGTCGGGTGGCGGTAGATTTTCGACCCGGTCGGCTCGAACAACATCTCCGCGTCATCGGGGTCGGAGGCGATGATGGCGGCGGCCGGCACCACCCAGAGGGATGCCGCCTCGCCGCGGCGGGTGAAGAGATCGCGCGCCGCTTGTAACGCCATGTCGGCATCGGCGGCGTGGAGCGAGCCGGCATGGCGATGGGAAAGGCCGTTGCGGCTGCGGATGAACACTTCCCAGAGCGGGAAATCAGCGTCGCTCATGCCGCCCGCGCCCGCCGCTTTTCGGCGTGCGCCCGCACCGCCTCGCGCACCCAGGCGCCTTCATCATGGGCGCGGCGCCGGGCCGCGAGACGATCGCGGTTGCACGGGCCGCGTCCGGCGAGCACCGCCTCGAACTCCGCCCAGTCGATCGGGCCGGCGCGCCAATGGCCGGTTTCAGGATCGCGGGTAAGGGCGGGGTCGGGAATCGTAAGGCCGAGGAACTGCGCTTGCGGCACGGTCGCGTCGAGGAATTTCTGGCGCAGTTCATCGTTCGAAAAGCGCTTGATCTTCCAGCGCGCAGAGTTCTCGCTATGGCGGCTTTGCGCATCAGGCGGGCCGAACATCATCAAAACCGGCCACCACCAGCGATCGAGCGCATCCTGCGCCATCGACTTCTGTGCCGGGGTGCCGCGGCAAAGCGTCAGCATGATCTCGAACCCCTGGCGCTGGTGAAAACTCTCCTCCTTGCAAATCCGGATCATCGCCCGCGCGTAAGGGCCATAGGAGCAGCGGCAGAGCGGGATCTGATTCATGATCGCAGCGCCATCGACCAGCCAGCCGATGGCGCCGATATCCGCCCAGGTGAGGGTCGGATAGTTGAAAATCGAGGAATATTTCGCCTCGCCGCGCAAGAGCTGATCAACCAGCGTCTCGCGCGCGACGCCGAGCGTCTCGGCGGCGGCGTAGAGATAGAGCCCATGCCCGCCCTCATCCTGAACCTTGGCGAGCAGCGCCGCCTTGCGCCGCAGCGAGGGCGCGCGGGTGATCCAATTCCCCTCCGGCAGCATGCCGACGATTTCCGAATGCGCGTGCTGGCTAATCTGGCGGATCAGGGTGCGGCGATAGGCCTCGGGCATGGGATCATTGGGCTCGATCCGCTGTTCGGCATCGATCCGCGCCTGAAACCGCGCCTCGGCGGCGCTATCGACCGGCGCGCCCGGCGCCTCGGCGATGTTCAGAGCCTGGGTATACATCGGAACGCCCTCACCTTCCGCTGGGGCGCCAAGATATATAACAAAAAATGCTCATTCAAGAATTTTTTGTAACTACTGATTCCCACCCTTCTCCATGACAGTCATGCGGCATACCTGACATCCGCTGCTGCAACGCGTTGTTCAGAGACTCGTCCGGATTATGCGCGCCCTTGCCCTTGCGCGATGACAGGCGCCGCCCGTCAAGCAGCCTGGCAGGTGCGGCGCAATCGGCGGCGGTTGCCCACATCGGGAGAGCATGGCACTCTGATTGCGCTAAAGGCTGCTACGAGGAAACCCCATGTCGCTTTTCGCCGGGCTCCGGGTCATCGATTGCGCGAGTTTCATCGCCGGGCCTGCCGCTGCGACCATCCTCGGGGATTTCGGGGCCGAGGTAATCAAAATCGAACCGCCTGGCGCCGGCGATCCTTATCGCGCGCTGGCGGCGATGCCGGGCTATCCGCGCAGCGCGGAAAATTATACTTGGCTGCTCGATGGCCGCAATAAGCGGAGCCTTGCGCTCGACCTCAAATCCGCCGCCGGCCGCGCCATCCTTCTCCGCCTGGTCGAAAGCGCGGATGTGTTCATCACCAATATGCCGCTCGGCGTGCGTGGGCGGCTTGGCATTGCCCACGCCGATCTCTCGCGGGGCAACCCACGTCTGATCTATGCCTCGCTCACCGCTTATGGCGAGGTGGGAGACGAGGCGGGCAAAACGGGATTCGATTCGACCGCTTACTGGGCGCGCTCCGGCTTGATGGACCAAGTCCGCGCGAGCGCCGATCAGCCGCCGGCGCGCTCGGTGCCTGGCATGGGCGATCATCCGACCGCGGTCGCGCTTTATGCCGCGATCGTTACGGCGTTGCTGCGTCGCGAGCGGACCGGACGCGGCGGGCATGTCGAAACCTCGCTGCTCGCCAATGGTCTGTGGTCGAATGGTTGTCTCGCGCAGGCGGCCCTGTGCGGCGCTGAGTTCTTCCCTCGGCCGCCGCGCGAGCGGGCGCCGAATGCCTGCGCCCATCATTATCGCACGCGGGATGGGCGCTGGTTCATTTTGTCGATGCTCAACGAAGACCGGCAATTTCCCGATCTCGTGCAAGCGCTCGATCGTCCCGATCTGCTCACCGACCCGCGTTTTGCGAGCACCAAAGCGCGTCATGACAATGCCGCGGCGCTGATCGCGGTATTCGACGAGGTTTTCGCCTGCCGTGATCTCGCCGACTGGCGCGCGCGCCTCGATGCGCATGGTCTCACCTTCGGCGTCGTCGCAACGCCGAGCGATATCGCGCATGATCATCAGGCGCGCGCCATTCGCGCGCTCGTCCCGCTCGCCGACAGTGATTTTTTGACCGTGAGCAGCCCGTTCGAGATCGCCGGCGAAGCCAAAACGCCGCCGCACCGCGCACCCGCGCTCGGCGCCGATAGCGAGGCGATCCTGCGTGAAGCCGGCTATGAGATGCATGAGATCGCGGCATGGCGCGAGGCCGGGGTCATCGGCTGATATGATGGCAAATAAAGGGAGAAAGCGAACATGACGGTGCGGGAATCGGGTCCACCGCTCACCGGCGAGGTCGATGTCGTCATTGTCGGCGCCGGGTTTTCGGGGATGTATCTGCTCTATCGGCTGCGCGCGCTTGGCCTGCGCACGATCGTCTTCGAAGCGGCGAGCGATGTCGGCGGCACCTGGTATTGGAATCGCTATCCTGGCGCCCGCTGCGATGTCGAGAGCATGCAGTATTCCTACTCATTTTCTCCCGAGTTACAGCAAGAATGGCACTGGCAGGAAATCTACGCGCCGCAGCCCGAGATTTTGCGTTATGCCCAGCACGTCGCCGAGCGTTTCGATCTCCGCCGCGATATTCGTTTCGAGACCCGTGTCGAGCGCGCCCAATTCGAGCGCGCCCGCTGCCGCTGGGAGATCACAACCGATCGCGGCGATCGCGTCATGGCGCGATACTGCGTGATGGCAACTGGCTGTTTGTCTGCGGCACGGGTTCCGAATTTTCCCGGGCGCGAGCGCTTTCGCGGCCCCACCTATCACACCGGGCATTGGCCGCATGAAGAGGTCGATTTTTCCGGCCAGCGGGTTGGCGTCCTCGGCACCGGCTCGTCGGCGATCCAGGCGATCCCGGTGATTGCGGCAGCGGCAGCGGCGGTGACGGTGTTTCAGCGCACGCCGAATTACAGCATCCCGGCCCATAACCGCCCGATGCCAGCGGAATACGAGGCGATGTGGAAAGCGCGCTATCCGGAATTGCGGGCACGGGCATGGGAGACGCGAAACGGCATCGTCTATGACCTCAACAATCAATCCGCGCTCGAGGTCGATGACGAGACGCGCCGCAAGATCTACGAGGAACGCTGGGCGGCGGGCGGGATTCCCTTCATGGCGGCGTTCAACGATTTGATCGTCAGCCAGGAAGCGAACGAAACCGCGGCCGCCTTCGTGCGCGAGAAAATTCGCGCGATCGTCCACGATCCCGAGACGGCAGCGAAGCTCACGCCGACCAGCTATCCGATCGGCACCAAGCGCATCTGTGTCGATAGCGATTATTTCGCGACCTTCAATCGCCCCAACGTCACCCTCGTCGATATCCGCGAAGCCCCGATCACCGCGATCACCGAAACCGGGGTCGAGACCAAGGATGCGCATTACGCATGCGATGCGCTGGTCTTCGCGACCGGCTTCGATGCCATGACCGGCGCGCTCAACGCGATTGCGATCGAGAATGACAAGGGCGAAAGCCTGCGTGAGAAATGGGCGGCCGGGCCGCGCACCTATCTCGGCCTGATGGCGGCGGGATTTCCCAATCTCTTCATGATCACCGGCCCTGGCAGTCCCTCGGTTCTGAGCAACATGATGGTCTCGATCGAGCAGCATGTCGATTGGATCGTGCGCTGCCTCGCCGATCTTCGCGCCCAGGGCGCCGCCGGCATCGAGGCGAGCGCCGAGGCCGAAGATTCTTGGGTCGCGCATGTCAACGAGGTCGCGCACAAGACATTATATCCCGCCGCGAATTCGTGGTACATGGGCGCGAACATTCCGGGCAAGCCGCGCGTGTTCATGCCCTATATCGGCGGGGTCGGCGTCTATCGTGAAATCTGCGAAAAGGTGGCGGCAAACGGCTATGAAGGGTTTCACATGCTTGCGCCGGTGGCAGCGGCGGCGGAATAGTGGCCGGTGAGCGGTGACATGCGGCGCCGGCTCGCGCTCGCGGGTTTTTTCCTTGTCATCGCTCTTCCCGCCGGCGCGCAAGTTCTCCCCGATCCGCGGCTGACACCGGGCGCCATCGACCCGCGGGTGACCGAGGCCAATATCGCAAGCACGATCTGCGTTCCTGGCTACGCCCACAGCGTCCGCCCGCCCGAGGATGTCAGCTATCGGATGAAGCGCGATCTGATGGCGGCCTATGGCCATCGTGGCGAGCGGCTGCGTTTTTACGAACTCGATCATCTCATCCCGCTCGAACTCGGCGGCGCGCCGCTGGCCTGGGCCAATCTCTGGGTCGAGCCGCGCCATGCCCGCAATGGCTGGGATGCAGCGCGCAAGGACGATTTGGAGCGGGCGCTGAACGAACTCGTCTGTTCCCACCGTCTCCCGCTCGCCACCGCGCAGCATGACATTGCCGCGAACTGGATCGCCGCCTATCGGAAATATCTCGGCCCGGGTCGTTAGGAAGTGCTTCTTTTTCTGAAGAAAAAGAAGCAAAAAGACGTTTGTCCTGGTTTCTCGGAACGTCAACCTCCTCGGAAGGGCACTGCCCAACGGGATAAAAGTTTTTTGGTTCTTTTTTTCAAAAAAGAACTCTTTTTCCCCTTATTCCTCCTTCTAACTTTCCTCGCCCCCGCAAACGCGGCTGACTGGCCGCATTTCGAGATCATTCTCTATCAGGCCGAAACCGCCGCCCAAATCGCGGCGTTGCGTGAGATCGGCGTCTCGGCGGGAATGGTGCGGGCGCGCCGTGACGGCGGGGAAACCGTCGCCGATCCGCAAATCGCGACCTATCGCGCGCTTGGTCTTCGTTTTTATGTCGAAAATATCGCGACCGATTTTTACAGCCCCTATCATCGCTGGCAAGGAAGTGCGGCGGTAAACGCGGCGTTTCTTGCCGCGCAAGCGCAGCATCGCGCTGATCCCCGCGCTCTCGCGCCGTTTCAGCGCGTCCCGAGCCTCGTCGATGCGGCTGCGTGGCATGCCGTTGCCGCGCGCCTTGCGCACATCGTCGAGACGCTACGCGCCGATCGGCCGCTTTATTACGACCTCGCCGACGAGGCCGGGATCGGCGATCTCTCCGCCGCCTGGGATTTCGATTTTTCGCCGCTGGCGCTTGCGCGCTTTCGTGCCTCGCTGCGTAATCAGTATCGCGATCTCGCCGCCCTCAACCGCACTTGGGGAACGCGCTATCGGGGCTGGGACGAAATCATGCCGGAAACCACCGACCAGGCGCTGGCCGGCGGGATGGCCAATCTCGCGCCGTGGATGGATTTCAAGGCGTGGATGGATGTTTCATTTGCCGAGGCGGTTCATGCCGGCACCGCGGCCGTCCACGCCGCTGACCCGAGCGCGCTCGCGGCGATCGAGGGCGCGCAGATCCCGGGTTGGGGGGGCTATGACTACACCCGTTTGGCCAATGCCGTGGATGTGATGGAAATCTATGATTTCGGCGCGAGCGTTGCCATCGCGCGTGCGATGAACCCGAAACTGATCACGTTGATGACCATCGCCGGCGCCGATCCGGCTTCCCGCGCGGCGCTCTGGCATGGCGTGCTCGCGGGCATGGGCGGGGTGATTTTATGGGACGAAAACCAGGCGCTCGCGACGTCGGATGGCCGGCTCGGCCCCTGGGGGCGGGCGGCGGCGGCGGATTTCGCGGCGCTGCGCGGCCCGCTCGGGGATCTCCTGGTCACCGCTCGGCGTCCTGTCGATCCGATCGCGATCCTCTATTCGCCGGCGAGTTTTCGGCTGCGTTGGCTCCTCGATCGCGCCGCCGACGGCGGTGACTGGGCAGCGCGCGGCGCCGATGCGGAATATCAAGACAACCCGCAAAGCCATGCCATCGCCGGCTTTCTCCATCTCCTCGGTGCGCGTGGCTGGCAGCCGGCTATTCTGTCACCGGCCGCGCTCGCTCGTGGCGATTGGCTGAAAGCGGGGATTCGCGTTCTTCTTCTGCCGGACTCGCTCGCTCTGTCGCAGGCGGAGATCTCGGCGATCAGCCGTTTCACCGCCGGCGGCGGGATAGTGATCGCAACCACCATCCCCGGGCGCTTCGACGAGCATGGCCGGCGCCGCGCCGCGCCGGCCTTTGATGGGGCGATGACCCGCTTCGACCCTGACGCAAAGGACGCCGGCCCACGCCTTGCGCACATCCTCGCCAAAGCCGGTCTGGCGCCGCCGCTCATGCTCGCAACCGCGACGGGGGCAGCGCCCGAGGATGTCACCATGACCCGGCTTGCGGCGGCTGACGGGCGGATGGTTATCGCCATCCAGCGCGATTTTTCCGCCGCGCCGCGCACGCCATGGCCGCTCACCCTGACCTTGCCGCGCCCCTGCCGGGTCAGGGATGTCGGCACCGGGCAGGAACTCGGCTGGCGGCAAACGGTCGCGTTCACCCTCGACCCGGTGGTTCCAACGATTCTTGCGTGCTCGTAAAACCGGGTTTGCGTCAGTGATTGAGCGCCTGGACGATTTCCTCGGTCATTTTCTTCGCGTCGCCAAACAGCATCATGGTGTTGGGGCGAAAGAAGAGTTCGTTCTCGACGCCGGCATAGCCCGAGGCCATCGAGCGTTTGATGAAAAGCACCGTCTTCGCCTTGTCCACTTCGAGGATCGGCATGCCGTAGATCGGCGAGGAGGCGTCGGTCTTCGCCGCCGGGTTGGTGACGTCATTGGCGCCGATGATATAGGCGACGTCGGCGGTCGAGAACTCGTTGTTGATCTGTTCGAGTTCGAACACTTCGTCATAGGGCACGTTGGCTTCGGCGAGCAGCACGTTCATGTGCCCGGGCATGCGGCCGGCGACCGGGTGGATTGCGTATTTGACCTCGACGCCCTCGGCTTTCAGGAGATCGGCCATTTCGCGCAAGGCATGCTGCGCTTGCGCGACCGCCATGCCGTAGCCCGGCACGATGATCACCTTGGAGGCGTTCTTCAAGATGAAAGCGGCATCCTCGGCGGCGCCGCTTTTGACGGTGCGGTCGCCGATCCCGGCGCCGGCCGGGCCGGCGGCGCTGGAATCGGTTCCGAAGCCGCCGAGCAGCACGTTGATGATGCTGCGGTTCATGCCCTTGCACATGATGTAGGAAAGAATGGCGCCGGAGGAGCCGACGAGGGCGCCGGTGATGATCAGCGCGAGGTTCTGGATGGTAAAGCCAATCCCCGACGCCGCCCAGCCGGAATAGGAGTTCAGCATCGAGACGATCACCGGCATGTCGGCGCCGCCGATCGGAATGATGAGCAGAAACCCGAGCAGGAAGGCGAGCAGCGCGATCAGCCAAAACAGCGTCGCCACGCCGCCGGTCGCAACAAAGGCGATGACGAGAAGGACGATGGCGATGCCGATCGCGAGATTGATCTGATGCTGAAAGGGGAAAGTGATCGGCGCGCCACGCATCAGGGCCTGCAATTTCGCAAACGCGATCACCGAGCCGGAAAAGGTGATGGCGCCGATCGCAAGGCCGATCGACATCTCGATCAGGCTTTCGAGATGAATGGCGCCGGGTTCGCCGATGCCAAATGCTTGTGGCGCGGCCAGCGCCGAGGCGGCGACGAACACCGCGGCGAGCCCGACCAGCGAGTGAAACGCGGCGACGAGCTGCGGCAGCGCCGTCATTTTGATGCGAAGCGCGACGGCGACCCCAATCCCGCCGCCGATCGCAAGCCCGAGCACGATGAGCCCATAGCCGGCAAGCGACATCGCGCCATGCGCGAGGGTTGCGAGGATGGCGATGACCATCCCCACCATGCCAAAAAGATTGCCGCGCCGCGAGCTATCGGGATGCGAGAGGCCGCGCAGCGCCAGGATGAAGAGAACGGCAGCGAGAAGATAGGCCGCCGAAGTCACGCTTTCGGGCATGGCGTCCTCACTTCGTCTTCTTGCGGAACATTTGCAGCATGCGTTGGGTGACGACGAAGCCGCCGAAGATGTTCACAGACGCCAGCAGCACCGCAACGAACCCGAATCCGACGCCGATCCCGGTCGCGGCAAGCCCGGTCGCCAGCATGGCGCCGACGATGATCACCGAGGAGATCGCATTGGTCACCGCCATCAGCGGCGAGTGCAGCGCCGGTGTGACATTCCACACCACGTAATAACCGACGAAACAGGCGAGCACGAACACCGTCAGAAGATAGACGAACGGCGCGCCGGCATGGATGGCGGGCGCCATGGTTTCGGCCATCTGGCGGGCATGTTCGGCAAGCGCGCTCGCACGATCCGCGAGCCCGGCGGCCTCTTCGGCCAATTCATGGGGATTCATCGGCGATCTTCCTCGACCTTCTTACGCGGCTTTCGGGGGCTGGAACTGGCTATGCACCACCGCCCCGCCCCGGGTCAGCAGCACGCCTTTGATGATATCGTCGCTTTCGGGGAGCTTGGGCGCCTTCGCCTCCTTATCCCAGAACATGGAGAGAAAGGTGAGCAGGTTGCGCGCATAGAGATTGCTCGCGGCCACGGCGATCCGCCCCGGCCAGTTGCGCCAGCCGAGAATGGTGACGCCGTTTTCGGTGACATGGCTTTCTCCCGCCACCGTTTGCGCGCAATTGCCGCCGGACTCGGCGGCGAGATCGACGATCACGCTCCCCGGCCGCATCGCCGCGACCATCGGCGCGGTCACGATCACCGGCGCCTTGCGCCCCATGACGAGGGCGGTGCAGATCACGATATCGTTCTTGGCGACGGTCGCGGCCATCAATTCCGCCTGCTTCTGGCGAAAGGCCTCGCTCATCTCGCGGGCATAGGCGCCGGTCTGGGCGGCGGTCTCCTCGTCCTCGACGCCGACGAAGGCAGCGCCGAGCGATTTGATCTCTTCCTTGGCGGCGGGGCGGACATCGGTCGCCGAGACGATGGCGCCGAGCCGCCGCGCCGTCGCGATCGCCTGCAACCCGGCGACCCCGGCGCCGATGACGAAGACGCGTGCCGGCGGCACCGTGCCGGCGGCGGTCATCATCATCGGAAATCCGCGCTGAAACGTCACCGCGGCCTCGGTGACGGCGCGGTAGCCGGCGAGATTGGCCTGGCTCGACAGCACGTCCATCGCTTGGGCGCGGGTGATGCGGGGCAGCAATTCCATCGCCACGGCGTCGATCCCGGCTTCCGCCAGCGCCGGCACCAGGGACGTGTCGGCAAAGGCATTGGCGATCGCGACGAGGAGGGTGCCACGCCTCATCTGCGCCCGGATATCGGCCTCCGGCATCTGCACCGCGAAGACGATGTCAGCCTCGGCAAGCGTCGCCGCGGCATCGGCGCCGATCTCGGCGCCGGCGGCACGGAATTCGTCATCGGCGATCGCGGCGCCATGCCCGGCGCCGGTCTCGACCACCACGGCGAGGCCGAGCGCGATCAATTTTTTCACCGTCTCCGGCGTTGCCGCCACGCGAGTTTCGAAGGCGTGACGTTCCCTCAGCACCGCAAGGCGCATCCGACCGATCCTCCACGATGAAACGCTCGCAACCGCCATACGCGGCCCGCGCGACTCTGACAAGGGTCAATCCGGGGCCCAGCCGGTCAAGAAAGCGAGCCGCAACGTCGCCCTGACGCGCCCATCATGGCGCGGCAAAGTGGCGAGGGCGGCGGGAAACAGGGCGCGCGGCGGGATGCGCCGGCTGCGCGCTGCCAGCGCATTGCCCTCGCCGGCGGCGCGGAGATCGCGGAGCAGCGCCAGCGGCTCGGCATAGAGCAGGGGGATCTCCTCGCTATCGGCGACCGGGAGATCGAATCCGGCGCGCTGGAGAAGCCCGGCGCAGTCGCGAAGATCGGGGAAGGGCGAGACCCGTGCGGCAGCCCCCGCGCTGATCGCCGCCTCGGTTTCGAGAAGGGCTGCGCGCAACTCGCCGAGCGTGCCGAGCAGCGGCAGGCTGGCGAGGAAAAGCCCGCCCGGCGCCAGAGCGTGGCGGATCTGGATCAAGGCGCCGGGGAGATCATTGACCTCGTGCAGCGAGAGCGAGGCGATCACGAGGTCGAAGCTCGCCGGCGCGAAGGGCAGAAACTCCTCATCGAGGGCGACGGCTGGCGCCCCGGAAAGCGCTGCCATGCGGGGCGAAAGGTCGCCAGAAACCACCGCGATCCCGCGCGCGCGCAACAAGGGCGCAACCACGCCGCGCCCGCCGAGATCGAGCGCGCGCGAAAACCGTCGCGTCGTATCATCGAGCCGGTCGATCAGCCGCGCCGCGAACTCGCCCAACAGATCGGCGACCAGCCCGACCCGCGCCGCCGCGCGCTCGCGCTTGCAGCGCACGGCGCGGCGGTCGAAAATTTCGCGAACGGCGCTCATCGGCGAAAAAGCACGTTCAGGGCGCCGCACCGGGCCGGCCGTGACATCTCATCGCGTCGCCACGTGTCACCCGGATAGCAGCGACGACAGCGCGGATCGGATTCCCTCTGCATCCCGCCATCGTGACCCAACCCGCTGCCGCCGGCCAGACCCGGTTGGCGTAAGCCCGCGCCGCGCCGGATTTGCCAGCGGCGTTCCGGCGCCGGTCTTACCGCCCGCCATCGCCGCTGCGCCCGCATGCCGGTCGCGGCGCGGCCTGGCATTCGCCGACGCGGGACGGATGATGCCTCGCGCGCGGTAAATTTTTGTTGATTTCGATTAAATAATCCTTTAATTGAATCGCATTTGTAATTTTTGGCCAGGGAAACTGAAGCCATGGCGCGGTTCCGGTTTTTTCTGCTCGGCATCAGCCTCATTCCGGGGAGTTTGTTGGCGGCCACACCCGCCGCAGCGGCGTTGCTGCATGATTACAGCTTCGACAATGCCAGCACGGACAGTGTCGGCGGCATGAACGCGACCCTCGAAGGCGGCGCGACCGTCAGCAGCGGCGGCCTCGTTCTGAACGGCTCGTCGGCCTATGCCCAGATTTCCGGGTTCGCCATCCCGCGTTCAGATTTCAGCATCACGTTCGACGCCACCATCGCCGCCTATAGCAACGGCATTGTCGAGATGGTCTCGCAAGGTTACTCCGGTGGCCCGGGTTTCTATATCGGTCTTGCCGGCGGCGAATTCCGGCTCGGCGACAGTCTCGCCGGGATCCCGGTCGCAACGCCGAGCCTCAATGTCTCGCACGCCTACGAACTGATCAGCGACGCCTCCGGCACCCAATTCTTCATCGATGGCACCGAGGTCTATTCCTCCTCGATCGCGGTGACTGCGCCGCAGACCGGCACCGAGACGCGGGTCGGCACCCAATTCGGCACCTATTCCGAATATTTCGACGGCACGATCTCCAACCTTGCGATCTATTCCGGCCAGCCGACGGTGCCGGAGCCGGCCTCCGCGAGCCTGCTCGGCGCCGGCCTCGCGGGTCTGGCGCTGCTCCGCCGCCGCAAGGCCGTGTAAGACGAGGGTTCAGCCCGTTTGCTGCCCGCGCCGGTCGATGACGCGGCGCGCCTTGCCGAGCGAGCGTTCGATACTGCCCGGGGCGACGATAGCGACGCTCGCGGTGACGCCGATGGTGTCCTTGATGTGGTGGGCGAGGTTCACGTCCTCGCCGGCGAGCGCCGGCGTGCCCCAGGCGTCGGGCTCCGCCTCGATCCGCACCGCCATCGCGTCCATTCTTCCCTCCCGGGTCAACTCGATCTGATAATGCCCGGTGAGAAAAGCCGAGCGCAGCAGGATCTCCTCGATCTGGCTCGGAAAGACGTTGACGCCGCGGAGGATGATCATGTCATCCGAGCGGCCCTGGATGCGTTCCATTCGCCGAAAACTCCGCGCCGTGCCGGGAAGAAGCCGTGTCAAATCGCGCGTCCGGTAGCGGATCACCGGCATCGCTTCCTTGGTGAGGGAGGTGAGAACGAGTTCACCGCGTTCGCCATCGGGAAGGACCGCGCCGCTCTCGGGGTCGATGATCTCGGGGTAGAAATGGTCTTCCCAGAGATGAAGCCCGTCCTTGGTTTCGACGCATTCGGAAGCCACCCCCGGCCCCATCACCTCGGAAAGCCCGTAAATATCGACGGCATGAATGTCGAACGCCGCCTCGATCTCGGCGCGCATTGCCTCCGACCAGGGCTCGGCGCCGAGGATCGCGACCTTGAGCGAGGTCGCGCGCGGATCCCGCCCTTGGCGGCGGAATTCATCGAGGATCGCGAGCAGATAGCTCGGTGTCACGGTGATGATGTCAGGGGCGAAATCGGCGATGAGCTGCACCTGCCGCTCGGTCATCCCGCCTGAGACCGGCACCACGACGCAGCCGAGATGCTCGGCCCCGGCATGAAGGCCGAGCCCGCCGGTAAAAAGACCATAGCCATAGGCGTTGTGCAGCATCATCCCCGCCCGTCCGCCGGCGGCAACGATCGAGCGGGCGACCAGCGCCGCCCAGACATCGAGATCGCCCCGGGTATAGCCGACCACGGTCGGCTTGCCGGTGGTGCCGGACGAGGCATGGATACGCGCCAGGGCCGCGCGCGGCACCGCGAACAGGCCGAACGGGTAGGTTGCGCGAAGATCGGCTTTGGTCGTCATCGGGAAGTGCGCGAGATCCTCCAGCGTCCGGCAATCCTCGGGATGGACACCGGCGGCCTCGAACGCGGCGCGGTAATGCGGCACGTTGGCATAGGCCTCGGCGAGCGTCTTTTTGAGGCGCGCGAGCTGGAGTGCTGCGATTTCATCGCGTGAGGCGATCTCGATCGGCGCCAGATCGGCGCGGTCGGGGGCGAGATCAGGGCGTGGCATCGGTGGCCTCCTCGGGAAAAAACCGCTCGCCGATGCGCCGCGACTGGCCGCGAAACTCGGCGATGACGGTGCCGTCGGACGTGCGGACGGTGATGTCGTAAATGCCGCTGCGCCCGGCGTCACTCCGTTTCACCGCCTCCGCCTCCAGGCGCTCGCCGCGCCGCGCCGGGCGGAGGAAGGTGATCGCGCAGTGCTGGGCGAGCGCCTTTTCGTTTTCGCTGTTGCAGGCGAAGGCGAAGGCGGAATCGGCGAGGAGGAAGATGAACCCGCCATGGCAGGTGCCATGCCCGTTCACCATCTCAGCGCGGATCGTCATGGCAAGGCGCGCCTCTCCGGGGGCGACGGCCAGGATCTCCATGCCGAGCGCGCGGCTCGCTTGGTCGTCCCGCCACATCGCCTCGGCGCAGGCGCGCGCGAGCGCATCCGCCCGCGTCATCACGCCCCGCCCGTAAAGCGCGGCGGCCGCTTCTCGAGGAACGCGCGCGCGCCCTCGGCATAATCGCCACTGCGCCCGGCCTCGCGCTGAAGATCGCGCTCCAAGGCGAGCTGGGTCTCGAGATCATTCCCCGCCGATGCCAGCAGCGCCCGCTTGATGAGGCCGAGGGTCGCGGTCGGCTGCTCGGCGAGATAGGCCGCCATCGCCTCGGCTTCGGCCATCAGCGCCTCGTCTTCGACCACGCGCCAGATCATCCCCCAGGCGGCGGCCTGCTCGGCGCTGATCTTCTCGGCGAGCAACGCAAGCGCCCGCGCCCGCGCATCGCCCACCAGACGCGGCAACGCCCAGGTGCCGCCGGCATCGGGGATGAGGCCGATGCGCGCGAACGCCTGCACGAAGGAGGCCGAGCGCGCGGCGAGCACGATATCGCAGGCGAGCGCGAGATTGGCGCCGGCGCCGGCGGCGATGCCGTTGACCGCGCACACCACCGGCAACGGGTGGGCTCGGATCAGGCGGATCAGCGGGTTGTAAAGCTCTTCCACCAAGGCGCCGAGATCGGCGGTCGCGGTATCGAGGGTATTGACCGCCGCGAGATCCTGCCCCGCGCAAAACCCGCGCCCGGCGCCGGTGAGCAGCACCGCCCGGCAAGCGCGGTCATTGGCCGCGCCCTCGAATGCGGCACGCAGCGCGCGCAGCATCGGGGCGGTGGTGGCATTGAGTTTGTCCGGCCGGTTGAGCGTAATGACACGATAGCCGGTACGTTCGGCGACGCTGATGTCCGTCATGCCCGTTCCCTCTTTTCCTTTGACGGATGAGGGTATCAGACTCCGACCGCGACGCGAAGGCCAGCTTGGGCGACGCCGCCCGGCCGCAGCGGCTACTGCGCGGGAGTGATGCTCGGAGGAGCGGCGGGGGCAAGGGGCGCTGGCGGCGGGGGCGTTGCCGGCACCGCCGCCGCGTCCTGCGCCGCGGCCACCCCCTCTGACGTTGCCGCGGCGGCGACTGGTGCCGCCGCCGGCACCGGCTTGACCGGCTCCTTCGCCTTGGCGACCTCGGTCGCGGGATCGACCGGCACGATATAATCCGGCACGATCCGCGCCTGATTGCCGGCGATGACGAGGACGTGCTGGCCGATGGCGAGCGGCACCTCGTCCTTCTGGGTCACCGAAACCAGCTCGCCGGTGGTCTTGCGGACGATATATTCGAACGCCTTGGTATCAGTCACCGTATGCTCGGCGCCGGCCCCGACCAGCCCGCCGAGCATGGTGCCGCCGACGGTGCCGAAAGCCTGGCCGAGCGAACTGCCCGGCACCTGGCTGCCGACGATGGCGCCCATCGCGCCGCCGGTCACCGCGCCGACGGTTTCGGACGAGCTGATCTTGATTTCGCGCACCCCGACAACGACGCCCTGCGCGACCTTATTGGCCTGCTGCACTGCGGTCGTCGCATAGGTGTTGGGCGAATATGAGCCGCCGCAGCCGGCGAGCGCCGCCAATAAAAGCGCCGCCGGAATACGGGCGGCAAAACGTGCCATCATCGATCGTCCCTCGGATCCGGTGCCGCTGGTAGATAGGATTTTTGCCTGCCGATGTCATCTCCGCCAGGCGCATCGGACGGCGTCATCCGACGCATGCCGGAATTGCGCGGCTGCCTTGCCGGCGCCCGCATTTGGCCGCAGACTCGCCACCGGGAGAAACGCAATGAGCGACACGGTTCTCGACGTCAAGGGATTACGCTGCCCGCTGCCGGTGCTGCGGGCCAATCGGGTGCTGCGCGGCCTCGCGCCCGGCGCCCAGCTGCGCGTGCTCGCGACCGATCGCGCCTCGGTCGCCGATTTTCAGGCATTTTGCCGCGAAACCGGCCATGCTTTGGTCGCCTTCAGCGAGGAGGCCGGGGTGTTCCGCTTCCTCATCCGCCGCCGCGCCGACGAGCCCGCAAAAAGCCAAGAAAACCCGGAGGCACGGCCATGAGCGTCGCCCTGTTCACCCACCTCGCCTGCCTCGACCACGACCCCGGCGGCTGGCACCCGGAATGCCCCGATCGCCTGCGCGCCGTGCTCCGCGCCTTAGAGGCGCCGGAATTCGCGCCCTTGCTGCGCGAGGAAGCGCCGCCGGCGCGCCACGAGCAGCTCACCCGCGTCCACGGCGCCGACTATGTCGCCGCCATTCTCGCAACCCGCCCGGCGGAAGGTGACATCGTGCCGTTCGATGCCGACACGATGATGAGCCGCGGCAGCGCCGAAGCCGCGCTGCACGCCGCCGGCGGCGCCGCGGCGGCGGTGGATGCGGTGATGGAGGGCTGGGCACGCGCCGCCTTCGTCGCCGTCCGCCCGCCCGGGCATCACGCCGAGCCCGGCCGCGCGATGGGGTTCTGCTTCTTCAACAACGCCGCCATCGCGGCCGAGCAAGCCCGCGCGCGCTGGGGCTTGCGGCGGGTCGCGGTGGTCGATTTCGATGTCCATCACGGCAACGGCACCGAAGCCGCCTTCGCCGCCGATCCCGATCTGTTTTACGCCTCGAGCCACCAATATCCCTGCTATCCCGGCACGGGTGCGGCGCGCGGCATCGCCGATCACATCGTCAATGTGCCGCTCGCGCCGGGAAGTGACGGCGGCGATTTCCGCATCGCGTGGGAGACGACCCTTCTGCCCGCGCTCGATGCCTTCGCCCCCGAATTGCTCATCATTTCGGCCGGGTTCGACGCCCATCACGCCGACCCGCTCGCCGAATTGCGCCTGACCGAGCGCGATTTCGCCTGGGTTAGCGAAAAACTCGTCGCCTGCGCCAAAACCCACGCCGGCGGGCGCATCGTCTCGGTGCTCGAAGGTGGCTACAATCTCGATGCCCTCGCCGCCTCGGCCGCCGCCCATGTCAGGGCGTTGATGGGGATTTAAAGCGGTTCTTTTTTGAAAAAAAGAACCAAAAAACTTATATCCGTTGGGCAGTGCTTGCAGCACTGCCCGCTCCGAGGACACGGGGAAAAGTCTTTTTGCTTCTTTTTCGGAAGTCAAAAGAAGAATTTTCTTTATTTCCTTCTCTTTGCCCTAAGCCCCAACACCCCTTAAAGAGGGCGGGTCATGTCCGATAGCGCTTCCACATCTCCGATCACCATCGAAACCTACACCGGGGCGGCGCTTGCGCCGTTTCTCGGCGATCTCGCGCGCCTGCGCATCACCGTCTTTCGCGCCTTTCCCTATCTTTACGAGGGCGATGAGGGGTATGAGCGGGGCTATCTCGAAACCTATGTCAAAACACCGCACGCGGCGGTCATTCTGGCGCGGGCGGGCGGGCGCGTCATCGGGGCTGCGACCTGCCTTCCGCTTGCCGCCGAGAGCGCGAACGTGCAAGCGCCGTTTCGCGCCCGCGGCCTTGCGCCCGAGCGGTTTTTCTATTTCGGCGAGTCGGTGCTTTTGGCGGACTATCGCGGCCAGGGCATCGGCGTTGCGTTTTTCACCGCCCGCGAGGCCCATGCAAGCGCGGTCTCGAACGCCGATTTCGCGACGTTCTGCGCCGTCCAGCGCCCGCCCGACCATCCAGCGCGGCCGCCGGATTATGTCCCGCTCGATTCCTTCTGGCGCAAACGCGGTTTCACCCCGCGCCCCGAGCTTTCCTGCGTGATGCGCTGGCGGGAAGTGGGTGCCACAGAGGAAAGCGAGCATCGTCTCGGCTTCTGGGTCAAATCTCTCACTGGCGCGCCCCTGCCGTGAGCGCGCCGGCCCCGCTCACCCTCGCGCTGGCGCAGTATCCGATCGAGCGCGTCGCCGGCGTTGCCGGGTTCGCGGCAAAGCTCGACCGCCTCGCCGGCGAAGCCAAGGCACGCGGCGCCGATCTCCTGATGCTCGGCGAATACGCCGCGGTCGAGATCGCCGGTGCCGCGGTCAAAACCCCCGATGTCGCCGCCGAACTCGCGCTCGTCACCGCCGAAGCGGACGCCTTGATCACCGTGATGCGCGAGTGCGCCCGCCGCCATCGCCTCTGGCTGCTGCCCGGGACACTGCCAATGGCGGCGGCGGGCGCGGTTCGCAACCGCGCGCCGCTGATCGACGAGCGGGGTGGGATCGCGTTCCAGGAGAAGCGGGTGATGACCCGGTTCGAGGCCGAAGAATGGCGGGTTTCGCCGGGGGCGCCGCCGGCGGTCTTTGAAACCCGCTGGGGTCTGCTTGGCATCGCGATCTGCTATGACGTCGAATTCCCGCCCCTGGTGCGCGCCCAGGTCGAGGTGGGGGCGTGGCTCATTCTCTGCCCGAGCTGCACCGATACGATCGCCGGCTTCAACCGCGTGCGGCTCGCGGCGCGCGCCCGTGCCCTGGAAAACCAATGCTACGTCGCGATCGCGCCGACCGTCGGGCTTGCGCCCTGGTCGGCGACCCTCGATGTCAATCGCGGCTATGCTGGCGCTTTTGGGCCGGTCGATCGCGGCTTTCCCGAGGATGGCGTTCTCGCGCGTGGCGCGCTCGATGCGCCGGACATGGTCATCATCCATCTCGATCCGACGCGGCTTGCGCGGGTGCGAGCGGACGGCGGGGTGCGCAACCACGCCGATTGGCCGGCGCCGGTGCCCGCCCCCGCGCGCCTTTGCCCACGCTGAGCGCGGCGCGATGCCGCTGATCTATCTTCTCGCCGGCGAGCATAGCGGCGACGTGCTCGGGGCGCGGCTGATGGCGGCGCTGCGCGCTGCGCGGCCGGATCTCGATTTCGCCGGCATCGGCGGGCCACGCATGGCGGCGCTCGGATTTTCCAGCCTATTTCCGATGCACGAACTCGCGGTCATGGGGCTGGTCGAAATCGTGCCGCGGCTTTGGCGACTGCGCCGGCGGATGGCTGAGACGGTGGCCGATATCGCGGCCCGCCGCCCCGCGATCGTGGTAACGATCGACAGCCCCGGTTTCGCGCTTCGTCTGCTGCGCCGGATCGCACCACTCGGCGTCACGCGCGTCCATTACGTCGCACCCCAAGTCTGGGCCTGGCGCGAGAGTCGGGTGCGGCGCTTTCCCGGGCTTTGGGACCGCCTCCTCTGCCTCTTGCCGTTCGAGCCCGACTATTTCGCGCGCTTTGGCCTCGATGCCCGTTTCGTCGGCCACCCGGTTTTGGAATCAGGCGCCGATCAGGGCAATGGTGCGCGGTTTCGCGCCGCCCATGGCATCGCCGCCGACGCGCCTTTGGTGATCCTGATGCCCGGCAGCCGGCCGAGCGAGGCCGGGCGGCTCCTGCCGGTCTACGGCCAAACGGTCGCACTGCTCGCCGCGCGGTTTCCTTCTCTCGTCCCGGTCGTGCCGGCGGCGGGCGCGGTTGCGCAAGCGGTCGCGCGCGCGGCCGCCGACTGGCCGATAAAGCCCCTAGTGGTGAGCGAGATCGCGGGCAAGCACGATGCCTTCGCCGCGGCCAGCGCGGCGCTGACCAAATCCGGCACCTCGACCCTGGAATTGGCACTCGCCGGCGCGCCGATGGCGGTGACCTACCGCGTCAATGCGCTCACCGCGATGATCGCGCGGCGGCTGATCCGCGTCCCACACGTCGCGATGGTCAATCTGCTCGCCGGGCGCGAAGTGGTGCCGGAATTGCTGCAGGAGAATTGCTCGCCCGAACGCCTGGCCGCGACCGTCTCCGGCCTGATCACCACGCCGGCGCTGGCGGCGGCGCAGCGTGAGGCGTTTCGCGCCGTGCTCGCAACCCTGCGCCCGCCTGCCGGCCTGCCCTCAGAGGCCGCCGCCGCCGCCGTCCTCGAGAGTCTGGAGCAAGCCTGAGGCGAGGGCGACGGCGCGCGAGGCCGCCATGCTTTCGGCGACCGCAAGGGCTGCGGCCAGCGCCCGCCGCCCAGCGGCGGCATCGACGACGACCGGCGCGCCATCGAGGATCGCGGCGATAAAGGCGGCGTGTTCGGCTTCGAGCGCGTCATGCTCACGCCAGCTCGTCTCCTCGATGCGATAGCCCTGCCCGCCGGGAATCGGGAGACCCCGCTCGCGCCCGATCAGCATCAATTTGCGGTCGACGAAATTGACCGACATATAGCCCTTTTGCGCGAATAGCCGCATCTTGCGCTCGGTTTTAAGCGAAATCCGGCTCGCCGTGATGGTCGCGACAGCGCCGTTTTCGAACCGCACGCGGGCATTGGCGATGTCTTCATGGGCGCTTGCGATCGGCGCGCCGACCGCATCGATGCTGGCGATCTCGCTTTGCACCAGGGCGAGCACGAGATCGAGATCGTGGATCATGAGGTCGAGGATCACCGAGACATCGGTGCCGCGCGGCTTGAAGGGCGCAATACGGGTCGCCTCGATATAAAGCGGGTTTTGCATCCGTGCCGCGACCGCCGCGTATTCGGCGCTGTAGCGCACCAAATGCCCGACCTGGAGCACGCGTCCGCCGGCTTTGGCGCGGGCGGCGAGTTCATCGGCCTGGTCGAGGCTGGCGGCGATCGGCTTTTCCACCAGCACATGCTTGCCCGCCGAAAGCGCTTCCGCCGCGAGCGCGAAATGCGCCTCCGCTGGCGCTGCGATGACGACGGCATCGGACGCGGCGAGGAGATCTTTGAGCGCGAGCGCCGGCGCGCGCGTCTCGCGCGCGAGCGCTTGCGCCCGCGCGGGATCGGTATCGGTGACGCCCGCGAGCACCGCGCGCTTGGCGGCGGCGAGTTTGAGGGCATGAAACCGCCCGAAATGCCCGGCCCCGATCACCCCGACCCTTACCACGCCGCCGCCCTCCGCCATTGCGTGGAACATCGGTAGCAGCCTTGGCGAAGAGGGGCCAGAGATGCCTCGCATCGCGGCGGTTGCGCGCCGGGTTGCAATCCTCCTTGCGGCTCGTCATTCTCCGCCGCCATTCGCGAGGGGAGTCCGCCATCCGCCATGCTCAGCTTCAGCCGCCTCAAAATCACGCTGATCCTTGGAATCTGCGTCCTTGGCGCGCTGTTCTGCCTGCCCAATCTCATCCGTGCGCCGGCACCTTGGCTGCCCTGGCGGCAGGTCCATCTCGGGCTCGACCTGCAAGGGGGCAGCTATCTGCTTTTGGAAGTCGATACCAAGGCGGTGCTGCGCGAGCGGCTCGAAGGCCTCGTCGATACCACGCGGCGCACCCTGCTTGCCGCCAATATCGGCTATCTCCGCCTCGGCGCCGAGCCCGACCAGAACCGCGTCGTCTTCCATCTTCGTGACCCGGCGCAGCAGGCGCCAGCGCTCGCCGCGTTGCGCACGGCGCTTGGCCTCGGCCAGGCGAACACGGCGCCGGGGCAGGAGGAGGTGAGCGTCGCGCCCTTCGCGACTGACGCGATCGCGCTCACGCTCTCGCCGGTCGCGATCACCGAGCGGGCCAACGCCGCGATCACGCAATCGATCGAGATCGTCCGCCGGCGCATCGATGAAACCGGCGTGATCGACCCCGAAATCGCCCGCCAGGGCGACGACCGCATCATCGTCCAGCTCCCCGGCATCTCGGACCCGGAGCGGATCAAAGCGTTGCTCGGCCAGACCGCGAAAATGACCTTCCATCTGCTCGATGCCGAGGCCAATCCCGCCGCCGGCCCGGCGCCGCCGGGGGTCGAGTTCCTGCCGCTCGCCGACCAGCCGGGGGCGAAACTCCCGGTCAGGAAGCATGTCGAGGTCGATGGCGCCAATCTCACCGACGCCCGCGCCGGCCAGAACCCGCAGACCGGGGACTGGGTGGTGAATTTCACCTTCGACAGCATCGGCGCCCGGCGTTTCGCCGACACCACCCGCGCCAATGTCGGCAAACCCTTCGCCATCGTCCTCGACAACAAGGTGATCAGCGCCCCCGTCATCCGCGAGCCGATCACCGGCGGGCGCGGGCAGATTTCGGGCCGGTTCGATGCCAAGACCGCGACCGATCTCGCACTTTTACTCCGCGCCGGGGCCCTCCCCGCGCCGCTCACCGTCGTCGAGGAGCGGAGCGTGGGGCCGGAACTCGGCGCCGATTCGATCCGCGCCGGGGCGATCGCGCTCGCCGTCGGCTTCGTCCTCGTCATCGCCTTCATGGCGGTGTTTTATGGGCTGTTCGGCTGGATCGCCAATCTCGCGCTGGTCGCCAATCTGATCCTGATGCTCGCTGTGCTCTCGCTTTTACAGGCGACGCTGACGCTCCCCGGCATGGCCGGCATCCTGCTCACACTCGGGATGGCGGTCGATGCCAATATTCTGATCAATGAGCGCATCCGCGAGGAGGTGAAGAATGGCCGAACGCCGCTTGGCGCCTTGGAGGCCGGATTTTCCCGCGCCTACAGCACCATTCTCGACAGCAACGTGACGGCGCTGCTCGCCCATGTCATGCTGTTCGTCTTCGGCACCGGCCCGGTGCGCGGCTTCGCCGTTACCATCACCGTCGGCATCGTGACGACATTATTCACCGCGACATTGCTCGCCCGCCTGATCATGGTACGCTGGTATGCCGCGACGCGCCCCGCCCTTCTGCCGGTATAATCCCATGTTTTTGCGCCCGCTGTTTCGTATCGTCCCCGATGGCACCAAGATCGCCTTCATGCGCGGGCGGTTTCTCGGCCTATTAGTCTCGGCCCTGCTCTCCAGCCTCTCGGTCGTGCTGTTTTTCTATCCCGGGCTCAATCTCGGGATCGATTTCCGGGGCGGCATCGTGATCGAGGCGAAAACGCCGGGGCCGGCGGATTTCACCAAAATCCGCGCAGCCCTCGCCGGCCAGCGCATCACCGGCGCCGGCGTGCAAAGCTTCGGCGGGCCGGACGACATCCTGATCCGGCTCGAAAACCCGAAAAGCGAAACCGCGACCCAAGCCAGCGCCGATCGCGTCCGCGCCGCCCTCGCCGAGGCTTTTCCCGGCACCAAGGTGATGCGCGTCGATGCCGTGGGCTCGAGCGTTTCGGCGGAGCTGTTCCGGAACGGCATGCTGGCGCTGGCCATCAGCCTCGTCATGATCCTCGCCTATATCTGGTTCCGCTTCGAGTGGGAGTTCGCGGTCGGCGCGGTGGTGACGCTGCTGCTCGACATCACCAAAACCATCGGCTTTCTCGCCATCACCCGCCTTCCCTTCGATCTCGTGATGGTCGCGGCGATCCTCACCATTCTCGGCTATTCCACCAACGACAAGGTCGTGGTCTATGACCGGGTGCGCGAAAACCTGCGCAAATACAAGACCATGCCGCTCCGCGCACTGATCGATCTCTCGATCAACGAAACCCTAAACCGCACCCTCGGCACCTCGATGACGGTGTTCCTCGCGAGCCTGCCGCTCGCGCTCTTTGGCGGCAGCACGCTTTCGGCGTTTGCCTGGACGATGCTGTTTGGCATCATCGTCGGCACCTCGTCCTCGATCTTCATCGCCGCCCCCATCCTGCTCTTCCTCGGCGAACACCGGCTGCGCAAAGATGCCCACGCCCCGCGCCCGGCCAAACCCACCGCCGCTCGCCTCAAGGGGGGCACCTGAGGGAGGGCGTCAAGAGGGCCGCCGTCCCTCTGCGTTAGTTTATTTTTCATCTCATGTGCCGATCATCGCGGCATGGAGAACTCGCCCGAGATCTGCACGCTCAGCCATCCGGTCTTCAAACGCTTCGGCCTCCCGGTGTTCCAGCGCGCCGAAACCGATGGCGAAGCGGTAATGACGGTGCCGCTCGGCGAAAAGAACGTCTCGCTGCCGCTCCGCGCCCTGCGGCGGGAATTTTCCATCGCCGCCAATACCCCGGATGGCCGCGTGCTTGACCTGATCGTCGCAGCCCTCGATTTCGTCACCCAGATCCGGCTCGGCGATCCCTTTCCCGCCGAGATCCTGACCGGGGAAGCGAGTTGGGAGCCGGCGCCGGTGCATTTCCAGATCGCTCTCGCCCGGCTCCGCCTCGCCCTCGTCGCCTGGATCACCGATGGCACGGAAACCGGCAAATCCACCGATCCCGCCGCTCTTCTGGCGATGGTCGAAGATCCCGCCTTCCGCCCGCGCATCCAGGAAGCCTTCGAACGGGCGGCCTCGGCGCTTGGCCTTGCCGGCCCCGACGCGGTGGTCGAGGCGATCGAGACGCTCGCCCAGGAACTCGCCTATGTCGAGGCATTGCGCGCCCGCTTGCTGGTGCGCAGCCAAGACGTCCTACGCAAGGTCAGCGAAATCCAGTCTCATTGGCGCGGTGACACCTCGCACGGCGAAACCATCTCCCAGGTGCAGCGCCTGCTCCTCCGCGCGGTGCGCCAATTCACCACCCGCTTCGAGGAACTCGATGCCCAGACCGGCGAAGTCATCGCAGCCCTTCGCAACGACGAGAACCAGAGGAGCTTCATCCGCGCCAACCGTGACTGGCTCTACCAATGCTTTCGCGGCTGGGAGCCGATCCTCGACGCCTGGGCCGACACCAACGAAATCACCGACCGCGACCAATGGGCGCTGATCGAACGCACCTACCGCTTCCTCGCCCCCCGTTACATGACGGTCAAGGAATGGACCTCAGAAAGCCAAGCCACATCGCGGAAAAAAGCTCGCGCGCAGATGGTGTGGTGAAGATATCAGGGGAAAGAATTGTTCTTTTTTGAAAAAAAGAACCAAAAAACGTTCGTCACGTAGCTTTTTTCATTTAAGCGCCTCTGCCAAAATCTGCACCGAGTGCACCGCCCGGCGCCCGGCGAGATCGGCGATCTGATGGCGGCAAGACGTGCCATCGGCGACGATGACATCCCCCGCCGCCGCCGCGCGCACCGCCGGCAAGAGCGCCGCCTCCGCCATCGCCCGCGAGATCGCGGCGGTTTCGGCCTGGTAGCCGAAACTCCCGGCCATGCCACAGCAAGACGAGGTAATCGGCGCGACGGTGAGCCCAGGGATGCGCCCCAGCATCGCCAAAGTCGCCGGCCAGGCGCCATGCGCTTTCTGATGGCAATGGCCATGGACATGCGCCGTCGTCGCCATCGCCGAGACGGGAAGCGAGGGGCATCTCTCTTCGAGGAACTCCGGCAAGAGCCGCGCCCGGGCGGCAAGATCGCGCGCCGCATCTCCCGGGAGCAGGGCCGAATACTCGTCGCGGAGCGTGAGCAAGCAGGAGGGTTCGAGGCCAACCACCGGCTCGTCGCCGGCGCAAGCCGCGATCACCCGCGACGCCGCCCGCCGCGCCGCCTCGAGCCGGCCGGCGGCGAGTTCCGTCCGCCCGCAGCAAAGCGGGCCGCCAGGCGCCCGCGCAACCACCGGGCGAAACCCGGCAACCCGCAGAACACGCACCGCGGCACGCAGATTCTCGGGCTCGAAATAGCGGTTGAAGGTATCGGCGAGCAGCCAGACCTTCGCCCCCTCCCCCGCCGGCGCCTCGTGATCGCGAAACGCATCGCGGCGGAAGGCGGGAAGCCGGCGATCAGGCGCGAAGCCGAGCCGCCGCCGGGTGAGCGAAAGTCCGGCCAGAGCGTTCGCGACCGGCGCCACCCGTGCGGCGAGCGGGGCCAGACGCGGCAGCGCCGCGAGCAGCCGGGCACGAAGCGGAATCCCCTGCCGCTCGGCGCGCGCGGCGAGCACTTCGAGCTTCATCCGCGCCATATCGACGCCGGTCGGGCATTCCCGCCGGCAGGCCTTGCACGAAACACAAAGCGCCATCGCGTCAGCCAGCGCGTCCGACGCCATGGCATCGGCGCCGAGCTGGCCGGAGAGGGCGAGGCGGAGCGTATTGGCACGCCCGCGCGTCAGATGCTGCTCATCGCGGGTCACGCGATAGCTCGGGCACATCGCGCCGGCCTCAAACCCCCGGCAGGTGCCATTATTGTTGCACATCTCGGCAGCCCCCAGGAGGCCGCCTGGATGCTCCGACCAGTCGAGCTTCGGGGTAAAGGCCGGATCCGGGCCATACCCGGGCGGCGTGCGGAATAAGCTGCGATCATCCATCCGCGGGGCGCGAACGATGCGGCCCGGATTGAAGAAACCCGCGGGGTCGAACGCGTCCTTCACCGCCTCGAAGGCGCGAACGATGCGCGGCCCGAACATCGCTTCATGAAATTCGGAGCGGACGATGCCATCGCCATGCTCGCCGCTATGCGAGCCGCGATAGGCGCGCACCAGGGCGAAACATTCCTCGGCGATGGCGCGAAACCGCCGGACATCGCCCACATCCTTCATGCTGAGAACCGGGCGGACATGCAGACACCCGACCGAGGCATGCGCATACCAGGTGCCCCGCGTGCCGTGGCGCTCGAGGATTTCGTTCAGCCGTTCGGTGTAATCGGCGAGATCGGCGAGATCGACGGCGGTATCCTCGATCACCGAAACCGGCTTCCTGTCTCCCTTCATCGACATCATGATGTTGAGCCCGGCTTCGCGCACTTCGGCGATCGCCGCCTGGAAGGCCGGCTTGGTTGCCGCAACCACCGCGCCGGGATGGCCGAGATCGCCCATCATCGTCTCGAGATCGGCGAGTTTGGTGAGAAGCGGCGCCTCTTCGTGGCCGTGGAATTCGACGATGAGCAGGCAATCCGTCCCCGGCTGCACCATCCGCTCGATGGTCGGGCGAAAGATCGCGATCGAGCGGCCGAGATCGATCATCGTGCGATCGACGAGTTCCACCGCTTCCGGATCCAGCGTCACGAGATGGGGCGTTGCCGCCATCGCCGCGCGGAAATTGGGAAACTGGCAAAGACCCAGCACCTTGCGCGGCTTGATCGGCGCGAGTTTGAGCGTCAGCGCCGCCGAAAACGCGAGCGTCCCCTCCGAACCGACCAGGAGGCGGGCGAGATTGCCGCGCCCTGCCGCGCGCGCCGCCGGCGTCAGCGCATCGATGTTATAGCCACCGACACGGCGGAGCTGGCGCGGAAAACGGGCGGCAATCTCGCTTGCCTCAGCCGCACCAAGCGCCCGCAAACGCGCGATCAGCGCCGCCGGCTCGGCGCTGTCCTCGGCGAAGCGCGCGCGCGTGCCATCGGCGAGAATGGCCTCGATCGCCAGCACATTGTCGGCCATCAGCCCATAGCGGATCGATTTCGCGCCGCAGGAATTATTCCCCGCCATGCCGCCGATCGTCGCGCGGGTGTGCGTCGAGGGATCGACCGGGAAAAAGAGGCCGTGTTCGCGCAACGCGGCGTTGAGATGGCTCAAGACCAGCCCGGGCTCGACCACCGCCGTCCCCGCTTCGGGGTCGATCGCGAGGATGCGGCGGAGATATTTGCTGCCATCGAGCACCAGCGCCCGGTTCACCGTCTGCCCGCACTGGCTGGTGCCGCCGCCGCGCGCGAGCAGCGGCACCCCCGCCTCGCGCGCGATCGCCATCGCCGCCTCGACATCGGCCAGGGTTTTGGGCACGACGACGCCGACCGGCATGACCTGATAGATCGAGGCGTCGGTGGCGTAGCGGCCGCGGCTTGCGGCATCGAACAAAACCTCGCCCGCGACCTCGGCGCGCAGCCTTGCGGCAAGAGGAGATTTCTCCCAACGGCTCTCGGGCAAAAGCGGCGCGTTCATGCGCCGATCCTAAGCGCTAGTCGGGCCGCAGCAAGAGAGAAAAGTTGTTCTTTTTCCAAGAAAAATAACCCAGCGCGAGGGTTCGCCACGGTCTCGGCGCGGCCGCTCGCCCCTTTACCGCCGCATGACAGAAACGTCATTGCGCGGTTTTCACCGCCTCGTCACCGCAAGGTTCACCCGTCTCCGCCACCATGGCCTTCGTCGTGGCACGGCCACGTTTTTGTTTGAGGAACACGCGATGTCAACGCAAGACCACGTCCACCAGACCGCAGGCGCCACCCCGGCCGCGAAGGGACTGATGCGCCGGCGTCAACCGCGCCTTGGCAGCCTCCTCGCCGCCGCCCTGCTCGCCGGCACCGCGCTCGGCGGTTATGCGCTGGCCGAGCGCAGCCCGGCACAGGCCGGCGAAACCGCCCCGGCCCAAACCGGGCCGCTGCAAGCGGCGCCGGCGCATGCGAACGCGGCAGCCCTGCCCGATTTCTCCGATCTCGTGAGCCGGGTCAAACCGGCGGTGGTCTCCATCACCACCCGCTTGCAAGCGAGCGCGGCCGATGACGAGGGGCCGATGCCTTCGCCCTTCTCGATGGCGCCTAACGGGATGACCCCGGACGGCATGCCCGCCCATAGGCACATGATCGAGGCGCGCGGTTCGGGCTTCATCGTCAGCCCCGACGGCATCATCGTCACCAATAACCATGTCGTGCACGAGGCGAAATCGGTGACGGTGACGCTGAGCGACGGCAGCGAATTGCCGGCCGAGGTCGTCGGCCGCGATGCCCGCACCGATCTCGCCGTGCTGCGCGTCAAAGCCGAACATCCTTTGCCTTATGTCACGCTCGGTGACTCGAGCGCGGTCAAGCCCGGCCAGTGGGTGATCGCGATGGGCAACCCGTTCGGCCTCGGCGGCAGCGTCACCGCCGGCATCGTCTCGGCCAAGGGGCGCGATATCGGCGCCGGCCCCTATGACAATTTCATCCAGGTCGATGCGCCGATCAATCAGGGCAATTCCGGCGGTCCGTTGTTTACCCAGGACGGCACCGTGGTCGGCGTCAACACCGCGATCCTCTCGCCGAGTGGCGGCTCGATCGGCATCGGCTTTGCGATCCCGGCCAATCTGGTCAAGACGGTGGTCGCCGATATCGAGACCACGGGGCATGTGACGCGCGGCTATCTCGGCGTCGCAGCCCAACCGGTGGCGCCAGCGCTGCGGGCGGCGCTAGCGCTTCCCGCCGACCAGGGCGGCGACAAAGGCGCGCTCATCGCCAGTGTCGAGCCGCGCTCACCAGCCGCCAAGGCCGGCCTCAAGCCCGGCGACGTGATCACCGCCGTCGATGGCGAGACCGTCGCCGACCCGCGCGATCTGGCGCGCGAGATCGCCGCCTTGAAGCCGGGCGCGAACGCCAAGATCACCCTGATCAGAAACGGCGCGCCCACCGCCGAGACGGTGACGATCGCAGCCCAACCCGACAGCGAAACCGCCGATCGCGCCAGCACCCCCGGCGCCGAGACGCCGCGCGTCGGCCTCGCCTTGCAGCCGCTGTCGCCTGAACTCAGCGACCAACTCGGCCTGCCGGCGGAAAGCAAAGGCGCGGTGGTCGCGGCGGTCGAGCCCGGCTCGCCGGCGGAGGCAGCCGGGATCGAGGCGGGTGACGTCGTCGTCGGGGTCGGCACCGCGGCGGTCGATGGTCCGGCGGCGGCGGTCGCTGCGATCCGCACGGCGGCGCACGAGCATCATGCGGTGGCGCTGCGCATCCTCCGCCACGGCAACGCCGCCTTCGTTGCGATCGATCTCGACAAGACCCATACCGGCTAACGCGATGTCATCATCGCGGTGATAACACCGCCCGGAGGGCAGCCCTTGGCAGCGCTCCGGGCGGGTCTCTATGATCGGCGCATGCACGCCGAGACCGAACTCCGCCGCCTGCTTACGATCATGGCGGCGCTGCGCGACCCAGAGACCGGCTGTCCCTGGGACCGCGCGCAAAATTTCGCGACCATCGCGCCCTACACCATCGAAGAAGCCTACGAGGTCGCCGACGCCATCGCGCGGGAGGATATGCCTGGCCTCGCCGATGAATTGGGCGATCTTTTGTTTCAGGTGGTCTATCACGCGCGCCTGGCCGAGGAGGCCGGCCATTTCGCCTTCGCCGATGTCGCGCGCACGATCAGCGACAAGATGATCCGCCGCCATCCGCATGTATTCGCGAACGCGCCGGCGGAGGCCGGCCTATGGGAACGCGAAAAGGCAGCCGAGCGCGCGGCGCGCGGCGTGGAGGGAACGCTCGCCTCGGTGCCCGAGGCCCTCCCCGCCCTTGCGCGCGCCCATAAACTCAGCGCGCGCGCCGCCCGCGTCGGGTTCGATTGGCCGGATGCCGAGGCGGTGCTCGCCAAACTCGATGAGGAAACCGCCGAACTGCGCGCCGAGCTCGCCAACGCCGACCCGGCGCGGCTCGAAGACGAGGTCGGCGACATGCTGTTCGTGCTCGCCAATCTTGCGCGCAAGCTCGGGCTCGATCCCGAGGCGGCGCTGCACCGCGCGAACCGTAAATTCACCCGCCGCTTCGCGGCCGTGGAGACTACTCTCGCCGCCGCCGGCGCAACGCCGCAGGAAGCGGGGCTGGCGGCGATGGAGGCGGCCTGGGCGGCGGCGAAGGTGGCAGAGCGAGGCGGCGGCGAGAGCGGCCGCTGATCAGTCCAGCACCGCCGGATGATCCTCGGCGGGAGCTGCCATATGGGTTGGGCGCCGCATGACAAAAAGCAGCAGCAGCGCCGGCAGGGTGGTCAGGGTCATGAACAGGAAATCATCGATATAGGCGATGATCTCGGCCTGCTGGTTGATCATCTGGTCGAGCAGCACGGCGCCATGGCGCGTCAGCGGGTCGAGACGATGAAAAATCGTCGGGTTGGATTGCAGCGCGCGGTTGAAGGGGGTGATCCGCGCCGCCAAGCCGGCATGCGCGACCTGGATGTTGCGCGCAAGCAGCGCCGAGGTGAGCGAGACGCCGATCGCGCTGCCGACATTGCGGAACAGGCTGAGCATGGCGGCGGCATCGGTGCGCATCGCCATCGGCAGCGTCGCGAAGGCAATGACCTGCAGCGGCGTGAAGACGAAACCAAGCCCCATGCCTTGGACGATGATGGTCGTGACCTGAACATGCACCGCGACATCGGGGGTCCAACCGGTCATGCTATAGCTCGATCCGATCAGCAGGCTGACACCGACGAACATCAGCTTGCGCGGATCGATGCGGCTCGCGAGCCGACCGGAAATCATCATCGCGAGCATGGTGCCGATGCCGCGCGGCGCCATGACGAGGCCCGCCGTCGCCACCGGATAATTGCCGAGGCTTTGCAGATAGGGCGCCATCAGCGCCGAACTCGCAACCAGGATCTGCCCGATCGCGAACATCATCAGGAGTGAGGCTGAAAGATTACGGTCGCGGAAAATCGCCGGGCGAATGAACGGCCGCTCGGCGGTGAAAAGATGGGCAAGAAAAAGATAGATCCCCAATCCCGCCAGCACGGCCTCGGTGATGATCTCGCGGGAAGAAAACCAGTCCTGGTCCTGGCCGCGATCGAGCATCATCTGCAGCGAGCCGAGACCGAGCGCGAGCACGCAAAAGCCGGTCCAATCAAACCGCAGACCCTCTTCTGTCGGCGCGCGCGGCATGAAGATGATCATGCCGAGAATGGCGAGAAGACCAAAGGGCAGATTGACGTAGAAAACCCAACGCCAGTTATAGAGTTCGGTCAAATAGCCGCCGAGCGTCGGGCCCAGGATGGGGCCGATCATGACGCCGATCCCCCAGATCGCCATCGCCGAACCGCGCCGCTCGACGGGATAAATATCCAGCATCGTGGCTTGCGAGAGCGGCACCAGGGCGGCGCCGAACATGCCCTGAAGCAAGCGGAATCCGACCATCTGCGGCAAAGTCTGCGCGATGCCGCACAGCATCGAGGCGGTGGTGAAGCCGGCGAGGCAGAGAATGAAGAGATTCTTCCGCCCAAACCGCGCCGCGAGCCAGCCGACCGGCGCCGTCATGATGGCCGCGGCGGTGATATAGCTGGTCAGAACCCAGGTGATTTCATCGGAGGTCGCGGAAAGACTGCCCTGCATGTAAGGGAGGGCGACATTAGCGATGGTCGCATCCAGCGCCTGCATGAGCGTCGCCACCATCGCGCAGACGGTGATGATGCCGCGATGGGGAACATCGGCCTCGACGCGCGCGCTCACGGGTCAGAACAGATCCTTGAGCGAGCGCTGATGGCCGGTGTCGATCTCGGTTTCAACGCTCATGCCGGTCCTGAGCGGGGGATCGCCGGGCGCGCGATCGATGCGCACGCGCACCCGGATGCGCTGCACCACCTTGACCCAGTTGCCGGAGGAATTTTGCGCCGGCAGCAAGGAGAATTGTGAATCGGCGCTGGGCGCGATGCTTTCGACGACGCCATGCCAGACGCGGCCGGGATAGGTATCGACCGTGACATCGACGGGATTGCCGGGCTTGACCCAGGTCAGCTCGGTCTCCTTGGGTTGCGCCTCGACCCAGACATGCTCGTCAGAGACCAGGCCGAAGGCGCCGGTCGAGGCCGCGAGATACTGGCCGGGCTGGAGGTGATCGACTTGCGTCACCACGCCCGAGAACGGCGCGCGCACCACCGAATGATCGAGTTCGCGCTGCGCTTCCGCGACCCGCGCCGCGGCTTCGCGATATTGCGGCGTTTGGGTGACGTCGATCGCGGGGTTGCCGGAAAGCCGCGCAAGCTGCGCCTCGGCCTGCGCGCGCAGGCTTTCGAGGGCTTGCTGATCGGCCGAGAGCTTGAAGCGCGCATCGTCATATTCCGCGCGGGTGACACCGCCGGCTTTCACGAGATTGGCGAAGCGGCCGAGATTGGCTTGGTCATCGGCGACCTGGGCCGCTTTGGCATCGATGTCGTGGAGCATGCGGCGATAGTCGCGCTTCATCGCCTCCATGGTGAGGGCGGTTTCGGCGAGATTGGCGCGGGCGCCATCGAGGGCGATGGTGAATTGGCTCGGGTCGAGGCGAAACAGCACCTGCCCTTTGGTGACATGCTCGCCCTCATGCACCGCGACCTCGCCGACAAGACCAGAGACGTCGGTTGCAACCGGCAGCAGCGCGGCCTCGACATAGGCATCATCGGTATAGGCATAGCGTCCGCCCATCAGCCACGCAGCGAGCGACCCCGCAGCGACGACGGCGATGCCGCCGACCATCAGCGCCGTGCGCAGCACGCGGGTTTTGCGCCGCGGCCGCGCCGCGACCTCGACGTCACGCGCCGATAGGGTGGCGCTGGCTTGCGACATCAGGCAGCCTCCTCGGTAGTGTCTTCCTCGGCGAGCAATCGCACCTGTTCGGGACGGCGCTGACAACGCAACTCGCCGCACAGCGTCGCCTTCATTTTCTTCAGGGCGTCGAGCACCACGGCGATGGTCTCGGGCTCGATCCCCTGACGGACGAGGCGGGCAATTTCATCCCGCTCGGCTTCGATTTCGCCGATCAATGGCGCCGCGTCGGGCAGAAGATGCAGCCGCCAGATTCGCCGGTCATGGGGATCGGCGCGCCGCTCGACCATCTGCCGCTGCTCGAGACGATCGACCAGCCGGGCGACGGTGATCGGCTCGACCTCGAGCAATTCGGCGAGTTCTTTCTGCGACATGCCGGGCTGGCGGTGCAGACGCAGCAGGATCAGCCATTGCGCGCGGGTCATGTCATGCATCCGGGCGCGTTTATCGACCATGATGCGCAACAGATGCGCGACATCGTGGAGATAGAACATGAAATCAGGTTGCGAATGGGGCATGGGATTTCTCCTCCGGTTATTATAAGCAAGATTATGGTTACCACAAACCAGAAGGCTATGCAATATACGCAAACCTGATTTGAAATTTTTTCGAAACCGGCCCACGCAAACCAATTGGCAGGAATTTGCGCGTAGTCTCTGGCCATGCCCCAGTGTCCTGCCCCTGACATGCTTTGGCATTTCGGGGATCAGCAGGCCACGGAAAACAAAGGGCGAGTGTCCATGACATTCGCTTGCGAATTTCTGAAACGGGACACGAACCCGCCGAGGAGAGGCCATGACCCGCTTTCGCCACGCCAACACACCCTATCTCCGGTTTCTTGCCGTTATCGGCGGCCTTGCGTTGACGCTCGCGGCCTGCGCCTCACCGCCGCCGCCAGCGCCGCAACCCTATTATCATTATGGGTGGTATTATTACTGATCCGTTATTCGCGCCGCGGCCGATCGCTCACGCCTTGATCATGTAGCCGCCATCGACGGGGAGGCCGGCGCCGGTGACGAAATCGGACGCGGAACTCGCAAGAAACACCGCGGCGCCGGCGAGATCGCCCGGCTCGCCCCAGCGCGCCGCCGGGGTGCGGGCGAGCACATGCTCGTGCAGCCCACTCACGACCTGGCGCGCCGTCTTCGTCATGTCGGTATCGATCCAACCGGGGAGGATGGCGTTGACCTGGATATTGTCTGCCGCCCACGCCGTCGCCAGCGCTTTCGTCAATTGCAGAACGCCGCCCTTGCTCGCGGCATAGGGGGCACTATAGGGCGCGGCGAGCACCGACATCACCGAGCCGATATTGATGATTTTGCCGCCGCCGCCCCGCTTCATCACCGGGTGCGCCGCTTGCGAGGCGAAAAACACGCTGGAGAGGTTGGTCTCCAAAATGGTGCGCCATTCATCCTCGGTGTAGCTCTCCGGCGCCTTGCGGACCGAGACGCCGGCATTGTTGACCAGGATGTCGAGCCGACCGAAGTGCGCCACCGCCGCCGCGACCAGAGCCTCGCACTCGCTTTTACGGGTGACGTCAGCGGCGTGGAAAGCCGCCCGGCCCGGGCCGAACTCGGCCGCCGCCGCCGCGCCCTTTTCCTGATTGCGGCCCACCAGCAAAATCTGCGCCCCGGCGGCGCTGAGGCCGCGCGCGATGCCGAGCCCGATGCCGCCATTGCCACCGGTGATCACCGCCGCTTTTCCGGTGAGATCGAAGGTTTTCATACGGGCGTTCCTTTCTCGGCGTGCGCGCGGAGGGTGAATTTCTGAATTTTGCCCGTCGATGTCTTGGGTAGCGGGCCGAAGGTGACATGCTTCGGGCATTTGAAATGGGCGAGATGGGCGCGGCAGAAGGCGATGATGTCGGCCTCGGAGACCGCGCCGGCGCCCTCGCGCAGGGTGACGAAAGCGTGCGGCACCTCGCCCCATGTCGCATCCGGATGCGCGACCACGGCGGCTTCGAGCACCGCGGGGTGGCGAAACAGCGCCTCCTCCACTTCCAGCGAACTGATATTCTCGCCGCCCGAGATGATGATGTCTTTGGCGCGGTCCTTGATCTCGGCATAGCCGTCCGGGTGCAGAACGGCGAGATCGCCGGTATGAAACCAGCCCCCGGCGAAGGCGGACGCGGTCGCCGCCGGGTTCTTGAGATAGCCCTTCATCACCGTATTGCTGCGCAGCATCAGCTCGCCGATCGTCTGGCCGTCGGCAGGGACGCTTGCCATCGTCGCCGGATCGAGCACCGCCATATCAGCCAGCAGCGGATGCGGCACCCCCTGGCGCGCCATGAACAGCGCCTTTTCAGCCAGCGGCAGCGTGTCGCGCTCGGGCTGCCAGGCATTCACCGTCGCCGGGCCATAGGTTTCGGTGAGGCCATAGAGGTGGTGGACCTCAAAGCCCAGCGCCTCCATGCGTTCGATGACGATCGAGGGCGGCGCGGCACCGCCGGTCATGATGTGGACCGGGCGGGCGACGCGGCGGCGCACCGTCTCCGGCGCGTGGATCAGCATGTTGAGCACCACTGGCGCGCCACAGAGATGGGTGACGCCGTGTTCGGCGATGGCGGGGAAAATCAGCGCCGGATCGACGCGGCGGAGACAGACATGCGTGCCGCCGGCCAGTGTCACGCTCCAGGTGAAGGTCCAGCCATTGCAGTGGAACATCGGCAGCGTCCAGAGATAGACGCTCTCCGGCGTCAGGCCGAATTCGAGGGCCATGGCGGTGGCGTTGAGATAGGCGCCGCGATGATGCGTCACCACCCCCTTGGGATCGGCGGTGGTGCCGGAGGTGTAGCCGAGCCCGATCGCCGCCCATTCGTCGGCGGGAAGCTGGAGCGTGAAGGCGCGATCGCCGGCGGCAAGGAAATCCTCGTATTCGATAGCCCCGATCGCTGGCGCCCCCGGCACTTGGTCATCGGCGATATCGATGACCGTGGGCGGCGCTTCGAGCATGGCCAGCGCCGGGGTGACGCTGGCCGCCAATTCGCGGTCAGCGATCAGCGCCTTGGCTTCGGAATGGCGCAGGATGAAGGCGATGGTCGCGGCGTCGAGCCGGGTGTTGATCGGGCAGAGCACGGCGCGAAGCCCGGGCACGGCGTAATGCGCCTCAAGGAGCGCCGGCACGTTGGGCGCGATGACGGCGACGGTATCGCCGGCGCCGATACCGCTCTCCGCCAGCGCCGCGGCAAGGCGCCGGCAGCGCGTCAGCATCTCGGCATAGGTGATGCGCCGCGCGCCATGGATGATCGCGGTGCGCCGGCCCCAAACCCGCGCCGCCCGCAACAAGAAGGAGAGCGGCGAGAGCGGCACGTAATTGGCCGGGTTGCGCGGCAGGTCGTGATCGTCCATGGTGATGCCTGTTCCCTCCATCCCATTAGAGCCGGTTATGCGGTTTGGGTAAAGGATTGGCGCGGCAGGGCCGCGGGCACCGCCCCCGGGGGAAAGTTTTTTGGTTCTTTTTTTCAAAAAAGAACGAATCTTCGTTTTGTCCGACGACCGCGCGAGATCCGCATGAGCGACACGATACCGCCTGACCTCGAACGCTGGGAAACCCGTTTTGCCGCCGAGGCGTATGTTTTCGGCACGGCACCGAATGATTTTCTCGCCCGCGAGGCCCATCGCCTGTCGCCGGGGGCGAAAGTGCTTGCGGTCGCCGATGGCGAAGGGCGGAATGGCGTGTTTCTCGCCGAACAGGGGATGGACGTCCTGTCGCTGGATTTTTCCCCGCAGGCCCGCGCCAAAGCAGAGCGGCTGGCGCGGGCGCGCGGGGTTACGCTTCAGTGCGAGACCGCCGATCTTCGCCACTGGGCTTGGCCGGAAGCCGCTTTCGACGCGGTGGTCGCGATTTTCATCCAATTCGCGACGCCGGAATTTCGTCCCCGCCTCTTTGCCCACATGCTCGCCGCCCTCAAACCCGGCGGATTGTTATTCCTCGAAGGCTACCGCACCGAACAGCTCGCCTACAATACTGGCGGCCCGTCGGATATCGCGCATCTCTATAGCGAGGCGCTGCTGCGTGACGCCTTCGCCGGTGCCGACATTCTGCTGCTGGAGAGCGAAGATCGCGATCTGCACGAAGGTCAGGGGCATCACGGCCGCTCCGCTCTGATCGATCTCATCGCGCGACGAAAGCCGGGTTGAGGGGGGTTTCAGGCGGCCAAATCTTTTCCTATATAAAACGATGGGAAGAGATGTTCTCCGGCTTGTATGAGGAGTTCAAACCATGACCGCTAATGTTGGGACCGCCGATCGGGTCATCCGCATCATCGTCGGCATCGCCCTTCTCGCCTTCGCCGCTTTTGACCAAGGCGAATGGCGCTGGGTCGGCCTCATCGGTATCGTGCCGATCGCGACCGCATTGATGCGGTTTTGCCCGCTTTACTCCGTTCTCGGCATGCGGACCTGTCCGATGGCCAAGGACGCGAAATAAGCCCGACGCGGGCGAGGGATTCCGCCCGCGCGGCCTCGATTTCTTGAGCGCTGCGGGGGATTGTTCGCGAGCTTTCTTCATCAGATGCCGGGCGCTCCATGAATACGGGGGCGCAACTGTCACGGCCAATTTAAGAACGCGATTGCCGGGTCAATAACACCCTTGGCGCCGCCGCCGGCTTTGCTCTATGAAGTGCCGGCCCGATGCTGCGACCAGGGAGAGGTGACCGAGCGGTCGAAGGTGACGGTCTCGAAAACCGTTGTGCGTGAAAGCGTACCGTGGGTTCGAATCCCACCCTCTCCGCCAGGCAGTCTCTGGTGAACCGCCGGTAAGGGCTCCTCGATTCAAAACCTGGGCTGTTTGCGGTGGATTTTCGGATCCGGGGCGTCTCTGCGGGGGCGCGAAGAGTGGATTTGGCGCCGATTTGCCGGTGATTCCGATGCTTTGTCTCCGCCGCCTCGGTGACGGTCTGGTTTGAGCCGCGCGGGCGTCCTGTTCAGGACCAGGGCTACGAGCTCGCCATACCAGGGAACCGACCCGCGATCTCGGGCGCGGCGATCACGGCCGGCCGAACGCCGTCTGCTGCTCCCAGGCGAGCGGGATCGGGCGGGTCATGAGGTGCTGCAAGGTGAGCGCGGTGGGTTGGCGGCCTTCCAGGATCTGGCGCTTGAGGTGGGGGGCGAGGAAGGCGAGACGCACCATCCGTGCGATGTAGGCGGCGGTTACCCCCTCGGCGGTGGCAATGGTTGCAAGGTTGGCGGCCTCGCCGTCGAGCAGGCGGCGCTTCCACGCCTCGGCGCGGATCAGGGCGGAGACCAGCGTCGGGTCGCGCTCGGATCGCTCGATCGGCGCCGCGCCGCCGGGGTAAAACGCGACCATCCCGCCGCTGCGGCGCGCCGTCTCCAGCGCCACGCGCACGGTGATCCCTTCGTCGGACGACGTGATGTCAGCGTTGCCGCCAAGCCGGGCGCGCAGGGTATCAGGCTCCGGCAACGCATCAGCGGGGGCGAGCACCAGGCTGAGCCGCCCGCCGCCGATGGCCACCTGCCGGAGATGCCGCGAGACGACAGCCCAGTCGGTTCTGTCGCCATCGGCGGGGATGAGGCCGATGCGGGCGAGACAGCGAGCGATCTGCTGCTCGAGCCGCACGGCGTTGATCCGGCAGGCGCCAGGGGCGCCGCGCTGGCCGGTCAGCAGGGGCAGGGAGATGTAGTAACGATACACCGCCCCGCCGGTGGCGTCGTGAAGTGTGTGGAACGTATGGCCCGCCCCGCCTGCAAGTGATTTTTCCGATGGACTGGTCAGTCTGCGTCAACGTATCCGGCCTCAGAGCAAGCTCTCGACCAAGATGGAGATCCGCGCGCTCTGGTTCTCATAACGTATGGCCCGCCCCGCCTGCAAGTGATTTTTCCGATGGACTGGTCAGTCTGCGTCAACGTATCCGGCCTCAGAGCAAGCTCTCGACCAAGATGGAGATCCGCGCGCTCTGGTTCTCATAATTCTGTCGGCGACAAGTCCGCCATTCCACACATCAGATTTCCAGAACACCGATCGACTGTCAGGCCATCTTTCTTCCACCACCCGCAAACATCATGGACCGGTAGCCGATCATCATATCAGCACCGGTCGATTTCGGTCACACCGTCACACCAACGGCTTTGGCGTCAAATTTGTCGCCGTGACGTAAGACGGCCCACGCAATCCGTGCCAGCTTATTGGCCAATGCGACGACTACGGCGTTCTTATGCACCCTGGTGATCAGCCCCCGCAGCCATCCGCCGAGTGGCGTGGCGCTGGTCAGCAGACCTGGCAGGGCGGAGCGTGCACCATGGATCAACTGCTTGCGCAGATATTTGTTGCCGCGCTTGCTGATCCCGACAAGCCGGGGTCGTCCGCCTGTCGTGATCTGACGCGGCACCAAACCCAGCCAGGCGGCAAGATCGCGGCCATGACCGAACGTATGGCCCGCCCCGCCTGCAAGTGATTTTTCCGATGGACTGGTCAGTCTGCGTCAACGTATCCGGCCTCAGAGCAAGCTCTCGACCAAGATGGAGATCCGCGCGCTCTGGTTCTCATAATTCTGTCGGCGACAAGTCCGCCATTCCACACATCAGATTTCCAGAACACCGATCGACTGTCAGGCCATCTTTCTTCCACCACCCGCAAACATCATGGACCGGTAGCCGATCATCATATCAGCACCGGTCGATTTCGGTCACACCGTCACACCAACGGCTTTGGCGTCAAATTTGTCGCCGTGACGTAAGACGGCCCACGCAATCCGTGCCAGCTTATTGGCCAATGCGACGACTACGGCGTTCTTATGCACCCTGGTGATCAGCCCCCGCAGCCATCCGCCGAGTGGCGTGGCGCTGGTCAGCAGACCTGGCAGGGCGGAGCGTGCACCATGGATCAACTGCTTGCGCAGATATTTGTTGCCGCGCTTGCTGATCCCGACAAGCCGGGGTCGTCCGCCTGTCGTGATCTGACGCGGCACCAAACCCAGCCAGGCGGCAAGATCGCGGCCATGACCGAACGTATGGCCCGCCCCGCCTGCAAGTGATTTTTCCGATGGACTGGTCAGTCTGCGTCAACGTATCCGGCCTCAGAGCAAGCTCTCGACCAAGATGGAGATCCGCGCGCTCTGGTTCTCATAATTCTGTCGGCGACAAGTCCGCCATTCCACACATCAGATTTCCAGAACACCGATCGACTGTCAGGCCATCTTTCTTCCACCACCCGCAAACATCATGGACCGGTAGCCGATCATCATATCAGCACCGGTCGATTTCGGTCACACCGTCACACCAACGGCTTTGGCGTCAAATTTGTCGCCGTGACGTAAGACGGCCCACGCAATCCGTGCCAGCTTATTGGCCAATGCGACGACTACGGCGTTCTTATGCACCCTGGTGATCAGCCCCCGCAGCCATCCGCCGAGTGGCGTGGCGCTGGTCAGCAGACCTGGCAGGGCGGAGCGTGCACCATGGATCAACTGCTTGCGCAGATATTTGTTGCCGCGCTTGCTGATCCCGACAAGCCGGGGTCGTCCGCCTGTCGTGATCTGACGCGGCACCAAACCCAGCCAGGCGGCAAGATCGCGGCCATGACCGAAACTCTCACCCTTGCCGATCGCGGCGATCAGCGCGGTGGCGTTGACCGGGCCGATACCAGGGATCGAAAGCAGCCTGCGGGCCGCCTCATCGGCGCGGGCACGAGCAACAAATTCGTCGTCGAAAGCCTCGATCCGGTGATCCAGTTCGCGCCATTCCTTCCGCATGTCGGCAATGAGCGCTTGCGTTCGTGGAGACAACGCGATGCTACCTCCGTCGTTCTGATCGAACCGCCCCACCAGATATTGCGCGAGCTTGCTCCGCCCCTTTGGCACGGTAATCCCCCGTTCAAGAAGGATAGCGCGTAGCTGATTGATCAGCGCCGTACGTTCCACCACCAGGCGATCCCGCGCCCGATGCAACGTCTGCACGTCAAGCTGTTCCTCGCTTTTGAGATCTACAAAGCGCATCGTCGGCCGGGTCGCTGCTTCAGCGATCGCCTCGGCGTCCCGATCATCGTTCTTCTGCGCTTTCACATACGGGCGCACATATTCCGGCGACATCAGCCGGACCGTGTGACCCTGAGCCGCCAACAGCCGCCCGAGATAATGGGCGCCACAGCATGCCTCCATGGCGATCACACACGCCGGGATCTTCGCCGTAAAGGCCGTCACGCTGTCCGGCCGCATCCGGCGCCGTTTCACCACCGCGCCGCTCGCATCCAACCCCGCGAGACTGCAACTGTTCTTGCCCAGATCGATCCCCAATACCGCGATCTCTTTCGTCATGGCACTTTCCTTTCGCTGGCCCCAGCAGACTATACACCGCCGGGGGAAAGGAGCGGGCCATCCCATAATTCTGGGTGGCGTAATCTCCGGGTGAGTTCAACCACCAGACTCGGCGTTGTCGCGCCGATGGAGATCACGCCATGGAGAAGAATAGCACGGGAACGCCGGAAGCCAGCCTTTTTGATGGAGAGGGCTGGTTCGACGCGATTGAGGCGGGGGTGCGGGATCGGATCCGCGGGTTCATCGAGAACATGCTGGAGGAGGAGCTGACGACGGCGCTGGGGCGGGAGCGATATCGCCGTGGTGGCGAGGCAACAGGATATCGCCATGGTGTCCGTCATCGGCAAATCCTCGGCTCGTTCGGCCCGCTCGAGATTACGGTGCCGCGGGGGCGGATGCCGAAGCCCGGGGGTGGAACGGCGGAATGGCAAAGTGCCACGCTGCCTCGTTATGCCCGGATGACGAAGCAGGTGGAGGCGTTGATTGCGGCGACCTATCTCGCCGGCACGAACACGCGGCGGGTAAGGCGGGCATTGGGGGCGTTGTTCAAGGGGGCAGTGGGCAAGGACGTGGTCAGCCGCACGTGGAGAAAGGTCAAGGCGGACTGGGACGGCTGGAACCGGCGGAGCCTGGCCGACGAGGATACCGTCAGGCTGATCCTCGACGGCACGGTGGTGAAGGTCCGGCTCGACCGGAAAGCGACCAACATCTCGCTGCTGGTCGTTCTCGGCGTCCGCCGCGACGGGCAGAAGGTTTTGCTGGCGGTGAAGAACATGGGTGGCGAGAGCGAGGCCGCCTGGCGGGCGGTGCTCGATGACCTGATCGCGCGGGGTCTGCGGACGCCGGACCTGTTGCTGATCGATGGCGGTGCCGGCCTCGAACGCGCCCTGGCCAGCCTTTGGCCCGAGGTGCCGACCCAGCGCTGCACAGTCCACAAGCATCGAAATCTGCTCGCGCACGCTCCCGAGGCGCTGCACGAGGAGATCACGGCCGACTACAACGACATGATCTACGCCGATACCAGCGCCGAGGTGATGCGCCGGCGCCGGCTGTTCCTGGCCAAATGGCGCCTGAAATGCCGCGGTGTCGCCGACAGCCTTGAGGAAGCCGGCGATCGGCTGTTCACCTTCACCCGATTGCCCAAAAGCCAGTGGAAATCGGCAAGAACGACGAATGCGATCGAACGCCTGCACGAGGAGTTCAAGCGCCGGATCAAAACCCAGACCGTCCTGCCTTCGGCAGAGACCGCGGCGATGCTGTTCTGGTCATTGCTCGCATCCGGGCAGGTCACCATGCGCAAAGTCGACGGGTGGCAGAGCCTCGGAGAGCCACCCGCCTCAATGCCTCTTGATCTCGTCGCCTGACCTCGTCATGCTCCCCAAACCGGAGACGCCGCCAAAGGCAATTTCCACACAAACCGCGACGCCACCGCCCCGCCCCTCTTGCGCGCACTGACCGGCGTCATCCGGCTGCCAGCGGCATCGAAAATCAGGCCGGTGAGCGGCGCCTTGACGCCCGCCGTCTCCAGATGCGCCGTGTCGTTGCCCCTAGACTTGTTTCCCCTGCGCCTGGCTGATGAACCACGTGCGTCATCGAGCCGCTTTTGCACGGCGTTGAATGTCTCGCGCGTGATGATGGCCGGATGCTGGCCAGGGTGGCTCACCCCTTTGTGGCGGATGTCGCCGCAATAGAGCGGGTTGCGCAGCAGGTGATAGAGCGCGCCGCGGTCGTATGGCTTGCCGCCGATCACCCGGCCGGCGCGATCGCTTCGGCGTTTCGAGACGATTCCGGCTTCGGCCAATTCGTCGCGCAGCCGATGCACCGAGCCGAGTTCCTCGTAGCGGCGGAAGATGTGGCGCACCGTCGCCGCTTCGGCCTCGACGATCTCGAGCGTGCGCCCGGCGGCACGATAGCCGAGAGGAACGATGCCTCCCATCCACAGGCCGAGCTTCTTGGAGGCGGCGATCTTGTCGCGGATGCGCTCGCCGGTGACCTCGCGCTCGAACTGGGCGAAGGAGAGTAGAACGTTGAGCGTCAGCCGCCCCATGCTGGTGGTGGTGTTGAAGGCCTGGGTCACCGAGACGAAGCTCGCGCCGTTCTGGTCCAGGATCTCGACGATACGGGCAAAATCCGCGAGCGCGCGGGTCAGGCGGTCGACCTTGTAGACCACCACCACGTCGACCCGCCGCGCCTCAATCTCGCCGAGCAGGCGTTGCAGCGCCGGGCGCTCCAGCGTGCCGCCGGAGAAGCCGCCATCGTCATAGGTTTGCGGCAGCAGCGCCCAGCCCTCCCCGGCCTGCGACAGGATATAGGCGGCGCAGGCATCGCGCTGGGCATCGAGCGAGTTGTAGCTCTGCTCCAGCCCCTCCTCGGAGGATTTGCGCGTATAGATGGCGCAGCGGATCGGGCGGGACATGGATCACTCCGCCTTGCCGTTGGCGCGCAGGCCGAAGAAGCGCGGGCCATTCCAGCGTGCCCCGGTGATCGCGCGCGCCACCGCCGAAAGGCTGGGAAATATTTTGCCCTCCCGGCGATAGCCGTTGGCCATGACGGCGACGTGATGGCGCCTTCCCTGCCGCACTTTCTCCAGCATTGCACCGGCGCGATAGCGCGGCCGATCGACCACCGGCTTGCGGCCGGGGCGCAGCCGGCCGAGTTCCGCGTGGAGGCGCTGTTCGTAGGCTGGATCGCCGCCGAACGCCGCTATCTGCAGCCGCTCGGCGAGAGCGCGGCAGAGCAGGTCGCGGCTGCGCAGGGCCGGCGGGGCACCGAAGTGCCGCCGCCATCGGGTTCGGAGCTGCTCGAGCGTAAGGTTGGGCAGCTCGGCCAGGATCTCCGGCAGACCAGTCATCACGCGGTCTCCGGAATGATGGCCGCTGCGGAGGCGTTGTAGCGGCGGACACCGTCGGCCTTGGCGCTGCCGATGGGAATGCCGCGCCTCTTGAGCGCGCCCGCCATCGCGCCGCGCACCGAGTGGGCCTGCCAGCCGGTCGCTCGCATCATCTCCGCCACTGTGGCGCCGCCGGGACGGCGCAGTAGTTCGAGCAGGATGCCCAGTTTGGTCGGCGATTTTTGTGATCCAGACCGCGACGCCGGGAGCGCCTTCGGCTCGGCCGCCCGGCGTTCGCTGGCCGGAGCCGGTTCTGTCGTCCGGCGCGCGCCGTGCTCGCTCGCGGACGGCTTGCGGGCGCGGTGCTTCAGGGTATTGGATGAAGAAGATTTCGCCATGATCGGCCTCCGTCGGTTGCGACGAGGCCCTATGCCCCGTCACCGACGCGAGCCCGGCTCGCCGGGCATGACCAGCCATGACGCTCCGTTCCGGCGGCAAGTCCAGCCCAATTGCGCACGAGCCGGCGCGGTGCGCGACGACTGGGCAAATCTGGCCAATGCACACTCTCTCATTCATTCCGGAGTGTGTTGCGTTCCGGACGTTGGCGAGTGACCCCCGCGAGCAAATTTCGTCATTGCGACGAATATGTTTCCCTGGCATCATAATCGCGCTTTCGCGAGGGGGCCGGCATGGCGAAGCAGACCCAGGACGCGGGGGCCGGGGCGGTCGCGGTCCAAATTTCTGGTGACGGCAACAGCGTTCACATCATTCGGGCGGGCGAAGCGCTTGCGCTTAGCCTCTTGCATGCCCGCAAGGCCAAGCCGACCACAACGCTCGAAGTGCTCCGCACCGATCTGCGCGCAACGACCTTGGTCGGGCGCGAAACCCAATGCCAGGATCTGGCGGCGTGGCGCGCCTCCCCGCAACCGATCGCGGTGCACTGCATCACCGGGGGCGCGGGCGCGGGCAAGACGCGGCTCGCGATCGAGGCATGTGAAGCGGCGGCAGCCGAGGGCTGGATCGCCGGCTTCGCGCCCAGCGACGAATTGGCGCGCTTTCATCAAGAGCAAAACCTCGTCCACTGGCAATTGCCGCAGCACGCGCTCATCGTGGTCGATTATGCCGCGACATCGCTTGCCGTGCTCAAGGCATGGTTTTCCCTCCTTGCTCCCGTGCGTCATCACCCGGTGGGCCACAAGCTCCGCATTCTGCTGCTGGAGCGCCAGGCCGATCCGGAGAGCGGCTGGTGGGCGGATTTGAATCGACGTGACTCGAACGATCACGCCGGCCCGGCCGACCTCCTCGGCCAGCAGGCGCTTTTCCCCCTCCCTGTGCTGGATAGGCCAGCCGATCGGCACGCGTTGCTGGCCGACGCGATGCGGCTGGCGGCGCCGCTGCTCGACCCTCCCGTTGCCGCGCCGGCGCCGCCGCTATTGGGAAGCGATCCATGGTTCGATGCCCGGCTCGCTGATCGCCGGATCGACAACCAGCCGCTCTATCTCATGATGGCCGGCGTTCACGCCGCCCGTCATGGCGCGCCGGCGGCGCTGGCGCTCGATCATGTCGAACTCGCGAACAAGATGGCCGAGATTGAAACGGCGCGGCTGGGAAAACTCGCGCGGGCGCGCGGTTTTCCCGATGATGGCAAGCTGCTCAAGCACCTCGCGGCTTGTGTTACGCTGCAAAACGGGTGCCCGCCCGCCGCACTGCCGGCGCTCATTCGCGAGGAGATGGCGGCGCTCAGCCTGAACGCGCCGTTCGACGCGGAGGGGGTGGCCGGGCATTTATGCGATTACCTCCCTGTTATCGGCGATCTCGTCGAGCCAATCCGTCCCGACCTTATTGCCGAAGCGTTGCTCATCCGCGTCATTCAAGGCGACAGATTTCGTCCCGAAGACATACCCCGCGAGATCGTTCGCCGCGCCTATCATCGGGCGCCGGCGGGCACGGTTGATACCCTCATCCGCTGCGCGCAGGATTTCGCAAATGGCCGCGCCGACCATGCCTCCGTCCGGTGGTTGTGGGCGATTGTCGAGACGTCGGACGATTTGGCCGAACTCGCCCGTATTTCCGACTTTCTTCCCGAGGACACGCTGTCGCTACGCGAGTTCGCCGGGGACGTGGCTGTGCGCATTGTGGCCGTTCTCCGCGCCGCGGTCAGCCGCGATCCGGAGGCCGTCACCACCGCTCTGGCGGGCTCGCTCAACAACCTCGCCAATCGCCTGAGCGATCTCGGGCGGCGCGAGGACGCGCTCGCCGCCGCCGAGGAAGCGGTGACGCTCAGCCGCACCCTCGCCGCCGCCCAGCCCGACGCCTTCACCCCCGATCTGGCCACGTCGCTCAACACCCTCGCCAATTGCCTGAGCGCTCTCGGGCAGCGTGAGGACGCGCTCGCCGCCGCCGAAGAGGCGGTGACGCTCCGCCGCGCCCTCGCCGCCGCCCGGCCCGACGCCTTCACCCCCGATCTGGCAATGTCGCTCAACAACCTCGCCGCTTTCCTGAGCGCTCTCGGGCGGCGCGAGGACGCGCTCGCCGCCGCTGAGGCGGCGGTGACGCTCCGCCGCGACCTCGCCGCCGCCCGGCCCGACGTCTTCACCCCCGATCTGGCAATGTCGCTCAACAACCTCGCCGCTTTCCTGAGCGCTCTCGGGCGGCGCGAGGACGCGCTCGCCGCCGCCGAGGAGGCGGTGACGCTTCGCCGCACCCTCGCCGCCGCCCGGCCCGACGCCTTCACCCCCGCTCTGGCGGGCGCGCTCAACACCCTCGCCAATCGCCTGAGCGATCTCGGGCGGCGCGAGGACGCGCTCGCCGCCGCCGAGGAGGCGGTGACGCTCTATCGCGCCCTCGCCGCCGCCCGGCCCGACGCCTTCACCCCCGATCTGGCAATGTCGCTCAACACCCTCGCCATTCGCCTGAGCGATCTCGGGTGGCGCGAGGACGCGCTCGCCGCCGCCGAGGAGGCGGTGACGCTCTCTCGCGCCCTCGCCGCCGCCCGGCCCGACGCCTTCATCCCCGATCTGGCGACGTCGCTCTCCGTTCTGGGTGACATGCTCGAGGCTGTCGGGAAGATTTCGGACGCGATCCCGAACGACGAGGAAGCGGTTCGTTTGCTCACACCATATTTCCTGTTAAACCCGGCGGCGTTCGCGGGAACCATCGCAACCTACGCGCGGGACTACATCCGCCGCTGCGAGCTGGCCCGCCGGGAGCCTGATCCGACGCTCCTCGAGCCGATCGTCGACAGGCCGGAAAACGGCGCGAAGCCGGAACGTTGATGCGCAATCCGGAGGATCTCCGGTTCGACATCGTCGCAAGCGAAAGGTGCCAAGCAAATGGAGCCACTGTCTCTCGCCGCCGCCGCCATCAGGGCACTTTTGCCTTATCTCGCGAAAATCGGCGCCGGCGCGGCGACGGAAATCGGCAAGGAGGCCGGCGGGGCGCTGCTCGGCTGGTTGCGCGCCAAGCTCGGCGAGCGGGGAGGGAAAGCGCTTGCTGATCTCGCCGACGAGCCCAATAACGCGGATAAACAGACCGCTCTCCGCGAGCAGCTCGCGGAGGCGCTGCAAGCCAATCCGGCGCTCGCTCGCGAACTTGTGGCGATGCTGCCGGCCGACGCCAGAGGCACCGACATCATGACCCAGACTGTCAGCGGCGCTGGCGCCAAGGGTGCGCAAGCGAAGGGGTCTGGAAACAACATAACCATCAATTGATCTTGGCCCAAGTGGATGGTCCCGTCCGACGTCGAATTTCGGCGAGGGGGCATTGCGGCGCAGCTTCTCAGCCGTTTCCGCATCGTCGCGTTTCCAGGCTTGGCCAGTTCTGCCTTGCCACCCCTGGGACGCTCAGCGACAACCGTGCCGCCGTGGCATCCGATCGGTCCCGATGTTCTGCTGATGGCCAAGCTTGCCGGCCGCATGGCCGTTTCGTGGCCAGCACAGCGCCGCCGCATCCTGCTCCAGCATCGCGCACAGGGTCGCCCCAACTTCCTCTCAAGCATCTTTTAGAATCGCATGCGGCGTCACCGCCTCGTGTGAGGTATCCCTCTTCATGGCGTTGCCTTCCAAATGTGGACCAGACACTCCGAGCCTAGCGGCTCAAGGCGGCAACGCCGCTCCCCATTCAACATTCCGCGGGATATCACCGATGCCTCAGTCTTTCTCCAAGTCGTCCAGGAACTCCGAAACCGGTAGCACGCCGGCGACAAGCAACCGGTCCCGCGCGCGTGTGCAGGCGACGTAGAACAGCTGGCGCTCGGTCTCGTAGATCTCGTCGAGATCGGCTTCGTCCATTGCGTCATCGATCCTCTGCTGTAGCGGCAGCACCTGATCGTCGCAGGCGAGAACCAGGACCGCCTTGAATTCCAGCCCCTTCGCCAGATGCAACGTGCCGATCAGCACGCGGCCTTCCTTGCCGGCCCCGGGGTCGGTGCCCTCGACTGGAACCAGCCCGGCCCCTTCCACCGCCCGCCGCGCCCGATCGAGCTGGGCGCGCGAGCGGACGAAGGCGCCGATCTCCTCGGCACCGATCCCGTCGGCGCGCGCCGCGGCTATGAACGCGATGGCCGCCGCCGTCTCCGTGCCCTGGTCAGCGGCGCGCACGATCTCCGGCGGCGGGCCGTCGAAGACGGAGATGGTTCCGCGCCGCGCCTCCTCGCGCCCGTCCATGTCCCGGATCACGCCGGGCAGCAGCCGGTCCGCCGCCTCCCGGATCTGGTGGGAGGTCCGGTAGTTCACCTTCAGCGTTGTCGATCGTCCGCGCACATCGACCCCGAGCGCCTTCCAGGAGAACGGCGGCTGGAAGATGCGTTGGCCGAGATCGCCGGCGAAGAACAGCGCGTCGGCCCCATCCGGCGCGAGCGCGCAGAGCATGCGCAGTTCCGGCACGCCGAGGTCCTGCGCCTCATCGACCACAATTTGCGTGAACGGCTTGGCGGCGCGCTCGCTGTAGGCGGCCGTCACGGCACCGAACACCTTCGGCCAGGTCATCAGCCCCTGCTCGTTCAGTGCCGCCCGCGCTGCGGCGAAAACCGGCCACAGGCGTTCCCGCTGGCGGGCGCCGAGCCGGCTCTTGCGGCCACTCCGCGGTGTGCCGGTATAGGCCTCGACGCTTTCCACCTGCCAGGCATCGACGACCTGGGTGAATTCGCCGAGCAGGAACCGGTCCGAAAACGTGCCGACGCCCTGCGCCTGAGCGGCAGCGACCAGCGCCGCGCGCACCTGATCGCTTGGCGCGACGCGGGGCCGGCGGCCGAAGGCAAGCTGGTAGAGCTCATCGGCCAGCCGCTCCCAGGACGCGACCGTGATCCGCGCCCGCACCTCGGCTTCCCCTGCCGTCAACACAGCGAGCTTGCGCGACAGCGCTTCGGCGAGCGGCTGGGAGAAGGTGGTCAGCAACACCTTGGCGCCGACGTCCGCGCGGGCGAGGCGGGCGGCGCGATGCAGGGCGACCACGGTCTTGCCGGTGCCGGCTGATCCCGACACGCGCGCGGGCCGTTGAAGGCACGCTCCACCACGCTGCACTGGGAGGGGTGAAGGAAGACCGCCCATTTCTCCCAGGGTGCGTCCAACGCGGCTTGCAGTTCGGCCAGGTTCTCGACGGTGCGGAAGCGGCGCCGCGCGTCCGGGTGGGCGAACGGATCGATCGTCGCAGCCACCGGCTCCGGCTTCGGCAGGCGGCCGGTGGCGGCGTATTCCAGCAGCGCTTCCGCCGCCTCGGCCGGCAGGTGCGGCGCGAGGTCGAAGAAGCGGCTCTCCGTCGCGGCCTGCACCGCCGCCAGCCAGTCCTCAGGCACGCCGACCGCAAGCAGGTCGTCTGCGGCGAGGTGGGCGAACAGGGGCGGCTCCGGCGATGGTGCGGACGGTGCCGGTTCGGGAACACGGGCGGGGATGAACAGGTCCGGCGCTGCTCGCTCGACCCGCTCGCGCACTTCCACGATCTGCACGGCGCCGGTCCGGGGATGCGCCTCGATCCGCCGCCGCTCGGCCCAGGCATAGGCCTTGTCGTGATGATCCACATAGGCGAGCAGAAGGCTTTCAGCTGTCTTGTGGACGATGATGCGCAGGTCGCGGTTGACTCGGATGGACCAGAAATGCGGGTCCTTGGATTTTTCGATGCGGTGGAACTGCAAGCCGGGCGCGGACGGATCAAGTTGCAGATCGAATGCCGAATTCTTCACCGCTTTCTGGTCCTGCGCCGGCAGGCGAGCCAGCGCGTCGGTGAAGCTGTCGGCGATACGGAAGTCCGTCAAAACTACCGCCTGAAGGTCGAACAAACGCACATCGAGAAACGGGTGGGGACTGGCCTCATTAAATCCCCTTGGCTCCGATCACTTCTTTACCGAAGAAGTCATTTATGGCCTTTACGACCGCAGCATGTGGCCTCTCAAGGGTTTTCCTACGATAAAACATGGCCCAAACAGTCATTGCTGTCGCAAAGCTGATTTTTTCCTCCGAGAAGTGGTAGGCACCCGTAAAGTGCCCCTTCAGATCCGTCTTCATCGCCCGATACGCAGCCAAGGAATGACAGCAGGATAAACAAAGGACCCTCTGCTTATCTTTATCGAGTTTCGGCGCGACCTTCTTCAAGGTTTTCGCCACATCCTTCCATGAAACATTTCCCCCAATGAATCCTAGACCAAATTTGGATCCATGTCCTGCTACATGCAAAAACCCAATGGCGTTGTAGGTTTTCCAATTCGAATTTCTAAACCCACTATAGGAAGTCACTCTAATTAATTTCGTAGCGGACCCGAGTCTGCGATTAGATAACAATGACTGCACGACCTGGCATTCGGTAACAAGATTACCATCAATTTCGTGATCACTTGGGCAGTCAAGAAGAACAAATCCGTAAGGCGGGCGCCCACGCTCCGCTATATTAGGCAAAGATGCTTTCGTGGATTTCGGCGCTATCATTTGATGATTCTTCCTTCCTTATGTTTTTTGCAGGACGGATTTTCCTACACCCCGTACACCTTCATCACCTCATCCCCGAAGTGATTGATCACCTTCACCGCGATCCGCCCGGAGTCCGGGCGGGGGAATGGGCGGCTGACCTCGCGATAGAGGCTCGCCCAGGCGGCTTCGTCGATCTCCGCCTTGAGTGACGTCTTCAGCGCTTTGTAGGGATCGTTCGCGCCGAGGAAATAGGCGTGGCGGACGAAGAAGCTTTCCTCGTCGTAGTCGGTGTCGATGAACCAGGCGGCGATGCCCTTCACGTCGTCGGCGCGGATTTCGCCGGTGTTGGGGTCGAACACGTCGATGCCCTTCACGCGCACGCGCAACTGATCGTCGTCCAGCCGCTCGATGTCGATGTCCGGCTCGCCGAACACCACGAACAGATTGCCCTTGCCGGTGTTCTTGAGGTCGTCGGCCATATGCAGGTCGGGGTTCATCTTCGCCTGCAGGATGTTGAGCGGGCCGAGGCGTGTCAATTCGCTGGCATGGGCGTCATAGGCGAAGGCGCAGGCGACCAGCAGGTCGAAGCGCGCATCCGCGGCCTCGCGCGCGGCGGCGACGAGGTCGGGGCGGGAGAGGGTGCCGAATTCCGGGCCGATGAAGATGGCGGCGCGGCGTTCCACCTGCTTGCCCTCCGGCCCTTCGAGATAGGTTCCCTCGCCGCCGATCCATTTCCCCGGCCAGGGTTGCAGGGCAGTGAAGCGCACGCGGTCCGCCTTGTCGCGGCCCTGCACGCCGGCGGTGCGGAGGTTTTCTAGCACCATGGTGGCGAAGTCGGTGGGCGGGGCGGCTTCCAGCGCGCGGCGGCGCTTCGCGGCGGCGGGGGCGAGTTCCTCTTCGTTGTCCTGCTGGTCGGCCGGGATCACCCGGTGCGGCGAGAGGCTTTCCACGGTGAACGGCCCGGCGACGCGGACGCGGGCTTTGTCCTCATAGGGACGGTCGTAGAGCAGTTCGACATCGGCGGCGCGGGCGATGGAGGCGTCGATTTCGCGCTGGCGGGCGATGCGGGCTTCCCACCAGGCGGCGTGCGCGGCGCGCGCTTCCTCCGGCCAGGCGGGATCGGCCTCGCGGGGGATTTCCCATTCTTCGTATCCCTTTCCCTCCCCCCTGTGGGCCGGGGTTCCCTCCCCCTCGTGGGGAGGGTGGCGCGCAGCGCCGGGTGGGGGGCCGGGTGGGGGTATGCGGCCCCGACCCCCACCCTGGCCGGCTGCGCCGGCCTGTCCCTCCCCACTTCGGGGGAGGGAGTTGTTGAGTTTCTCGCGCAGCGGTTCGAGGGTTTGCTGCCAGCGCTCCCAGATCACGTCGATCTCTGCGTTGTTGGCGATGGATTTCAGCGTGACATGCGGCACGCGTTCATAGACGAAGCCCTGGCGGATATCGCCGTGCGTCGGGCCTTCGGGCGCCGGCCTGCCGGTGATGTCCTGCTCCTTGGCGCGGCCCTCGCGGCTGTCGGCAAGCAGGTAGTAGGGGTAGCGCGCGCTCATCAAGCGCGTGCGGGCGAGGGCGAGGGCAACGCGGCTGGTGTCGATGGTGATCCAGCGGCGGCCCCATTGCTCGGCGACGGTTGCGGTGGTGCCGGACCCGCAAGTCGGATCGAGCACGAGGTCACCGGGATCGGTCGCCATGAGGATGCAGCGGGAGATGACCTTATCGTGGGTTTGCACAACATAGACCTTTGCGTCTGCGAATCCGGCAGCCGTGTCGGTCCAAGTATTCTCCATCTGTTTCATGGAGGAATCAGAAAAATATTGCCGAAAATATACCGAATGACCAAGCCTGAACAAACGGCTAGCCTTGATCAAGCGGCGCATCCCAGGAATGTTCGTCCGCCAACTTTTCCGACCCTGCGATTTTACGACCAGCCCCTCAAACTCGAAATCATAAATGCAGGTCGGCGTATATCCGGAGGATTTCAGATCCGATCTTTTAAAGACGCCCTGGCCGTCCTCAGGAATATCGCGAGCTTTGGAGAAATACCCAGAACCATCGTCGACGTAGGCAAATTCCCGCTCCTCCTTCATCGGCCGATCGAGTTGAATATTACGGTATTTTATCGCATCTTTATTTTTTGCGAACCAGATTACGTAATCATAGACATTCGACAGACCACGAGATCCAAGAGGGGTCAATGCTCTGTACTGTATTTGGGAAAAGAAGTTCTCCGCCCCAAACACCTCATCCAACACCGCCCGCACGCGATGCACATTCTCATCCCCGATCTGCACAAAAATCGACCCGCTCTCCGTCAGCAACTCGCGCGCCACCGTCAGCCGATCGCGCAGATAGGTCAGGTAGGAGTGAATGCCGTCTTTCCACGTATCCCGGAACGCTTTCACCTGCTCCGGCTCGCGCGAGATGTCTTCCCGCTTGCCGTCCTTCACGTCCCGGCTCTCTGTGCTCACCTGCCAGTTGCTGTTGAACTTGATGCCGTAGGGCGGGTCGAAATAGATGCATTGCACCTTGCCGCGTAAGGATTCGCGCTCGGCCAAGCTTGCCATCACCTGCAAGCTGTCACCCAGGATCATCCGGTTCGACCAGTGGGCGTCGTGCTGATAGAACTCGGCCCGCGCATCCGGCGCCACGCCGTTGAAATCGGCGAAGAGATCGGCCATCGGCTCCGGGTCCGCCCGCCGCGCCGTCGCGCGCTGCAGATCGTCGATGATCGCCTTCGGGTGGATCTTCTCCTGGATATAGAGCGGCGGCGCCTGGACGATCAGGTCGGACCAGTCCTGCGTGTCCTTCCCGCGCCAGACCAGTTGCGCATCGCCGATCGCGACCTCGCCAGTCTCGGCCAACTGGCGCACCTGCCCCTGCGTCAGGCGGATGCGCACCCCGTTCCAGATCAGCTGCGGATCCCGGTCCTCATCGCGCGCCCTTGTTTCCCCTTCCGCCAAAGGCCGCGCCCGCGCGTAAGAAACGGAGCCGAACTGTTTCGCGTCTTCCTCGGCATCCAGGAAGGTCTGCAACTCGGCCGTTGGGATATTCTTCCGCCGCGCCTTGTCGTGAACCAGCGTCTCGACGCGCCGGGTTTTCGGTTCTTTCGCCATCAGAATCTTCCTTCTCCCTCCCCCGTGTGGGGAGGGAGAGGGGAGCAGGTCATTTACCAGTTTGGCGAAGTTCTCCTCGATGGCGAAGACATCGCGGAATTCCTCGAATGCCCAGCGGCCAAAGCCGCCGCTATTGTTGACGCCCGGAACCCAGAGGGTGCGCATGGTCTCCGCCTTCAACTGGGCGTCTCCGCCGCGATAGCCTTTGGTCTGCAGGATCAGGGTCAGCGGGTCGTCCCGCCCGTCATCCAGCGCGGATGGCTTTCCAGCACCCGCGCCAGTTCCGCTTCCCAGTCGCTGTCGCAAACAGCGTAATTGACGTGGCAGCGGGTCGGATGGGTCTCATAGACCGTCTTTGTCGTGGTGAAGTTGACGAAGCGGGTTGAACCGCGCGGGTTGTAGGGGTCGAGGATCGCCTTGATCCGCTGCTCGCCCGGCGCGCTGCGCTGGCAGGCGAGGTAGATGCGTTCCACCGCCTTCTCGGCCAATTCCAGATAGGTCACTGCCTCCCGCGGCACGCCCTTGGCCACCAGATAGCCGCCATCCAGCCATTCCCGCACCACGCGCTGCGCTTGCCCGAAGAGATGCACCGGCAGATCGCCGCCTGGGTCGCGCAAACGGGTTTCCAGCAAGCGTTTGGCGAGGTGGTAGGAGATGGTGCTGGGGCGCAGGGTGCGGAACGCATCTTCCGCGTTCAGCTCCACGCCTTCGCCGACGATCCCCTCCATCAGCACCGTGCAGGGGCCGACGATCTCGGGCGTCAGTGTGAGCCGGCTGTCTTCCGTAAACTGCGCGGTCAGGCGCTCTTGCGGCAGATCCACCCGGTAGCCGCCGACGCGCGGGAACACGATCTCCAGCGCCGCGCGGTCACGCATCGCCTGCACCCGCACGCTGCGCTTGGGCGGGGTGACGGGGGCGACGACCGGATCGGCCGCGAAGTCAAACGGGATGCCCAGGATGTCGGCATATTCGACGTTGAACAGGCCTTCCCTGTTCAGCTCGTAGGATTGCCGCCGCAGTCCGCGCCCGACCGTGTTCATCACCTCGCGGAGCAGTTGTTCGTCGGTGATCTGTTCGGCGGCCTTGGCGTCGCCGGTGCGCTCCACCAGGTCGGCTTGAATTGCGCGATCTCCGGGCCGGCCATGTCGCGGAAAGCGGGGTCGAGCGCTTCCCCGGATTCGAGCTGCTCGCTGTCGATCAGCTGCGTGTTGGGGCGTGGGATGCGGATTCCGATGAAGTCGGCCATGCATTCCAACTTGAAGCCGGCCACTGCTTCCGAACTGAAGCCGGCCGGGGTTCCGATTTGAAGCCGGCCACCTGAGCGTCTTCGGTTGGGTCTGGTTGAATGATTATCGTGTCCTTGTTTTGGGTCAAGTTCGGGCGTGGGCCGGTGCCGGATCGCGCTTTTTACGGAGGCTCTCGCCGGTGAGTTCGATGCGGTAGGCGTTGTGGACGAGGCGGTCGAGGATGGCGTCGGCGATGGTGGGATCGCCGATGATTTCGTACCAGCGCTCGACCGGCACTTGGCTGGTGATGATGACGGAGCGCATCTCGTGGCGGTCATCGATAATTTCCAGCAGATCGCGGCGTTGGTCCGCGTTCAGGGTCTCGGGGCCCCAATCGTCCAAAATCAACAGGTCGAGCCTGGCGATCTGGCGCAGTGTTCTGGCGTAACGGCCATCGGCGCGGGCCAGCGCCAGGGCAGAGAACAGCCGCGACACCCGGTGATAGGCGGTCGAGAGATCCTCGCGGCAAGCCTTCTGGCCCAGCGCGCAGGCCAGCCAGCTTTTGCCGACCCCGCAGGGGCCGGTAATGAGCAGATTATGCCGGGCGCGCACCCAGTCACAGCTGGCGAGTTTCAGGAACTGTGCCCGGTCGAGGCCGCGCGGGGCGCGGTAATCGACATCCTCGACGCTGGCGGACTGGCGCAATTTGGCCGCGCGGGCGCGGCTCTCGAAGCGTTTCTGCTGTCGCAACGTGGCCTCGTGCTCGAGCAATAAAGCCAGCCATTCGCCATGGGCCAAACCGGCAACCTCCGGCCGGGCGTCGAGGTCCTTGAAGGCTTTGGCCATGCCGTGCAGGCCGAGTTTGTGCAGCAGGTCGAGGGTCGGGTGGGTGAGCATGCTTGTTCCTTTCAGTGGAAATCAGTGAAAATATTCGGCGCCGCGCAGATTGCTGTGGGTCAGCACCGCCTGCGCCTCATCTGGCGGGCTGGCCGTCTGGTCGAGCTTGCTGGCGATGATCGAGGCAATGCTCTTGTAGTTGAACGCGCCAAAGGCGACCGCTCGGGCCGCCACCGCCTCGGCGCGCGGACGGTCCAACTCCTTGAACAGCCGCAGGATGCCAAGGCATGTCCGAAACCCCTGTTCCGGATGCGGCCGGTTGGCGAGGATGGCGATGATCAGCCCCTCGGTCTGCGGGCCGATCGATGCGCCCCATGAGCGGAACCGCTCCGGCGTCCATGCGGCGTAGCGCCGGTGCGCGCTCGGCATATGCTCAGGGGCAGTGCCGTGCCTTGGACCGCCATAGCGGCGCTGATGCACCGCGACCCGCTTGCCTTGGTGGAAGATCTCAACCATCCGCTCGGTGGCGCGGGTATCGACTTGCTGGCGGATCAGCTGATGCGGCACCGAGTAGAAAAAGCCGCAGACCTCGACATGATAATCCAGCGAGACGCGGGCAAAACCCCACTCCGCAAACTCATGGTCGGTCTCTGGCAATGCCGCCAAAGCCTGGCGTTCGATCGTCTCGAACAAATGCCGCCGGCTGACGCCGAGCCTGCGCATGACATGCGCGTTGATCCGCTCCACCATGCCGGCAATCGCCTGGTTGGCTTCAGCCAGAGAGAAGAAAGTCTGCTGGCGCAACCGGCCCAGAATGTAGCTCTGGGCAAAGCGGACACCGGCTTCCACCTTCGCCTTGTCCTTCGGGCGCCGCGGCCGGGCCGGCAAAACACCAACACCGTAATGCGAGGCCATCCGGCCATAGCTCAGGTTGATCTCTGGATCGTAGAACGACGCCTTGTTGACGCCGGACTTCAGATTATCCGGCACGATCAGCCGCGGCACGCCGCCAAAAAACCGGAACATGCGGCTATGCGCGCCGATCCAATCCGGCAGCGTCTGGGTCCAGCTCGCCTCCGCGTAGGTGTAGTTCGACGCGCCCAGCACCGCGACAAAAATCTCCGCCATGCGCACGATGCCAGTTGCGGGATCGGTGATGCCCAACTTTTTGCCGGAATAATCGACGAACACCTTGTCGCCCGCCCGGTGCTCCTGGCGCATGACCGGTGACAGCCGTGCCTCGAACTCCCTGAACAAATCGCAGAACCGGCTGTAGCTGTACCCTTCCGGATGCCCGGCGCGATATTCCTCCCACAGCACCATCAGGTTCACGCCCGGGCGCTTGAGCTCGCAGACCAGCTCGCTCCAGACCGGCTCGGCGCGCCGGCGCACCCCCCGCGGCGCGCCGCTGCGGGCAAACAGCCGCTCCTCCAAAACCGCATCACTGAGGTCGGCCGGCAACGGCCACGCCAGCCCCGCTGCCTGCGCCCGCTTCAGATTGTCCTGGATCGTGCTCCGCGCCACGCCCAGCATCCGCCCCATCGCCCTGGCGCTGATGCCGTCACTGGCCAGCCGTAAGGTTTGTCGTATCTGCCGCATCGTCAGCTCTCTCTTCGCCGGCATCCAGCCCTCCTCGTTGATGGTAACGAGAGGACAGTTGCCCGAGTTGCTGACCCAGCCGAAAACGCTGAAAAATCCCCGCCAGGTGGCCGGAATTAAATCGGAATGGTGGCCGGCTTCAAATCGGAACGCTGGCCGACATCAAATCGGAATCCCCGGCCGGCTTCCGTCGGAATCTGCACGTGGGAGGCGCTGGTGGTGCTGGTCGTAGTTCTGAAACAGAGAGAGATGCCCGCGATGTTTCACCTCCGGCTCGTCGTCTTCCCCCGGTCGCTCGAAGCCGGCGATCCATTCATACACCAGCCGCGAGGTCGCGGTGTTGTTGCAGACCACGATGAACACCGGCGGCACGTCGATCCCCGCGCGCTCCCACGCCTCCGAGGTTTTGTCGTAGTGGCTGTAGAGGAGCGTGATAGTTGGTCAGCACAATCTTGCCCTTGCCGAGCTCGGGCAGCATGTCGGCCGGCACCAATTCGCGCTTCGCGTAGTAGGCATCAGGATCGTCGGGCAATAGCACCCGCAGCCGGTCACGGATGGTGATGCCGGGGGTGATGATCAGGAATCCGCGGCTGAACAGCGCGCTGTTCGGGCTGCGAACGCCGTTGACGGTCTGCCAAGCGATCAGCATGGCCATCACCGTGGTCTTGCCGGCCCCGGTTGCCATCTTGCGCCGCGCGGTACTCGGCGACGCCATCCTGGCCAACTTCCTCGTCAAAGAATGCGATGGCTTTCACCAGGGGTCAATGAAGCGACGCTCCCGCAGGCCATGCTTCCCCCCTGCCATCGTGGCCTTCTGCCCGCGCGCGAGCCAGGCGCGGGTTTCGGCGGGGTCGATCACCGCGTCGATCTCAAGAAACGACGCCATATTGATCGCTTTCCCCTCGGTATAGAGACGCTCCACCAGATTTTCGAACAATGCCTGGCGTTCCGCCACATCCGCCACCGCGTCGAGTTCGCGGCGATATCCCAACCGCACGGCACCCTCGAGACCCATGCCACCGAACTCCGCGCTCGGCCACGCGGCGGTGAAGATCGTTTCATGAAACCCACCGCCCGCCATCGCCATGGCGCCAAGCCCGTAGCCTTTGCGCGTCACCACACAGAACAGCGGCACGCGGAGCGCCGCCCCCACTACGAACATGCGGCAAACATGGCGCACCTGAGCGGTGCGTTCTGTCTCCGGCCCAACCATGAAGCCCGGTGTGTCACAAAGACTAACCACGGCCAAGCCATGCGCATCGCATAGTTGCAAAAATCGTGCGGCCTTGTCAGCGCCCGGCGCATCGATGGCTCCGCCGAGATGGAGTGGCTGATTGGCGATTAATCCAAACGGCTCGCCCGCGATGCGGATGAGCGCGGTGATCATGCCTGGTCCAAAATCGCCGCGCAGCTCGAGAATGGAGCCCTCATCGGCCAACAACGCAATCAGCGCGCGCATGTCATAGGCGCGCTTGCGGTCCTCGGGCACGGCTTCGCGCAGCCGACGTTGGTCGGGGACTGTGCCTTCCGTTGACACACCATTAAAATAGGACAGGTACTTTCTCGCCGCGGCAACCGCCGCCGCCTCGTCAGCCACGACAAGGTCGATGACGCCGTTCGGCGCCTGAACCGCAACCGGCCCAACCTCTTCCGGGCGAACAACGCCGAGCCCGCCGCCTTCAATCATTGCCGGCCCACCCATGCCGATGCTGGCATCCTTGGTCGCGATGATGACATCGCAGCAGCCGAGCAGCGCAGCATTGCCCGCAAAGCAGAAGCCCGCAACCACACCGATGAGCGGCGCTACGCCGCTGAGGGAGGCAAAGCGAGCGAAAGTCGTAAGATCGAGACCGGCAACCCCCATCACGTCGGTATCACCCGGCCGTCCGCCGCCGCCTTCGGCGAACAGCACCAGGGCTAGGCGCTGTTCGGCGACGACCCGGAGCAGTCGATCGGTTTTCTTATGGTTGAGAAATCCCTGCGTGCCAGCAAGAACTGTGTAATCATAGGCAAGCACAGCGCAACACCGTCCCTCGACCGCACCGATGCCAGCGACCAGACCATCAGCCGGGGTCGTGCGGATCAATTCCTCCAGCGGCCGGCGACGACGCTGCGCGGCAAGTGCAAGCGGGCCGTACTCGCTAAAACTTCCCGGATCTAAGAGATCAGCGAGATTCTCCCGAACCGTTCGTTTGCCCCTCTGGTGCCGCCGCGTCACCGCTTCGGGGCGCGCCGCATCTCGTGTCGCGTCATGCCGTGCGATGACCTCGGCGAGATCGCGGCGGATACGCTCGGGATCAAACACCGGCCCAACAGCGGACTCTCTTTCGCCCTCCGACGCCTCGAGCCAGGCGACCACTGCCCCCTCGCGCAGCAACTCTCCTGGCCTCACGAGCACCGCTCTCACCACCCCGCTACACGACGCGCAGGCGGCGACCTGCATCTTCATCGCCTCGAGCAGAACAAGGCTGTCACCCAAATTTACTTTCTCCCCCACGATTGCAGCCACCGTGACCACGGTCCCGGTTATCGGCGCAAGAAGGGGAATCAAGCCGTCTCGTGCTGTCTCTTGTGCCGGCTCAGTGATGTTAAGTTCGCTCGCACGTTCCTCAATAAAGCGGGTATGGACGTCGTTGGCGATCACCTCAGGCATCGCAAGCAAATGCTGAAGAAAAGAAATATTTGTACTTATTCCGGTTATACGAAACTCACCGAGCGCCCGGCGTGCGCGGCGCATTGCCTGGTCGCGAGTCTCGCCGAGCACTATGAGCTTGGCAAGAAGACTGTCAAAAGCCGGCGATGGCGCATAGCACTCAGCGATCGCATGATCGACCCGCACCCCAGGGCCGGATGGCAATTCGAGATCCCTAATCGTCCCACTCGCCGGTTGTGCCATGCCAGAGGCTGCCATCGCCTCCCCATTGATACGCAGCTCAATGGCGAAACCCCGCAAGGCCGGCGGCACAGCGAGACCGATGGCATCGAGAGTCGCCCCCTCCGCGAGCTCAAGCTGCACCCGCACCAGATCAATCCCGCTCACCATTTCCGTAACGGTATGTTCAACCTGAAGCCGTGGATTGACCTCGAGAAACCAGAAATCATTTTCACCGCGAAGGAATTCCCAGGTGCCGAGACCGCGATAACCAACCGCACGCGCCATCTTGCACGCCGCTACGATGAGCGGCTCACATCCGTCGACGGGCGCGCTCTCCACCAGCTTCCGATGGTGGTGTTGCAGACTGCACTCACGCGCGCCAAGCGCCACCACATCACGGCCGTCGCCGATGATTTGCACCTCGACATGGCGCGCCCGCTCGCCAAGCCGTTCTGCATAGACTTCTGAATTGCCGAATGCCGCGGCGGCTTCCGTCGCACATATCTCCCAAGCTTGCTTGAGTTGGTCGTGACGACGGACAATCCGCATGCCACGACCACCCCCGCCCGCGACCGCCTTGAGCATGATCGGGCCCTTACCCAGGAGCGCTTCTGCTTCCGCCTGCGTCCCCACAGCCTCAAGGACCGGTACACCGCATTCGATCGCATGCTGGCGGGCGCGGTTTTTATCACCAAAAATGCGGAGTATCTCCGGCGATGGCCCAACAAAGAGCAGTCCGGCGCCAGCGCAGCCTTCGGCAAATTGCGCATTTTCACTGAGAAACCCCCAGCCCGGATGCAGCGCATCGGCGCACATTTGTCTCGCCGACGTCAGGATTGCGTCGGCATCGAGATAGGCCGCTGGGCCCGCCCCCGGCAGCGCAATGGTTTCGTCGGCGGCGCGCAGATAGGGCGCGTCCGAATCGTCGGCTGCATAAAGGGCAATCGTGTGGATGTCGCGCTCGGCCGCGGCGCGGGCGATGCGCACCGCGACTTCGCCGCGGTTAGCGATCAACAGCTTCCGCATTTCCTTCGTTCCTCCCCGTCATCCGACGTAGCCAGATCCCACTGATGGCGATAGAGTGCTAGTCTTGGCACAACAAATCAATGAGGAAACCCATGTCTGATATCGCGAGCGCGTATGCGCGCCTCATCGAGGCCAATTGGCCCGCGCAGTTGCCGCGCGAACCGTTTTACCCGATTGGTAAAGTACCCCTGACCGCCTATCTCCGGCATTGGGCAAAGCTCAAGCCCGAAGCGCCCGCGATTTTGTTCTATGGGACAGAGATTTCCTGGCGAACGCTTGACCATCTCTCGGATCTACTCGCTGCCCTGCTGGCAAGGGAGGGAGTCAAGCCCGGCGACCGCGTCGCTGTCTGTCTTCCCAATTGTCCACAATATACCATCTCCTATCTCGGTATTCTCAAGGCTGGCGGGATCGTTGTGCCGATCAATCCGCTCGTCAAAGCCCTCGAATTTGCGCATTATCTTCATGATAGCGGCGCCTCCGTGCTGATCGTGCAGGATCGTCTATTCGAGACCGCCGCGGCGGCGGGTTTGCCAGCGTGTGTGCTCGTAACTAGCCTCAGCGATTTTCTCCCTCCGACGCCGGCCTACGCTATCCCGCCTGGTCTTGATGCGCCACGACTGGTGCCCGTCGGTACACGCGATCTCCTGCAGACGCTCCACGCCGAAACCGCGCGACCGCCCAATCCTGCCCTCGATTGGGATAGCATCGCCGCACTGAACTACACGGGCGGGACAACCGGCTTGCCAAAAGGCTGCGTACATACGCATGGCGATAAGGTCTATACGGCGGCTTGCGGCAATACATTTCTTACGATCGGCTCGGGAGATGCGCCGATGCTCAATTTTCTGCCAATGTTCTGGATCGCCGGAGAGGATGGCGGATTGTTGATGCCGGTAGTCTCTGGACGTGCGATTGTGCTTATGACACGGTGGGATCCTGGCGCCACCCTCGCCGCGATCGCCCATTATCGCGTCAGCACCGTGCATCTACTTGCCGACAGCGCGGTCGATATCCTGAACCATCCGGAAGCGCGCCGCACCGATCTTTCCTCGCTCCGCGACGTCACTGTCTCCTCCCTGATGAAAGTGCTTGATCCCGAACTACGAAGGCATTTTCGGGCGCTCACCGGCTGCACGTTGCGTGAGGCAGCCTATGGCATGACAGAGACCAATACCATGGATACTTTCACCTATGGATTTCAGAACAACGACCGCGATCTCGCTGCCGATCCTGTATTCGTCGGGCTCCCGATGCCGGGAACCGTGTTTCGCATTACTGAGTTCGAGACCGGCGCAGATTTGCCATTTGGCGAGGCAGGCGAAATCCGTATCCACTCACCGTCTCTTTTGAAGTCCTACTGGAACAAGCCTGAGGCGAGCGCCGAGGCACTCGGCGACGGTTGGCTCCACAGCGGCGATATCGGACGCATCGATGAATGGGGATGCCTACACTATCTTGGACGGCGTAAGGAAATGTTAAAGGTCAACGGGATGAGCGTATTTCCGACCGAAATCGAAATGCTGCTCGCGCGCCATCCGGCAATCGCCGCAAGCGGCGTCGTAGGCCGCACGGATGCCAAACGCGGCGAAGTTCCGGTTGCTTTCGTGCGGCTTATTACCGGCGCCCGTGCCAATGCCGACGATATCACCGCCTGGTGTCGTGAGAACATGGCAACCTATAAAGTTCCCGAAATACGCTTGGTGGACACCCTACCGATGACAGCCACCGGCAAAGTTAAACGCGCCGATCTGGCAAAACTGTTGTAGCTGGATTGGCGTCGATAAAATCGCCGCTCGGGTTCTCACGTGGATCAAGCGCGGCACGCAGCGCTTCCCCGAGGCGGTTGAAGGCGAGCGATGTAAACACAATCGCCAATCCCGGCGCATACATTTGCTCGGGGGCGATCTCCATGTAGGCATAGGCGCGGGCCAGCATCGCCCCCCAGCTCGGCGCCGGCGGCTGCGCGCCGAGACCAAGAAAACTCAAGCTCGCTTCGGCCAAAAGGGCCTGGGCCAGTAGTAAGGTTATTTGTACGATTAGCGGCTCGGCGACATTGGGTAGGATATGCCGGCGCAGTAGGTAGAGTGTACTCGCCCCAAACCCGCGCGCTGCCTCGACGTAGGGTTCTGCGCGCACCAACCTCGTCTCTGCGCGCGCGAGGCGGGCTAGGACCGGGGCAAAGACCACACCAACCGCGATCATGCCATCGATCAAGCCAGCACCCAGCGCCCCAGTGATCCCAACCGCTAAGATGATTGCCGGAAACGACAGCATGGCATCAATAATACGGCCAATCAACATGTCGATCCAGCCGCCGGCAAATCCAGCCAGCAATCCCAGCGGCACGCCGATCAATGCCGCGACGGAAACGGCAAGAAGACTTGCCGTGAGTGCGACCGGGCTGCCATAAATCAAGCGACTCAGTACATCGCGGCCCAGGTCGTCAGTACCAAGCCAATGTTGCGCATTCGGCGGAAGCAATATCTCGGCGGGATTTTGCACCGTCGGCGAAGCGGGGGCGAGCCAAGGCGCGAGGAAGCCAAGCACCACCAAGCCCGTCAGCCAAAGCATAGCCAAAGCCGCTATCGGTTGACGCCGCATTCGTTGGGATAGGCCACGTATCATGGTCCAACCGACCGCCGTCCACGTGGATCGATCCAACCGATGACAAGATCAACGAGTAAGTTGCTTACGATTACCAATAGCGCCATCACCAGCACAACGCCTTGGACCATTGGGAAATCCTTGCCGACGGCAGCTTCGACCATCGTGCTGCCGATCCCTGGAATGGCAAACACCGTTTCGATCACGACAGTCGCACCGAGCATGCGGTTGAACAGCAAAGCGACCAGGGTTAGCAAGAGTGCTGCAATATTTCTCATCCCGTGCCGCCAAACGATCGCCGCTGCCGGCAGTCCCTTGGCGTGCAAAGTGCGTACGAAGGGCGCGCGCAGCACGAAAGTTAGCGCACCGCGTACCTGGCGCGCGACCTCTGCCATGCCGCCAGCCGCTAATGCCAACGCCGGCAGTGTGGCATGACGTAACGCTTGCGACGGATTGTCGCGCAGCGGCACTGCGCCAGTCGCCGGAAGCCAATGCAGATCGATCGCAAACAACGCAACCAATATCATCGCCAGCCAGAAGTTTGGCAGTGCGACACCGAGTGCGGCAAGCGCAGAAACCGCACCATCCATGATCGAGCCGGCATGTGTCGCGGCCAAAATGCCGAGAGGGATACCGAGAACCAGCGCGAAACCTATCGCCAGAACTACAATAAATAGGCTGAGCGGTAGCTTTTCCGCGATCGCCTGCGCAACCGGCATGCCAGACAATAGCGAGTGCGAAAGATCTCCATGCAACACGCCATTCAGCCAAACGAGATACTGCACCGTGAGCGGACGGTCGAGGCCGGTCAGATGACGGATCTCAGTGATGCGCGCAGCCGAGGCGTTTTCCCCGGCCAGCGTCACTGCCGGATCGCCGGGTACGAGATGCAGCAAAGCGAATACCAAAAGCGTCGCCAACAGCGCCGCCGGCACCATTGCCGCGACCCGTTGAGCGAATTCACGCCACGCGCCCGCCATCGCGTTCAGCCGCTCAGGAAAACATCATCAAACCGCGGCTTGCCGAGCAATGTCGGCTGCCAGCCCTGCACCTTCGTGGTGTGCGCCACGAGCTGCGATTGGAATAGAAGCGGCGCGCAAAGCGCTTCATCGATAACAATCTTCTGCACCGTCGCAAAGGCTCCTTTGCGGACATTGGGTGCCTCGCTCACACGTGTCGCCGCGAGCGCGTCCTCAAGCCCTGGCGTCTCAGCGCCGCCGGGATTAAAATAACCGCTCTTGCCAAACATCAGCGCGTAGCTGAGCGAGGGATCAGGTCGACCAGTCCAGGCCGCGAGCAGCATATCGCCGATTTTTCCCGAGAAAAACTGGCCAGTGATCTCCGGTAACGCACCACTTTTCATGCGCAAAGTAATACCAGCGGCTTTCATCTGCTCAATCAAAATCTCGGCACGCTGCTGCGATGCCTGGTCGTTGTACGCCATAAGATCAAGAGTAATGCCGTCGCGATATCCGGCTTCAGCAAGCAGTGCACGAGCGCGCACCGGATCGTGCGTATAGTGCCCGGCGAGCGTTGCATCGTACGCCCAGTGCTCTTTAGGCAAAAGCATATCGGCGATCTGATAGAGATCGAGCGCGGAAGCTTGGTCAAATGTTTTTCGGTCAATCGCATAATTGATCGCTTGACGAACCCGCGCGTCAGCCATTGGCCCGCGGCCATAGTTGAAAAACAACAATTGGCAGAACAAGGTTGGGGAAGCCGAGGTGACGAGATCACGACTGCGGCGCGCGAGCATCATTTGCTGCGGTGTCAAAGCATAGATGAAATCATTCTCGCCGGTTATTACCGAACGAAGCCCCGTCTGCAAATCCGAGATCAGGGCAAAGCGGATACCGTCAAGATAAGGGCGGCCCGGTTGCCAGTATTTTTCGTTGCGGGCATAAACCGTACGATCCTTGTCACGCCATTCAACGAAGCGCATCGCCCCGGCCCCGACTGGATTGCGATCGAAGGCTTCACCGTACTTCTCGAACGCCGTAGGTGATACCATCATTCCGGCGCGATCTGAGAGTACGAGCGGCAAGGCGGTATCCGGCCGCTTGAGGTGCAGCACGACCTGCTGTGTGCCGCGTGTTTCAACAGCATCAATGGCATCGACATCGGCTTTGATATTCGAACGTGGATAGCTACGCACGCGATCGAGATTGTATTTGACAGCCGCCGCATCGCATGCCGTGCCGTCATGGAACAGCACAGCGGGGCGAAGATCAAGAACGAGCGTTTTTGAATCAAGGAAAGTCCATGAGGTGGCGAGACGGGGACGCGCCGTTAGTGTCGTGAAATCATAATCGATCAGCGTGTCATAGAGCGGATAGAGCTGCACGTGATCCTCGCCCGAGCGTCCGGTCGCCGGATCGAATGACGTGATGTCGCCGTATGCCGAAATCCGAAGCACGCCACCTGGCCTCGGTGCCTCCGCTGCGGCCTGGCGCAAGCGCGCCGCAGCGAATGTCGCCGCCGCACCCAAGAAGACTCTCCGTCCGAACGACATGGTAGTCATCCTCCCCTTGTTTCTGCCGAAATCGGCCGCGGTTTGGCGTAATGGCACGCTACAAAATGCCCTGGTGCAAGCTCACGCCATTCCGGTGGCGCAGCCGCGCAGCCGGCATCGGCCTCAGGACAGCGGCTACGAAAGCGACAGCCCGAAGGCGGTGCGACGGGGCTCGGCATCTCGCCCGTAAGCGCCCGCGGTCTTGATCGCTTGGATGTTGTAAAACGTGGTTCGGCGTCGAGGAGAGCGGCGGTATAGGGATGTAGCGGCACAGCCATCAGCGCCTCAGCCGGGCCGAATTCCATAAGTCGACCAAGATACATGACCGCAATGCGATCAGCGATATGGCCCACCACACTGAGATCATGCGTAATGAAGATCAGGCTCAAATTAAACTGGCGCTGCAGATCAATCAGAAGATTGAGAATGCCGGCCTGTACTGAAGGGTCGAGCGCGGAGACGATTTCATCGCACACCAATAAAGCCGGCGAAAGCGCCAGCGCGCGCGCGATATTTACCCGCTGTTTCTGCCCGCCCGAGAGTTCGTGCGGATGCGAGTTCAGCAACGAGGTCGGCAACTCAACTGCATCCAGCAAAGAAGAGACCCGCGCAGCGCGCGTTGCGGGTGTTCCCTCGCCAGCGATATCGAGAGGCTCATGGAGGCTCGCGCCGATAGTCTGACGTGGATTGAGTGCGGCGTGCGGATCCTGGAAAACCATTTGGAAACTGCGGCGATGCCGACGCAAGGCTGATCGCGACAAGCTAAAGGGGTCTCGCTCGTGATGGCGTAGAATGCCTCCGGATAGGCGCTGGAGGCAGACCAATGCACGACCCAGCGTGGATTTGCCTGAACCAGATTCACCAATAAGACCAAAAATCTCGCCGCGGGCAACCTTGAAGCTTACGCCATCGACCGCCTTTAGCGTCTCACCGTGCCGACCGAGCGGGAAATGGACTGAGAGATTTTCCGCGGCCAGAATGGGAGAGCAACTATTTCCAGGCGCGCTCAAGATCATATCACACCATTCAAAATAATCTCATCCTGTCGGACACAACGCGCTTTGTGCCCTTGCGCTGAGGTAAGCGAAGGCGGATGAGCGCATGCTGTCGTACGAAAGTCGCAACGCGGTGCAAATCTGCAGCCCTCAGGCATCGCCCCCGGCGGCGGCACCCGGCCAGCAATGGCGGCGAGCTTCGATTTCCGCGGCGCAAGGCGCGGCATGGCGTGCATCAGACCGGCGCTGTAGGGGTGACGGGGGCAGCGTAACAGCGCTTCGGTGCGCGCATCCTCAACAATTTCGCCGGCATACATGGTAAGAATACGTGTGCAAAGATCAGCGACGACGCCGAGATCGTGGCTGATGAATAAGAGTGCGGTGCCGTTGCGATCGGCGAGATCAACGAGCAAATCCAGAATTTGCGCTTGCACAGTAACATCGAGTGCAGTGGTCGGTTCATCGGCGATCAGGAGACGCGGCGCGCAGCAGAGCGCGATTGCAATCAGCGCACGCTGGCGCATGCCGCCGGAAAGTTCGTGGGGATAGGCGGAAAAACGCTGCGTCGGGGCTGGAATGCCCACTTTATCGAGCATCTCGATCGCCTGCGCGCGTGCCGCCCGCCGTGACAGCCGCTGGTGCGAGCGCAGCGTCTCGACAATCTGCTCGCCGACGGTAAAGACCGGATCGAGCGCCGTCATGGGTTCCTGAAAGACCATGGCGATATCGCGGCCGCGAATGCGGCGCCAAGCCGCCTCATCGCGAGCCGGGAGATCACGTCCGTCAAATATTGCCCGGCCCTCACGGCGCGCGCCGGACGGCAACAGGCCGAGCAGCGCAAGTCCGGTAATGCTCTTGCCACAGCCGCTTTCACCTATGAGCCCGACGCGTTCTCCAGATGCGATGTCGAAAGTGATATCCCGCGTCAGCGCCACCGGCCCCAGCCGGACACCAAGCCCCGCGACCGAGAGTAGCGGCGGCGTCATCCCACACGCTCTTGGGCTGCACGGGGGCGTGGTGGCAGAGCTTCTGTTCCGATGACATCGCGCGCGCGCAGCAATGCGAGGCAGGCGTCATCGATGCCGAGTTTTTCTCGGAGCACGGCTTCGGTATCGGCGCCCAACGTCGGCGCCGGCTGCCGCACGGGCAACGGGATGCCGTGTTCGCGGATCGGCAGCGAGGCTTGGGGAAAGCGACCGATCCATGCCCGCTCGACCCATTGCCAGAAGCCGCGTGCGACGAGATGGGGATCGGTGAAGAGATCGAAAGGCGCACGCGCAACGCCGGCGGCGACGCCCGCGTGCTGCAACTCAGCCATGGCGGCATCAGCGTCGCGGCGGGCCGTCCAGGCGCTGATCGCGGCTTCGAGTTCTGCCGCGCGCGCGCGGCGCGCCGACAGCGCCAGCACGGCAAGATCTGCGCGACCGATCACCTCGGCGCAGGCCCGCCACATCGGGTTATCGACAATGCTGAGCGCAAGCCATGCATCGTCCCCAGCGCAGCGAAACAGTCCTTGCGGCGCAAGCACGGGATGTCGGTTGGCCGCGCGCGGCACCTCCACCCTCCGGCTCGCGCCCATAAGCCAGGGCGCGAGATGTGGCAGCAAACATTCCACCTGGGCAAGATCTATCCATTGCCCCTCACCGGTTGCAGCGCGATGGCGGAGCGCTACCAGCACAGCGCTCGCGCCGTTGAGACCGGCAATGGCATCGCCATAGGCGATATGGCTCATCGTCGGCGAGGCATCCGGCGCGGGCAGGAGCGTTGGCAAGCCCGAAGCCTGTTCCAGCGTGGACCCATAGGCGCGTAGATCGCGACGGTCGCTGTCGGCGCCGAACGCGCACATCGAGAGCATCACGAGCGAGGGATTGACAGCGCGAAGCGCCGCATAGTCGAGCCCGAGTTTCGGCAGCACGTCGGCGGCGTAATTTTCGATGACCACGTCGGCTTTGGCGACTAGGCGCTTGATGAGCGCCACGCCCTCGGCAGTGGTGAGATCGAGGGTGATGCCCCGCTTGTTACGGTTAAGAGCATTGAAGCGCCCGGTTTTTTCGTAACGCCGCTCAGCAAAGACCGCCGGGCGATGATCGACGCCGCGCCACCAGTCGGGGTAGCGGCAGGCCTCGACCTTGATCACCTCAGCTCCGAGATCAGCCAGCATGCGGCTGGCGAGCGGCCCCGCCCAGCCCATCGAGAGATCGATGATGGTCATATTCGCGAGTGGCGTCGCCGCATGCGCGGCGATTGTCGTCGCCACGCCGGGACGCATCGTCGCGGGTTCTACCCCGCTCACGCGGCCGCCGCGGCGTGGTGGCGTCGCACACAAACGGAGTGGCGAACCTGGACCAAGAAAAGACACGCCGTCAGCATTATGGATCGGCACGATTGCACCGCGCGCGACCAGCGCAGGATCGGTCAATAGCGCCTCCAGCGTCGGCACCGCGATGATGGGCAATCGCCGTGCCCGGCCTTCGGCACACCAATAAGCGGCGGGCTTTTCGGCAAGCTTGGGCACGAAGCGCGCCTCAAGCCGCGCCGCCTGCGCCAAGCGCTCAGCGCCGGTGACGAGAGTGGGATCGTTCGCGAGATCCTCGAGCCCGAGCAGCCGGCAGAACGTGGCCCACTGCGCCGGCGTCACCAATGTCACACCAATCCAGCCATCGGCGGCACGATAGATGCCGAGCGGATAGGTCGGGGTGAAACGGTTACGCCCAATACGCGGCTGCCGCACGCCCTGCATCCAGGAATCCGCGGTCTGCAATTCGGCAAGCGCGATCGCCGCTTCCTGAACACTGACTTCGACAATTCGTGTCTCGCCTGCCGTGCCCGCCAGCAACACGGCGAGGGCTGCCGAAAATGCAACGAGGCCGCCGACGATCGCGGCCTGGAAATCCGAGATGGCAAGCGGCGGCCCTTCCATCGAACCAACCGGCTGAACGAGACCAGCGAGCGCGCGGCAGACGAGATCGCTGCCGCGAAATTCGGCATAGGGGCCGCTACGACCAAACCAAGTGACATCGATGAGAGCTGGTGCGGGCTGCGCATGTGCGAGTTCTGCCAGTGCGGCGCGATCAAGCGCACCTGCAATACAGAGGTCAAAGCCGCCGGGCACACCATCGGCCGCTGCTATCCGGCGTTTGCCGAAATTTAGAAAAGCCTCGGCAGCGCGATCATAATCTCCGTCCGCCACCGTGTGATTTGCGGGGACGATTTTGGTCACCTCGGCGCCGAAATCGGCGAACAGCCGCGCGCCATAGCCAGCCGCCGACAAATCACCGCATTCGAGGACGCGTATTCCCGCAAGGGCTTCTGGCACCCGTTTCTCCCAGACTTGTCGTTTTTATCCCGCTTGGCGGCACTTTGGCGCCAAAGCAGGTATTTAAAGCTTGTCTTGATGGGGAGGATAAACCTAAAATCAGCGAACAACAAGCAGAATTAAATTCCGCATAGCGGAACTAAAGGAAGTCCGTTTCGTAGATTGAGCGTAGGGAGTGGCGCCGTGCGGCGCATCAGATGAAGCCTCAGTCCTCACGCGTCACATCAGCCGGGCAATCCCGCGGCAATGCTGGGCCACGGGAAGCGGTCCCCGATCGTGAATTCGTGAACGCCGTGGCGCGCGCGCTTGCCATTTTGCACAGCTTCGATGGCGCCGAGGTGGTGCTCGGCAATCACCAGATCGCGGCACGCACCGGTCTTGCGAAATCCACCGTCGCGCGTCTCACTCATACTTTGCTCCGGACCGGCCATCTCGCGCGGGTGCCCCACGGCGACGGCTATCGTCTCGGTATTGGCACGCTGACATTTGCTAGCACGGCATTGCGGGGTCTGGAGTTGCGCCGGGTTATCCGTGGCTGTCTCGCCGAGATTGCCGCCCTCGTGCCCGGCACGATCGGGCTTGCCGCACGTGATGGGCTGGAGATGGTCTATCTCGACTATGCCCGGGCCGCACATGTGTTGAGCCTGCATTCCACCATCGGCTCGCGGGTGCCGCTCGCCGAGACTGCCGCCGGGCGCGCCTGGATCATCGCTCAGCCGCGATCCGAGCAAGAAAACGTGTTGGCCTCGCTCGCGGAACGCGACGCTGCAGCGGCGCGCGCGCTCAGCACTTGGCTTGACGATTATCGGAGTCGCTTCACGCGCGATGGCTACGTCATTTCGTGCGGTGCGTGGAACCCTTACGTCAATGGAGTTGGCGTCCCAGTATTTTTTCCCACCTATGGGGCAACAATGGTGCTTGTCGCGGGCGTGCTCGCAGCGGAATATGATCGGGAGCGGCTTGACCGCGAAGTGGCGCCGCTACTGCGTGATCTTGCGACCCGGCTCGCCCGTCTTGAAGATCAAATCAAATGACGTTTGTATAGCGGGAGGTCGAGCATGAACTGGCAGCCAGAACTTGATGAATTGCGCCGGCGTGAGGCGCTGGCGCAAGCACTGGGCGGCGCGGAAAAGGTCGCGCGTCAGCACCAGGCCGGGCGGCTCGACGTGCGTGCGCGCATTTTACATCTCCTCGATCGCGGAAGTTTTCACGAGATCGGTGCCATCGCCGGCAAGGCGCACTACGACGACAACAATGATCTTATGTCCTTCACGCCCTCCAATTGCGTGATGGGTCGCGGCAGCATCGATGGCCGGCCAGTCATGGTGGTGGGTGATGACTTCACCGTGCGCGGTGGCTCGGCGGATGCCACTATCCGTGAAAAACCCTTGCTTGCCGAACGTATGGCCAGCGAGTTCCGACTGCCGATCCTGCGCATCATTGAGGGCTCGGGCGGCGGTGGCTCGGTCAAGACGATCGAAACCACCGGGCGCGCCAACTTGCCGGGCGGCGTCGGCTCAGCACTCGGTTTTTACTATGCTACCGCGAACATGGCGCTGGTGCCGGTGGTGGCGCTCGGACTGGGCTCGGTTGCCGGCCTCGGCGCCGCCAGGCTCGCGGCTAGTCATTATTCGGTCATGACGAAATCGTCGGCAATGTTTGTCGCCGGTCCTCCCGTGGTCGCCCGCCTAGGGCAGGCGCTCGGAAAACAAGAGCTGGGCGGTTGGCAAATCCAAACCCGGAGTGGCGCCGTCGACGATGCCGTCGAGACCGAGGAAGAAGCGTTTGCGCGCGCTCGGCGCTTCCTTTCCTACCTGCCGAGTTCGGTTTTTGAAGTGCCGCCGATAATGGCCTGCGCCGACGATCCGGCCCGCCGCGACGAGGCCTTGATGGAGGCGATCCCACGCGATCCGCGCAAAGTCTACAAAATGCGCCCGATCATCGAGACGTTGGTCGATCACGGCAGTTTCTTCGAAACGGGCATGTTCTTCGGCCGTCCAATCATCACCGGACTTGCGCGCTTGCATGGCCGCCCCGTCGCCGTCATGGCAGGCGATCCCTATCATTATGGTGGGTCGTGGACTGCGGAGGCGTGCCAGAAAATCGTCCGCCTCATCGATCTCGCCGAGGTTTTTCATTTGCCGGTCGTGCATCTTGTCGATTGCCCCGGCTTCATGATCGGGCTGGAGGCGGAAAAGACGGCGACAATCCGCCATGGCGTGCGCGCAATGGCGGCGATCAACCAATGCAGCGTGCCGTGGTGTAGCATCATCCTGCGCAATGCCTTTGGTGTCGCCGGCGCCATCCATCAGCCGGCCGGTCGGCTCTCGCTGCGCTACGCCTGGCCCTCCGCGCGCTGGGGATCGCTCCCTCTCGAAGGCGGAATCGAAGCGGCCTACCGCGCCGAACTTGACGCCGCGCCCGACCCTGAGGCGCGACGCCACGAGATCGAGACGCGGCTCAACAAGCTGCGTTCGCCCTTCCGCACCGCCGAGAGTTTCTGGGTCGAGGAAATCATCGATCCCCGCGACACACGGCGCCTGCTTTGTGAATTCGCCGATCTCGCCGGCCCGATTCTGACGCCGGGCCCGACCCATTTCGCCATCCGCCCCTGACCCAATACCCATTCGTCTCATCGATTTTGGCCACAAGGATCTCGATCATGCCGACAAACCTTCCTCCCGGTCAGCTCAAAATTGTCTCGGACCTCAACGCCTCCGTCTGGCGCGTGCTGGTCGCCGAGGGACAGGCTGTCGCTGCGGGCGAGACCTTGCTTCTGCTCGAATCGATGAAAATGGAAATCCCCGTTACCGCTCCTGAAGCCGGCACCATCGTCGCCATTCTCGTCGCCGAGGAAACGGTGGTTAACGAGGGCGACCCGCTGATCGTCATGTTAAAAAGCGTTGGCTGAGACGATCTCATACCATGTGTGGACGGCCCCTGGGGTTCAATGGGTCGGACGAGAGATGAGCTTCAGGTCGAAGGCGTTCATGTGTCCGGCCTGTTGGCGCGGTCGCATGACCGCTGGCCTAGATGGAATCCGCAAGCAAGCGCCAAACAACCGGGCGACCTGAGAGGGTCATTGGTATTAACGGCATGTCTTGCTTGTCGGTTCGACCGACTGTCATCTCCAGCAGCCCTTAAACCCCGGCACCGGCGCAGGGGTCAGGCGGCGCTTGGCTGACGCCGATACGCCTCACCCCGCGCCATCATGGCCCAGATGATCCGGGCCATCTTGTTGGCTAGCGCGACCGCCGCGAGTTTCTTTGGCTTGCGCGCCAGCAATCCCAGCAGCCAGGCCGAGCTCGACGACCGCCCCGGTTTGGCGACCCGGATTACCGAGGTCGCGCCGACCACCAGGAGTGTTCGCAATCTTTCGTTGCCGGCCTTGCTGATCTTGCCCAATCGATGCTTGCCGCCGGTGGAATTCTCCCGCGGCGTCACGCCGAGCCAGGCGGCGAAGTGGCGTCCGCTCTCGAAGTTCGCCGGGTTTACCGACAGTGCCAGGGTGATCGCCGTGATCGGGCCGATGCCGGGAATCGTCACCAGGAGCTGGCTGACCGGGTTGCTCTTGTGCTGCTCGAGGAGCTGTTTGTCCATCACCGCGAGCTTGGCATCGAGATCGGCGATATGCTCGCCCATCGCCGCGAAGGCCACCTTGGCAGTTGCGGGGATCTCGGGCGCCTCGGCCAGGACCGCCAGCAGCGCCTCGATATTGGCCGTGCCTTTGGCCGCGATCACGCCGAATTCGGCCGCATGCCCACGTAGCGCGTTGATCGCCGCAGTCCGTTGCCCGACCAGCAACTCCCGGTGCTTCACGATGATAGTCGCCGCCTGTTCGTCGAGGCTCTTCACCGGCACCGTCGGCATGCTCGGCCGCGACGCCGCTTCGCCGATCGCCTCGGCATCATTGCGGTCGTTCTTGTTGCGCTTGACGAAAGGTTTCACATACTGCGGCGGGATCAGCTTCACCCGATGGCCCATGGCACCGAGCCGGCGGCCCCAGTGATGCGCGCCGGCACAGGCTTCCAACGCCACTTCGGTCGGCTCCAGCTTGGCGAAGAACGCCTCGACCTGCGACCGCCGGAGATCACGACGCAGCACCGGCCGTTCCACCTCATCGACCCCGTGGATCGTGAAGACATGCTTGGACGTGTCGATCGAAATCCGCTTGTATGCCATCGGGCGGCCCTCTCCTTGGGTTGGTTCACGACCCTTTCTTGGCACATCCGATGCCGTGGGGCCGTCCACCCCAACAACCGACTCATGCGATGATCGTTTTAGCGTAGTCGCGCGAGGCGCGGGGGCGGAAAAACCTTGCAAAACGATTGGAGCATTGCGCGGTCGTCGCGATCGTGATTTTCTCCCTTTCATGCCGACCATCATGCGTTTGATGTGGAGGAGAGCATGTCGCCGAAGCTGAACGCGCAGCCGGATGATTTCGAACTATTTCGCTCGCGCCTTGAGAATATCATCGACCAACGGCATCCCCTGGTGCGGCTGGCGCGGCTGATCGACTAGTCTTTCTTCGAGGCGCGGTTCGGCGCGCTATCTCGACAGTCCGTATGTCCAGGCCTTCTGCGGCGAGAGCCATTTTCAGCACGCCTTGCCGCTCGATCGCTCCTCGATGACGCGCTGGCGCCGTGGCGGAGAAGCACGACGAGCGCGCCACCATCGACACCACCGCACCGCCGAAGGCGGTTTCCTATCCGACAGACAGCAAGCTGCGGCAGCGGGGAATCGAAACGCTGGCCCAGATGGCGCGCAAGCACGGCATCACGCGCCGCTTGTCCTACCGCCGGGTTGCCGGCGCCGCGCGTCGGGAAGCGGCGCGCCTAATCATGGCGGCAAGTTCCGCGAGGCCGAGGCCCGCGTGCGCCGCTTGCGCACCTGGCTCGGGCGTCTTGCGCGCGACATCGTGCGCAAGATGGCGGGCAACGCCAAAGCGAAGGCGGCATCTGCCGAAATGCTCGGCTTGATCAATCGCCCGCTCCGCCAGAAGCGCTCCGACCGCGGCGCCGACAAACTTTATTCCCTGCACGCGCCCGAGGAGGCATGCATCGGCAAAGGCAAGGCGAGAACGCGCTTTGCATTCGGCGTCAAAGTTTCAGTTGCCACCACTAACGGGCAAGCACCCGGCGGGCGGTTCCTCCTCGGCATGCAGAGCCTACCGGCAATCCCAATGACGGCCACACCCTGGCCGGGCAGATCGAACAGGTCGAGCGGATCACCGGCACCGCCATCGCCCGTGTCTATGTCGATCGCCGCGATCGTGGCCACGACGCCGATCGGGCCCGCGTTTTCATCAGCCGCCAAAAGCGCGGCATCACCCCCACCCTCCGCCGCGAGTTGCGCAGCCGCGCCGCCAGGGTTCTTTCCGGAATGCCGATAGGCTTGACTCGATTCTTCAGCTAATCGGCCGCCACGGACTCAGAACGAGGGGACGCATGAGGGTGAGTGGATTTGGAGCATGGCGAAGAATTCCCGCCGCGTTGCTGGATCGTCGCGGAAAGCGCCGAGCATACGGCTGGTGGTCATCGTCACCCCGTGTTTATGGACGCCGCGTGTGGTCATGCATTGATGCGCCGCCTCGATCACCACCGCCACTCCGCGCGGTTCCAGAACTTCGTTTATGGTGGCAGCGATCTGTGCGGTTAGCTTCTCCTGAATCTGCAGCCGCTTGCCATAGGCCTCGACAACGCGGGCAAGCTTGCTGATACCGACGACGCGATGCGCCGGCAGATAGGCCACATGCGCGCGCCCGATGATCGGTGCCATGTGGTGCTCACAGACACTTTCGAGCCGAATATTACGCAGCAGCACGATCTCGTCGTAACCTTCCACTTCCTCAAAGGTTCGAGTGAGCAGTGCTACCGGATCAGTATCGTAGCCAGCAAAAAATTCCTCATAGGCACGGGCGACACGCGCTGGTGTATCGCGTAGACCCTCACGACCGGGATTATCGCCAGCCCAGCGCAGTAGAATACGAACTGCCGCTTCCGCCTCCTTGCGCGATGGGCGATCGGCGATCCGTTGGCTGCGTAGCTTCGATTGGCTGACGATGACATTCATTGCGCGAACTTCTCCTTCCCGGTGAAGACCGCCGACGATGTGGTAAAATCCTTAATTCGATATCTACAAAAACATCAGCGTTGGAGCCCACGAATTCACAACTCAGTGAGTTTTTGTTACGAACAAGACTCAATGATCGTCATCCTCATGTTCGCCATAACCATAGCCACCATAGTAATAGGCCGGCGGCGCGTAATAGGCTGGCGGTTGGGCATAATAGGCGGGCGGTGACGCCGCCGGCGGCTGGACCACCACTGGCGGCGGTGGCGGATAATAAACATGACGATAATAATCGTCATCGTCGCAAGCTGTGACCAAAGCAGCTACTGTCACGAGAAGCGCCGAAACCAAAAATCCGCGTGACATGTTACGACTCCTCCGATGAGTTTATGGGAATTCTACCACGCATCAGGGCCAAATGGGAGTTAGTGCGCTCCGTGGTTACATTTTGTAATTCGCAACATGGTCACGATTCGCTAGGGTCGTGGACAAGGCAAGGCCCAGGTTCGATCCAGTGGTCTTATCAAAATCTTCGTGCGTCAACCTTATCATCAGGGATTCCGTCGTATGACGTTGAGGTCATATTTCCTTATTTTCTTGATTTTCCTTTCCTGCATTGGCGGCGCCATCGCCGATGATTGGCATGATCGTGATTGGCATGACGGAGAGTGGAACGAGCGTGATTGGCATCACTGGCATGAACACTGGGGCGGCCCGGGCTATGGTGTCCCCTACGGCGCGCCGCCACCGGTGGTTTACACGCCCCCACCGGTTTACGCGCCGCCGCCGCCGGTCGCCTACTCACCACCAGTCTATTACTATCCGCGACGATTCGGCGATGACGACTGACCACGGCGAGCCACCTCTCGCGGCAGCGCCGTGAGCTTGGCGTTCGCGCGAAACGGGCGCATCTGGGCCAAGAGGCGCATCGCCGCTTGGCCGTCACCTGTCCGGCGTCTGTTCGTGGCACGTTTCCTGCGCAGCCTGGCGCAGGGCTGCCTGGTCGTCGATTTCACGCTCTATCTTCACAGCCTGCATTGGTCGGGAACCAGCATCGGCGCTGTGCTGGCGGGGAGCTTCGTGCTTGGCGCGGTGCTCAGCCTGTTGGTTGGTCCGGCGAGCGACCGCTTCGGCTGCAAGCGCCTGCTCATTGGCTATGAAGTGGCGGTTGCTCTGGCCTTCTTTGCCGTGGCGTGGAGCAACCGTCCGGCGGTAATTGCCATCGCTGCGGTGTTCGCTGGATTTGGCCGCGGCGCCAATGGTGCGCCCGGTTGTTTTGTGCCTGTGGAATTGAGCTGGCTGGCCGGGCTTATCCCGGTCACCAGTCATGGCGCCGCGTATAGCATAAATACGGCGGCGGGATTTCTTGGCATGGGATTTGGGGCGTTGTTCGCTGTCGCGCCCACGCTCTGGTCTCACGCATTGCCCGGTGTTAGCAGCTACCAGCCACTTTTTTGGGTCGGCGGGGCCATAGCCTTGGTGATCGCTGGACTGCTTGCGACAACACCCGAGAGCCCTCCACCGAAGAAGGATATCGAGAGTGCGTCACCGCTTCCGCCACTGGCCCACGACGAACGCAAGCGGCTCTGGTATCTTGGTCTGATCAGCTTGTTCAGCGGCGTTTCGCTTGGGCTTTCCGGCCCGCTCATCGCCTACTGGTTCGCGGTGAAATTCTATCTTGATCCGCTGCAGATCGCGCCAGCACTAGCTGCCTCCTATTTTGCTGCGGCCTTTTCGGCCATGCTGACTGGCCAACTCACGGAGCGATTTGGGTCTGCGAGCAGCTTTGTTTTTCTTCAGGGGCTAGGTGCCTTGCTACTGCTCGGCTTTCCTTTCCTCCCGTCGTTTCCGCTCGCGGCTCTGGTCTGGATTTTGCGGTTTGCAATCGAACGCGGCGCGACCGGCGCAATGGAAGCGGTGATGATGACGCTGGTCGGGGCCAGTAGGCGCGGCCTTGCTGGTGGTCTCGGCACCGCCGCGTTGGCGCTGCCGCGAGGCTTCGGCCCGCTCATAGCTGGTGACTGGATCGCCGCGAATGATCTTGCCGCGCCATTTCTGCTGGCGGCATTTCTGCAAATTCTCTACGTCGTTCTGTTTGGCTTCGCCTTTCTCGCGCGGGACCGCGGTTTCACGAAAATTTGAGCTTGTTACAAGGTACTGTAACATACGTTTGCGCAACGCTCAGAAAGAATAAGATGTTATCAACATTTTTTATAAATTAATAATGAGTATCAGTTTCAATGTTACAAAACATTCCATGACATATTTCTGCTCAGCAAATATACGAGGAAGCACATATCTTCCAGCGTTAATTTCCGTGTCGGTTCCGGAGTATCGAATATGAACATGCTGCTGGCATGAGCATTGCTTTTTTACAAAACGGCCATGTTTCCACGCACCGTACAACGCCACCGCTCTGCGTACTGAAATGGGGCGGCCTTGGAAGTGTCCTGACAACACGGCCATTTTTGCAGGCGCTGCGTGACCATTTCGGAAAGGAACGGACAATCATCTATATCACGTCCGCCTCTAACGCCGAGCTGGTCGAGCGTATGAATCTCGCCGATCGGATTGTAGTCCTGGAGCCGAATGGTTTTCCTATCCTTCAGACGCTTCTCCTCGGGCGCGCGTTACGGATAGAAAAAACCGGCATGTTTTTCGATCTGCAGATTCATACCCATCGTCGTCTTGGGAGAATATTGGCGCGATTAAGCGGCGCGCCTCGCCGGTTCAGTTTTTTCCGCGCGCGCGAGACGGCCCCCTGCGATGGCTACGAAGTTTTCGCCAATCCTTTTGCTCCGGTTGATCAACTTTATCTCGAAATGGCGCGTCTCGCTGGGGCGAAACATCCGCCATCCGAGCCACATCACGCCCTTTTAATAAGCCGCGCCGACGAAGACAAAGCGCATGCGCTTCTGCACGGCTGGCTTGGTGCATATGATCGTCTGCTGATCGTCAATCCCAACGCCTCGGAAACGGCCTATGTTCGGCGCTGGCCGCTCACGTCCTATGCCGAGACGATCAGCGTTTTGCTCGGCCAAACTCCGCGGCTTCGTGTGGCGCTGATTGGGTCTTCATCGGAACGGGATTATGTTGGTAAGCTCCACCAGATGGTTGCGACATCAGGGAATGCGGTAAGAAATTTCGCCGGCATGACCACGCTTGGCAGCCTCATGGCGCTGATCACCCGCGCTGATTGTGTGCTCAGCAATGATAGTGGACCACTGCATCTCGCGCTAGCTCTCGGGGCCCGGGTCGTGGGCCTTTTCGGCCCGGTGCATCCCGATCACAATGCGCATCTCGGCTCACCGGAGCGTAAAATTATCCTCTATCGTCCGGTGTTATGCAGCCCTTGTGTTCATCACGTGGCGGTGCCGCCTTGCGGTGGCGACAATCGCTGCATGCAGTTGATTGCGATCGAAGACGTAGTGGCGGCGTGCGGTAAACATCTATCTGACACGAGCACCATAAAAGAATATGCTTTTCCACAGTGGCAATTTCGCTTCCATCAATCAGGCACAACCCAGAGGGTGGAAGATATGTGCATCTGAGTAAAATTGGCGTTGATTGCTGCCACTCGCAAGGCCGAAATTGGCTACAATTCATATACGTCCGGAGCCGGCTATCAAGTTGGTAATCAATTGGTTGCAGAGGTGGCCTTTCATTATGTGGTCCGGCCGCGTGAATTAGAGCATGATTTCTAAAATGAGAGGCGTTTTTTAGGATTCCATCTCGGATAGAAATCTGATTCAAAATACGGGCTGGGAATGGAGGCCAGCCTGCATGCCGTCTCCTTATTCATGTGATCTGCGTAAGCGCGTTGTTGCGGCTGTGGCGTCGGGCATGAGTCGACGTGGGGCGGCGAAACTGTATCAGGTGAGCCATGCGGCGGTGATCCGATGGGTCACGCGGTGGCAGCAAACTGGGAGCGCAGAAGCGTTGCCGATGGGTGGCAAGAAGCCTTTCAAGCTGGCAGCGGAGTCGGATTGGATCCTGCGGCGCCTGGCTGAGAAGCCGGACATTACCGGGAGCGCGTTGCTTGCCGAACTGCATGATCGCGGCATCGATGTGAGCTATTACGCTGTCTGGAATTTTTTGGATCGCGCCGGCCTCAGCTATAAAAAAATCTCTGCACGCGGCCGAGCAGGACCGGCCTGATATCGCCAGGTGGCGTGCGCTATGGCAGCGTCTGCAAGGCAAGATTGATGCGCGGCGCATTATCTTCATCGACGAGACGTGGGCCAAGATGAGCATGACACGGCGGCATGGCCGCTGCCGGGTTGGCCAGCGGCTGCTCGCCAAGGTGCCACATGGTCACTGGAAAACGCCCACGTTCGTTGCGGGGCTGCGCTATGACGGCGTGGTTGCCCCTTGCGTGTTCAACCGACCGATCAACGCCACGAGCTCCCTCGCCTGGGTGGTCCAATGCCTGGTGCCAACCCTGCGGTCTCGCGACATCGTGGTGATGGACAATCTCAGCAGCCACAAATCCCGCGCGGCTCGCCGTGCCATCCGCGAGGCCGGCGCCAAGCTCTTTTTTCTGCCGCCCTACAGCCCCGACCTCAACCCCATCGAGCAGGCATTCGCCAAGCTCAAGACGCTCTTCCGCAAGGAAAACGCCCGCACCGTCGAGCAAACCACACACCGCATCGTGAAAGCGCATCGACCCAATAACTCCCAGCGAATGCATCACTTATTTCAGAAAGGCGGATTGCTCAACGTGAAGCTATCACGCTCTAGTGCTCGGTATGGCGGGGACGGTGCGGATTGAACGGGGAATCCCCGTCATCGGAGACCGTGACGAACACCACGCGCCGCGAGAACGACAGCCAGAGCCGATGGGTTTGAAAAAAATCGGCGCCGAGCAACATATCGGCGGATAAAAGCGGCATGTCGCTGACCCAGATCGCGGGGTCACGATAGGTTTCGGCGCCGATCTTGAACGTCGCGAAATGATGGCGGTGCGAGAGACGGCGGTTCATGTCGATGCCGAGTTCTTCGCGCGCCGGATCGCGCGCCAATGTGTCCGCCGTCAGGCCGAGCTTGTTCATCGCGCGGGCATTGATCGCGGTCTCTTCCGCCCCGGAATCGAGCATCGCGACGAGAGGCACGCCATCCACCGCGACATCGATGAGAAACTGCCCGCCATCGGTAAGGCGCGCTGGCACGCGATAGAGAGTGAACCCCGGCCAAGGCGGGGCGAACGGCGCGCGGCAGGCATGGGCGCGATAGAGGCCGAGGCGTTTCTCCGGCAGGTCGATGTCGACATCGAACTGCGAGAGAAAATCGCCGCCGATGATGCCATCGGGCGGCGGGTCGAAGTCGCGAAATAATCCACGTTCGGTGCTCATGATGGCCTGCTTGCCAAGATCGATGCCACCGACCTCGAATGTGTCTACAATGAGCCGCCGCGTCAGCGTGACACCCCCGACCCCTTGGACGGCGGTCGGGAACAAGCGGTCTTCGGGCATCAGCGCAAGCCGATCGGCGATATCATGGGACAGCATCGTCACCCCGGCGCCGGTATCGAGCAACAGATACGCATCGTGGCCATCAAGCCGCGCCGGCACGAGCGCGAAATCGCGCGTCATCGCCACCGGGAATTCCGTGATCCGATCAACGACGCATTGTTCGGGCGCGGCGGCGGCGCAGGCGCCGAGGAAGAGCGCACCGAGCACCGCGACGAGGTTAGCCAGTCGCAATGAGCAACTCGCCCTTGCCGAGCCCGGCAAGATCGCCATTGAAGCGGGCGAGCGCGGTTCCGCCGACCAGCAACGCGGCCTTGGCGCTCAGGGGGCTGAGCGCGCGGGCGAGGAGCGCGCGAAACACGTGATCGACGCTGCCAGTTGCGAGAAACGTCGCGAGCGGGGATGCCTCGCGCGCAAACAGCGTGCCGCGGCGCATCAGATAACCCGGTGCGGCGCCGGCGCGGCTGCATATGATCAGCGTGCCGGCGAGCATGCGACTTGCCGGATACTCACCGGCGTCGCCCTCGATCACAATGATGCCGCGGCGGAGCCGATCACCGGCCCGCGCCCCGGCCGCGCCGCGCACGACGACGACGCCACCCGCCATGCCGGCGCGATGTCCAGGGCCGGGGCCGCCGAGGAAATCCCCGGCATCGCCACGGATCTCGATCTCGCCGCCGAGCAGGCCGGTCGCGGCAAAGGGGCCGGCATTGCCGTTGATGCAGAGCCGCCCGCCACGCATGCCATGCCCGGCGCGGATGCCAACCTCGCCCTCGACGGTGATCGCGCCCGTTGTCATGCCGGCGCCGATCTCGTCCATCCGGGCAGAGCCGCCGGCGATGACGATATGTTCGGGGTCGTCGCCGGTGATGGTGAAAATGTCCCCGACGGCGAGCGCGGCGCGCGTGGTGCCAAGGGGAAGCCGCGCGATCTCGGCCAGGCGCAAGCCGCGCAGCCGGTCGGGCGTCAGGGCAGAACAATCGAGCCGCTGCGGCGGCGCTGCGCGAAGCTGGAAACAAAGCGCGCTCACGGCAGAAGATCCTTGAGATGGAAATGGTGTTTGCCGAGTTTGCCGCCGTAATTGCCGGCGCCGATGCGGCAGGCGCCGGCCTCGGGACCGAGCGCGATCGCCGCCGCAAGCCCGACCCGCATCGCTTGCGCAACCGCTTCCGGCGTGAGCCCGTCAATGACGATCTCGAGCACGCTCGCGATATCGTCTTCGAGCGCGCTCGCCGCAAGACCGCGCAGCGTCGGGCAATAGGCGTCGTTGGTGGAGGCGATCAATCCTTTATATTTGCTGCCGACTTTCGAGCCCGAGCGGACGATGCCGCCGGGAAAAGGCATGATCGCGTCGGCGACCGTCATCATCGCCGCAACCGCGGTCTCGGCGGCATGGCGCGTCGCCGCGACCGATTTTCCCATCAAGAGAAGATTGCCGCCACCGACCGCGGATTTGGTGAGGCCGGTGGTGCCCTCGCAGACGAATTCGCCGTCCATCACCGGCAGACGCCAGAAGCGGCGGCCGCCGAAGCGTTTGCTGATCTGAAAGCCATCGGCGAAATAGCGCAGCGCATCCCCCAATTTCAGCGGCTCGCCCCCATCGAGCCCGGCATAGCAGGCCGAACCCGGGCTGGTGAGGACACATTGGCCGACGCGGTTTTGCAGTTGCTTCTGCAATTCGCCGGTGGAGCCTGCGAAAAGCAGAACCCGCACGCCCGGCCGCCCATCCGGGGTTTCCTCGGGTGCAAGCCGCGCATCGATCCCGGCCTCGACCCCGCAAGCGATAATGGAAGTCGCAAATCCGGTGAGACTGACGGCCGCGGTTTCCGCCCAGGCCTCGGTGTCGGCGGTGATGATAAGGGCGGTCGCACGCATATCGAACGCTTCGGCGAAGCTCGCATCGATGCGCACACCGTTGACGATCATGCCGGGCTCCGTCACGTCCGGCATGGCACATTCTCGAAGGCTGGCCGATCGGCGCGGGTGATCGCCGCTTCGGGAACATCGAAAGCGTGGAGAGGCACGCCGAAAACATCCTCGTAATAGGCGGCAAGGCGAGGTTCGATGGCGCGATCGAACCCGGGGGCGACCCGCAACGCGCGGCCGAAATGCCGCTCGACCACTTCACCGCGCCGAAGAATGAGCCGGCCATCCTTGAACACCAGCTCGGCATTGCGAAACATCGCCGCGCGGTCGGTTTGCGGGCGATAGACGGCGATGTCGGCGCGGGCGCCAGGTGCGAGATGGCCGCGATCGCGAAGACCGAGCAGCCGCGCGGGTGCGGCGCGCGTCATGATCGCGATTTCGCGCCAATCATATTCGCGGGTGATAGACGCGAGCGTCGTCATCGCGATCGCATCTTCCGGCAATTCGGCGATCCAGCGGGCGCGGAGATCACGATCCATGAGCAACGCAAAAAGATCGGGATAGGCGGTGAATGGCGCGCCATTCGGATGGTCGGTCGTAAAAAAAATCCGCCACGGATCATGGATCAGCAAAAATAGCTCGAGACCCGCGGCGAATTGCACGGCGTTGAAGAAATTCTTGCGCCGATAACGATAGGGGACGATGCCGCCGCCATTGCCCTCGGCCTCGGTGATCGCGAATTTGCGCGGGCTCGCCTGAGCGCGGGCGCCAAATTGACGCAGCACGTCGGAAGAAATCGTTACCGTCTGGCCGAACATCACCTGACCGACATCGACGCTGATATTGGGTGCGGCATTGACGGCCTCGGCCAGCCGCGCTGCGGCGGAGGAAAATTTACGCGGCCCTTCGGCGCCATACGCGTAGAATTGCAAATGCGCGAGATGCAGACGCTCACCCTCGGCGGCGGCGATGGTCGCGAGCGCGGTTTCGACATTGCCGGGGAGACCAAGATTATTGGCGTGCAGATGCAAAGGATGCGCAATGCCGAGCGCCGCGACCGCGCCCTGGAGGGCGCGCATGATCGCGCGCGAGGAAAGGCCGAAGCCCGGCACCTCGTCATCGAGCGAGAAGCTGCGGGCGTTTTCACGAAATGCGACGGCGCCACCGGGATTGATGGCCTTGAGCCCAAGCCCGCCCGCGGCGCCAAGCGTGCGCGCGGCATAATCGGCGAGCGCCGAATTTTCGCCAGCGCGGATCAGGCGCAGGGTAAAATCATCGTTGCCGAGAACGCTCAGGATCGCCTTGTCGATAAACGGAATGGCAGCGAGTTCGCGTTGCGCCTGCAAGGCGACATGCGGCGAAATCGCCGGCTCGACGACGGTGGTATAGCCCATCGCGGCGAATAGCCGGCCGATCCATTCGCCGGGCGGCGCTCCCGCGAACATCGCGCCATCATGGAGTTCGGGCAGCAATAGCCGCGCCGTGTTCACATTCGCGCCGGCGATATGGGAATGGATGTCAATCGCGCCGGCCAGCACGATTGCGCCATGTGCATCGTATTCGCGGTCGGCGGCGCGCGCTGGCGGCGCGATAATCCGCTCATCCTCGATCCAGAGATCGCCGATCTCATCGCGCCCGGTGGTCGGGTCGATGAGGCGCCCACCCGCGATCCGGGTCAGCATGGCATCCCCCCCCGCGCGCAGAGCGCCGCGATCGCCTCGAGAATGACCGCGGGCGGGGACAAGCCACTTTGCGGCGCAGACGCACGCTGAAAACGGAGCGCACCGATCATCGGGTCGAACATAATCGCATCCGTGTTAAGCCCGGGGGCCGCGGTGGGAATGACGATTTCGGCGTGAGCGGCAGCAGCCCTTTCCGGCGCGAGCACGGCGAGAAACATTCCCGCCGGAACGGCAGGGGCGCCATCGCCGATCCACAGTACGCCATCGGTTTCCTCGGCGGCGATCATGCGGGCGGCATCGAAGCGCCAAGGATCATGCTCAGCGCGGCCGCGCGCGAAACCAATACGTGTCGGAAACCCGCTTTTCCACGCCAGCGCCTGTGCGACGCCGGCGGCATTGCCGGGCGGCGGCATCGGCAAGCCAAAGCAGCGGGTGGTAGCATTGAGATCTTCGATGATCTGGCAAAGCATTTCGATCGCAAGCGGCGGTAGTTCGCCCGCCGACCAGCAGATAACGGCATACCGTGCCGCCTGCAGCGCCTGCGCGATCGCGGTAAGTTCGGCGGGGACGGAAACCCGCCGCCCGGTGAGGGTTGCGCGCAAACGCCCAAGCCGCAGCGCGAGATCCTCCCCCGTGAGGCGAAACACCGAGCGCGCGCGGCCGGGCGCGAAGGGTGGCGATGCCAGCGGAAAATCCGGCGGCGTCGCCCCCACCAGAACCACGCAATCGGCCATCGCGCGCGCTTCGAGCGGCGTCGTCACCAGCCAGCCGCCGCCGCGCATGACATCGAGATCGGCGAGCAGTGGCCCGCTTTCGCGATGATCGAGCACCGCGCCGAGGGTCTGCGCGAGATCATGCGCGGCTTCAGCGCCGGCGATGTCGGTCACGAGCCCGGCGATCAGCGGATTGGCGCAAGCGCTGAGGCGCGCCGCGATCGCCGCGATCGCCGCCTCGCCCGTCGCCTCGCGGCCAGCGATCCAGGCAGAGGCGGTCACGAAGCGGCCTGATCGTATTTGATGTAAGCAAAACGCGCGTCTTTCTCTGGCGTGCCCTCGAGCGGCGGGCCCGGCCGCCAGGTGATCACCTCCTCGATCTTGGCGGCGAGGGCGAAATCCTTGTCGGTAATGCCTTTCGCGGAATGGGTGCAAAGCCGCACTTCGACCCAGGCGTAGGAGGCGGTGATGTCGGGATGATGCCAGGCGGCTTCGGCGAGATGGCCGACAGTGTTGATCACCATCAGCGTTCCCTTCCAGGAATGGGTGCGAAAGGTGCGGCGAATCCAGCCTTTCTCGTAACGCCAATGCGGCAAATCGCGCGCGAGTCGGGCGATGATGTCCGGCTCGGCGTAAGCGGTCTCATCCATATCTGGTGTTCCTTGCCCCGGTTCCGTGCCCTCATCCGGTCCCTGCGGTTGCTCTCGCGGGGGCCGGTGTGGAATATGCGTCATCATGAGGTCGCATGACAACCACGCCGTCACGGCACGGCGATGATGACTCGGGGGACGATCGTCGAGGTCACGACGACCGCGCGGCTCCATCTCGGGTTTTTCGATCTCGGCGACGGGCCCGGGCGGCGCTTCGGCAGCCTCGGCCTCGCGCTCGATGGTCCGCGGACGCGGCTTACGATTGGCTTTGCCGATCATACGATCGTCGATGGCGAGGAATGCGAACGGGCTCGGCGCTATCTCGCGACTTTGGTTGCAGCCCACGGGCTTTCGCGCCAGCATGCGCTCACCATTCAGGAGGCCATCCCGCCCCATGCCGGTCTCGGCTCGGGAACCCAGCTCGCGCTCGCGATCGGCGCCGGGCTGCGCGCGTTGCACGGCCTGCCCGCCGATCCGCGCCAGGATGCGGCATGGCTCGGGCGCGGCGCGCGTTCGGGCATCGGCATCGCTCTGTTTGCGGCCGGCGGCGTTGCCGTCGATGGCGGGCGCGGTGATCGCGCGCAACCGCCGCCGCTGCTCGCGCGGCTTCCCGTCCCCGCCGATTGGCGGGTGATCTTGGTCCTCGATCGCGGGCGCGCCGGGCTTTCCGGTGCCGGCGAGGTCGCCGCCTTCGCGGCCCTGCCGGCGATGGCCGAGCCGGTTTCGGCGGCGCTGTGCCGGCTGGCGCTGATGGCGGCGCTGCCGGGCTTGGCCGAGGATGACATCGCGGCCTTTGGTGCCGCGATCACCCGCATGCAGGAAATTCTCGGCGACCATTTCGCACCCGCCCAAGGGGCGCGTTTCACCAGCCCGGCGGTGGCGGCAGCGCTCGGGCGATTGGCGGCGGCCGGGGCGGTCGGTATCGGGCAAAGCTCCTGGGGGCCGAGCGGCTTTGCCTTTGTGCGCGGCGATGCGGCAGCAGCCGCGCTTGCGGCCGAGGCAGCGGCGCCGGGGCTCGAAATCCATGTCTGCCGCGCGCGGAACGAAGCCGCCGCCGTTTCCATCACCTGAGCGAGGAGCCTCATCATGGCCGAAAAACACATTCTTCATCTTCTGAGCCCGCTCAAACACGCGAGCCCGTTTGACGTCCACATGGCGCTCGATGCCGGCTATGACGCGGTGCTGCCCTATACCGATGTCACGCTCGAGGATGTGACGCCGCTGGTCCAGGATGCGATCTTCTCGCGCCCGCCCAAGGCCGGGGTGCGCACCGGCATTTTCTTCGCCGGCAAGGATGCGCTCGGCGCCCTCGACATGATGGCGGCGGCGAAGGCGGCGATGGTGCCGCCTTTCGTCGTCTCGTTGTTCGCCGATCCCGCCGGCTCCTTCACCACTGCCGCGGCGATGGTGGCGCGGGCCGAAAAATTGCTCAAAACCGCCCACGACGCGGAACTGGCCGGCCGGCGCGTGACGATTTTTGGCGCAACCGGCGTCGTCGGGTTCGCCGCGGGCGTGATCGCGGCCTTGAACGGCGCTGCCGTCACCTTGGTCGGTCATGACGGCGCGGCGCGGGTGGAGGCGTCGGCCGCCGAGATCAGCCGCCGCTTCAAGGTTGCGGTCGCGGCCGCCGATGGCAGCACGGAGGCACGCAAATCCGCCCTGGTCGCCGAGTCAGAGGTGGTGTTTTGCGCCGGCAAGGCGGGGGTGCAGATTCTTGCCGCAGCGCAAATTGCTGCAGCGCAAAATCTGCTCGTCGCCGCCGACGTCAATGCCGTTCCGCCGGCCGGGATCGAAGGGCTCGACGTCATGGCCGATGGCGCTCCGCTCGGCGCCGGCACGGCGCGCGGGCTCGGGGCGCTCGCCATCGGTCAGACCAAATATCAAACCGAGTTCGGCCTGTTTCGCCGCATGATCGAGGCGGAAAAGCCGGTCGCTTTCGATTTTCGCGACGCTTTCACGCTCGCCCGCGAGCTTGTCGCGGCCTAGCCGAGAGCGGCATGGCGGGGCAGCAAGCGCGCGCGGTGTTGGTCGTCGGGCTCTCCGCCCGGGCGCTGGCGCTGGCGGCGCGGCGAGCGGGCCTCGCGCCTTATGCGATCGATCTCTTCGCCGATGCCGATACCAGGGCGCTGGCCGCGGCCTGGCGCCAAGTGCCGGGCGATGGCGCGGGCGGGCTCGACCCGGAGGCACTGGTTTGCGCTGCCGCCAGTCTCGAGCGCGCCGCCCATGAGTCCGGCGACGTTTTGGCTGGCCTCATTTACGCGAGCGGCTTCGAAGCCGCGCCTGAAATTCTTGGTCGCCTTGGTGAACGCTGGCCGATCCTCGGCAATCCGCCGGAAATCCTGGCGAAACTCAAAAATCCGCGCCGCTTTGCCGCCCTCTGCCGCGATGCCGGCATTCCCCACCCCGCGCCGCACTTCGCCGCAGCGCCCGACGCAGGTTGGCTCGAAAAGCGGATCGGTGGTGCCGGCGGCGGCCATATCCGCGCCACGCCGGCGGGCACCGCGCCGCGTCCCGGCCATTATCTTCAGCGCCGCTTGCCCGGAACACCGATTTCCGCTCTCTTCGTCGCCAATGGTCGCGAGGCGAGGCTGTGTTTTTTGAGTGCGCAATGGCCCGACCCGGGGCCAGCGGCACCATTTCGCTATGGCGGCGCGGTGCGTCCGGCGGCGATACCCCCGCAGATTGCAGCCGAGATGGAAGCGGCGATCCGCGCCCTGGTCAGAGCAACCGGCCTTGTCGGCCTCAACAGCGCCGATTTTTTGCTCGACCGCGACGCTGGAGACAAGGGTGACGGCTGGGCGCTGCTGGAGATCAACCCGCGTCCCGGCGCGACCCTCGATCTTGCGCCGCGCGCGGCACTCGGCTGGCATCTCGCAAGCCTGCGCGGCCGGCTGCCGCGGCGGCTCGGATTAGGGCGGCGGGCGGCGGCGGCGGCGATTTTTTATGCGTCTCGCCCGATCCGCGTCGATGGCGCCTTCACCTGGCCGGCTTGGACGATGGACCGGCCGATGCCGGGCGCGGAAATCGCCGCCGGCGCCCCGTTATGTTCGCTCCGCGCCCGCGGCGCCAACCCCGAAGCCGCCCTTGCCTCTCTCGCCAAACGTCGGCAATGCCTCGCAACCCGCGTGGAGATCGCGCCATGACCGCTTTGTTCAGCCTCAACCAGATGGCCTGGGATTTGTTTACCGCGCTCGAGCGCGATGCCGCCTTGCTGCGGCTTGGCGTTGCGCGCGGCGGGCTCGGCGAACGCCTGATCGATGCCGGCAGCCTCCATCCCGGCGGGATCGAGGCCGGGCGCCGCATCGCCGAAATCTGCATGGGCGGGCTCGGGCGGGTTGCGGTGACGACCGATGCGACCCTCGGGCGCTGGCCGTTGACGCTCACCGTCGCGTCCTCGCAGCCGGTGCTCGCTTGTCTTGCCAGCCAATATGCCGGCTGGAGCCTCCAGGACGGAAAATTCTTCGCCCTCGGCTCGGGGCCGGCGCGGGCGCTGGCGCGCAAGGAAGCCTTGTTTGCCGAACTCGATTATCAGGATCGGGCGGAGCACGCGGTTCTCGTCCTCGAAAGCGCCAAGCCCCCGCCCGTCGCCATCATCGAGAAGGTCGCCGGCGATTGCGGCATCGCGCCCGACCAGCTCGGGGTGATCTTTGCCCCGACGCAAAGCCTCGCCGGCGCTAGCCAAGTGGTGGCGCGGGTGCTCGAGGTCGCGCTGCACAAGGCGCATGAACGTCATTTCCCGCTCGATCGCATCAAGGACGGCGTCGCCGCCGCCCCGCTCGCGCCGCCGCATCCGGATTTCGTCACCGCCATGGGCCGCACCAATGACGCGATCATTTTCGGCGGTCGCGTCCATCTTTTTGTCACCGGACCGGAGGCGGAGGCCCGCGATCTCGCCGAACATTTGCCCTCCAGCACCTCGCGCGATTACGGCAAGCCGTTTGCCGAGATCTTCCGCGCCGCCAAAGGGGATTTCTACGCGATCGACGGCGCGCTGTTCAGCCCCGCCATGGCGCAGGTGACGGCGCTCGAAACCGGCCGGACCTTTCATAGCGGCCAGGTCAACCCGATCGCGCTCGATGCCTCCTTTGCCTGAGCAACACGCGGCGCTGACGTCGGTTGCTTAACAATTAGGCAAAATCGGCCGCGCCATGCGGCTGACTGCGCGCGGGGACGGTGCTCGCGCGCTCTGGCGGCGCATGGCACGCCCGTTGCATTTTCCTCCTGTCGGTTTCGCATCGGCGGCTCAGCGTGGCCGCAGACACACAGGGAAGAAGAACGATGGCAAAAAATGATATATCTCTCACGCGCCGGGGATTGGGCGGGTTCGGGATGGCGGCGCTGGCCGCGGCGACGCTCGGGGGCGTGACGAAGTTCGGCATTGCGTCGGCCAAGGCGGCGGAGAGCGGGCCGATCAAAATCGGCATCCTGCATTCGCTCTCCGGCACCATGGCGATCAGCGAAACCACGCTGAAAGACGTCATGCTGATGCTGATCGAGGAGCAGAACAAAAAGGGCGGCGTGCTCGGGCGGAAATTGGTGCCGGTGGTCGTCGATCCGGCATCGAACTGGCCGCTGTTCGCCGAGAAGGCGCGCGGACTTCTGACCACAGACAAATGCGCCGCGGTGTTCGGCTGCTGGACCAGCGTTTCGCGCAAATCCGTGCTGCCGGTCTTCGAGGAGCTGAACGGGCTGCTGTTTTATCCGGTGCAGTATGAAGGCCAGGAATGCAGCCGCAACGTCATCTATACCGGCGCCGCGCCCAATCAGCAGGCGATCCCGGCGGTCGATTACCTGATGAAGGAGGACAAGGTCGAGCGCTGGGTTCTCGCCGGCACGGATTATGTCTATCCCCGTACCACCAATCAGATTCTCGAAGCCTATCTCAAGAGCAAGGGTGTCGCGGCGAGCGACATCATGATCAACTACACGCCCTTCGGTCATTCCGACTGGCAGAACATCGTCGCGCAGATCAAGCAATTCGGCTCCGCGGGCAAGAAGACCGCCGTCGTCTCGACGATCAACGGCGATGCCAATGTGCCGTTCTACAAGGAACTCGGCAATCAGGGCATCAAGGCGACCGACATCCCCGTCGTCGCTTTCAGCGTCGGTGAGGAGGAACTCGCCGGCATGGACACCAAGCCGTTGGTCGGGCATCTCGCGGCGTGGAATTACTTCATGAGCGTCGATACGCCGGCGAACAAGGCGTTCATCAAGAAATGGCATGATTTCATCAAGAATCCGAAGCGCACGACGAACGATCCGATGGAGGCGCACTATATCGGGTTCAATATGTGGGTCAAAGCAGTGCAGAAGGCCGGCACCACCGATACCAACGCGGTGATCGACGCGATCATCGGCGTTTCCGTCCCTAATCTTTCTGGTGGCTACTCGACCTTGATGGGCAATCATCACATCACCAAGCCGGTGCTGATCGGCGAAATCCAGGATGACGGTCAGTTCAACATCGTCTCACGGACCCCAGGCCTCGTGGTCGCGCAGGAATGGTCGCCCTATGTCGCCGAGACCAAAGATTTGATCGGTGATTGGCGGCCGCCGCTCTCCTGCGGCAATTTCAACGTCAAAACCGGCAAATGTGGCGGCGCGAGCAAATAATCGTCATGCGTTTCGCCATTCTGCTGCTTGGCCTCGTTGTCCTGCCTGCGCTTGCGCGGGCAGGAGAGCCGGCCGACGCCTTCGCCGCATTCTCCTCTGGCGATTACGACGCCATGGCGCAAGCGGTCGGTGTGCTCGCGACCTCCGCCGACCCTCACGCCACCGCGGTGATCGCCGCTTTGCGTGACGGTCGGCTTTTCGCAACCGAAGCGGGTGACCTTCTGATCCGCAACCCGGATGGCACCTTCACCAATGCGCAAACCGGGGCGCCGGTCAGCGCCGATGAGGATGATCTCAAGAAAATCCGCATGAACAATGCCGTTCGCCGCGCCGTCGACACCGCGGAGGGCGGGATGCAGCTTTTCGCCGCCGATCCTTCGCAGCGACGCGCGGCGGCGCAAGCCCTATTCACATCACACGATCCGGCGACATTGCCGGCCTTATCGCGTGCTTTGGCGAAAGAGCCCGATCCTTCCGTGCGGGTTGCGATGGCGCAAGCGCAGGCGGCGGCGCTCTTGATGAGTGCTGACGCACCGGAGGCAGCGAAGCTGCAGGCGGTTGCCGTCATTCGCGCGCGTGGCGATCTCGAGGCGAGCGCGCTGCTCGCTTCGATCCCGAGCCCGACGCCGGCGGTTGCCGCCGCCGCGCATAACGGCGTCATCGCCATTCAGCGTGTCCTGCAATTATGGGATGTGTTGGAGAGCGTGTTTTACGGCCTCAGTCTCGGCTCGGTCTTGCTGCTCGCGGCGATTGGCCTTGCGATCACCTTTGGCGTCATGGGCGTGATCAACATGGCGCATGGCGAAATGGTGATGATCGGCGCTTATGTGACCTTCGTCGTCCAAGCCGTCATCCGCGCCAACATGCCAAGCCTTTTTGGTGCGAGCGTAGTGATCGCGGTGCCGCTCGCCTTCCTCGTCGCGGGCGCCATCGGCATTGCGATCGAGCGTACGCTGATCCGGTTTCTCTATGGCCGGCCTTTGGAGACTTTGCTCGCGACCTGGGGCTTGAGTCTCGTTCTCCAGCAAGCGGTGCGCTCCTTGTTCGGCCCGACCAACCGCGAAGTCGGAACCCCTTCCTGGATGAGTGGGGCGGTGCCGCTCGGTGGGCTTACCATCACCCTCAATCGCCTGACGATCATCATTTTTGCTTTCGCCGTGTTCACCGCATTGATGGCGCTGCTGCGCTATACCTCGCTCGGCCTCAAGATGCGCGCGGTGACACAGAACCGGGCGATGGCCGCGGCGATGGGCATTCGCACGCCATGGATCGACGCGCTCACCTTCGGGCTTGGCTCTGGCGTTGCCGGCATGGCCGGGGTGGCCTTGACCCAGATCGACAATGTCAGCCCCAATCTCGGCCAGGGTTACATCATCGACAGTTTCATGGTGGTGGTGTTCGGCGGCGTCGGCAATCTCTGGGGAACTGCTCTCGGTGCCTTGCTGCTTGGTATCGTCAACAAGTTTCTTGAGCCTTTCGCCGGCGCCGTGCTCGGCAAGATCGCCGTTCTGGTGCTCGTCATCCTCTTCATTCAAAGGCGTCCGCGCGGCTTGTTCCCCCTCAAGGGCCGGGCGGCGGAAGCATGATGCGCCCGTCATTCGCAACCTTCGCCCCGCCTGCGTTCGTGCTCGGCGGCGCAAGCCTTCTGGTTCTCGGCAATGTCGCGCTGGCGGCGTCCTCGCCCTGGCATGTGTCGATCTTCGTCGTCTCGCTCGCGGGAAAATATCTCGCTTATGCGATCCTCGCCTTAGCGCTCGATCTCGTTTGGGGCTATGTCGGCATTTTGAGCCTCGGCCATGCCGCGTTTTTCGCCCTCGGCGGCTACGCGATGGGTATGTATCTGATGCGCGAGATCGGCACCCGCGGGGTTTACGGCAACGCGACACTACCCGATTTCATGGTGTTCCTGAACTGGACGGAACTTCCATGGTATTGGTACGGCTTTGACCATTTTGCTTTCGCCGCGCTCATGGCGGTGCTCGTCCCCGGTGCCCTTGCGCTGGTGTTCGGGTTTCTCGCGTTTCGCTCGCGCGTCTCGGGCGTTTATCTCTCGATCATCACCCAAGCGCTGACCTTCGCGCTCATGCTCGCGTTTTTCCGCAACAATATGGGGTTCGGCGGCAATAATGGCCTGACGGATTTCAAGGATATCATCGGGTTGCCGCTGCACGCCGACGGCACGCGGGACGGACTTTTGCTCGCGACCGCGCTTTTTCTCTCGGTTGCCTTTCTTTGCGCGCGCTTTGTCGTCACCTCCAGGCTCGGCAAAATCCTGATCGCCGTTCGCGATGCTGAAAGCCGCACCCGCTTTCTCGGCTACCGGCCGGAATCCTACAAACTCTTCGTCTTCGTTCTCTCGGCGATGATCGCCGGCATCGGCGGCGCGCTTTACGTGCCTCAGGTTGGGATCATTAACCCTGGCGAATTCTCGCCCGCCAATTCGATCGAGGCGGTGATCTGGGTTGCGGTCGGCGGGCGCGGCACATTGGCCGGGGCGATGCTCGGCGCTGTTCTCGTCAATCTCGGGAAGACCTATTTCACCAGCGCATTGCCGGATGTTTGGCTCTATGCGCTCGGCGCCCTGTTCATTCTGACGACCCTCTTCCTGCCGCAAGGCCTGATCCGGATCTTTGCCCGCAAACCCGCCGTCACCGCATCCGAAATTCCCGCCGCCAAGGAACGCCCGGCATGAGCGGCCGCATTGGGGAAGCCTCCGACACTCTCCTTTATCTCAATGGCGTCAGCGTCAGCTTTGACGGGTTTCGCGCGCTCAACAATCTCTCCCTGGTTCTGGCGCCGGGCGAGATGCGCGCGGTGATCGGCCCCAACGGCGCCGGCAAGACGACGATGATGGATGTCATCACCGGCAAGACCCGCCCTGATTCGGGTGAGGTCGTTTTCCGCGCCGACACCGATCTCACCCATCTCGACGAGCCGGCGATCGCCGCACTCGGCATCGGGCGGAAATTCCAGAAGCCGACGGTCTTTGAGCCGCACAGCGTTTATGACAATCTGCTGCTCGCGCTTGCCGGCAACCGGACACCACAACGCGCCCTTTTCGCCCGTGAAACGGCCGCCGAGCGCGATCGCATCGCGGCACTTCTCGATACCATTCGCCTCACCGAACACCGCCATCGCCGCGCCGGCGATCTCTCCCACGGCCAGAAGCAATGGCTCGAAATCGGCATGTTGCTGGCGCAGGAGCCTGATCTCCTACTCGTCGATGAGCCCGTTGCCGGCATGACGGATGCCGAAACCGCCGAAACCGCGCGGCTGCTGCGCGAGATCAACCGCAGCAAGAGCGTTGTCGTCGTCGAGCACGACATGGATTTCGTGCGCGCCCTCGATGTCAAGGTGACGGTTCTGCACGAGGGTTCGGTGCTCTCTGAAGGCAGCATCGATCATGTCAGCAACGATCCAAAGGTGATCGAAGTCTATCTCGGACGTTGAGGAACGATAGCGATCATGCTCGAAATCACCGATGTGGATTTGTATTACGGCGCGGCGGTGGCGCTGCGTGGGGTATCGTTGCGGGCCGCGTTGGGGGAAGTAACCTCTGTGCTCGGCCGTAACGGCGTCGGCAAGACGAGCCTTTTGCGCGCGGTGGTTGGGGCGCACGCGATCACGCGGGGCACCATCCGCTGGGAGGGCGCGGAGATCCATCGCCTCGCCCCCTATGAGCGGGCGCGGCGCGGCATGGCCTATGTGCCGCAGGGGCGTGATATTTTCCCGCTATTGACAGTCAAGGAAAATCTCGAGACCGGGTTGGCGGTTCTGCCACGCCGCGAGCGGCGTATCGCCGACGAGATTTTCGACCTCTTCCCGATCTTGAAAACCATGCTGCGGCGGCGTGGTGGCGATCTTTCCGGCGGCCAGCAGCAGCAGCTCGCGATCGCCCGCGCTTTGGTAACGAGGCCCCGTCTTTTGGTGCTCGATGAGCCGACCGAGGGCATTCAGCCCAGTATCATCAAGGATATCGGTCGTGTCATCAGCCTGTTGCGCGGGCGCGGCGAAATGGCCATTCTGTTGGTCGAGCAATATTTCGATTTCGCCCGTGATCTCGCGCAAAGCATCGCCGTGATGGAACGCGGCGCGATCGTGCTGGCGGGTCGTGCTGAGGAGCTTGACCACGCCGATGTCCGCCGCCGCCTTTCCGTATGACGAGACGAGACCCCGGTCGCAGCGTGCCGACGGGGCGCTCAGGATCGCGTTTCGCAGGCGGGAAGAGAGAAGCGTGCTTGCCGAACTCTATCAGCGCGGCTGCCTCAAAGCGCGCTTTCCCCGCCCGGAGAGCGCGGCATGGCCGGAAGCGCTGCTGCTCAATGTCTCGGGCGGGGTTGCCGGCGGCGATCATCTGGAAACCGAGATCGCGCTCGGCGAAAACACCCGCGCGATCCTGGCGTCGCCAGCGGCAGAGCGGTTTTATCGCGCGCTCGCCCGTGACGATCCGGCGCGCGTCTCAACGGCGATCACGCTCGCGCCTGGCGCCCATGTGGAATGGCTGCCGCAGGAGAGCATTCTTTTCAACGCGTGCGCGCTCACGCGCCAAACCGACGTTACCCTCGCCGCGGGCGCGGTGTTTCTCGGCGTCGAGATGCTGGTGTTCGGCCGCGCGGCGATGGGCGAGCGGCTTCACGCCGGCGATCTTCGTGATCGCTTCCGGCTATTTCGCAATGGGCGCTTGCAGCTTCAGGAAATGACCCGATTGAATGGCGATATCGCGGCGCGCCTTGCCGGCCGCGCAACCGGCGCAGGCGCCGGCGCGACGGCGCTGCTGGTTTATGCCGCCGCCGCGGCGGGTGCGCGCCGCGAGGCGCTGCGCGACGCGCTGGCCGGGGTCGAGGCCGGGGTCAGCCTGGTTTTGCCCGATCTTCTCATCGCCCGTATTCTCGCGCCCGACACGCGTGGGCTGCGGCGGGCGGTGATGGCGGGCTTGCATGTTTTGCGCGATCGCCGGAGGATGCCGCGGGTGTGGCAAGGCTGAGGTGACGGGAATGAGGGGAAGCGTGCCATGAATCTGACGCCGCGCGAAAAGGATAAGCTTTTGGTCGCCATGGCGGCGATGGTGGCGCGACGGCGCCTTGAACGCGGGGTCCGGCTCAATTATCCCGAAGCCGTCGCATTGATCACCGATTTTGTTGTGGAAGGCGCGCGCGATGGGCGCTCGGTTGCCGAACTCATGCAAGGGGGTGCTGCGGTGATCACGCGGGCGCAGGTAATGGAAGGGGTCGCCGAGATGATCCCTGACGTGCAGGTGGAGGCAACTTTCCCAGACGGCACCAAGCTCGTCACCGTGCATGAGCCGATCCGATGATCCCGGGCGAGATCATCCCCGCCGCCGGCGAGATCGAGATGAACGCCGATCTCGCGCGGCTCGTCCTGCTGGTTGAAAATACCGGCGATCGTCCGATCCAGGTCGGAAGCCATTATCATTTCGCCGAAACCAATCCGGCGTTGCGCTTCGATCGCGCTTTGGCGCACGGCCATCGCCTCGATATCGCCGCCGGCACCGCGGTGCGGTTCGAGCCCGGGGCGGCGCGCGAGGTGACGCTGGTGCCGTTTCGTGGCGATCGCGTGGTTTACGGGTTCCGCGGCGCGGTGATGGGAAAGCTTTAGGAAAATGGTGACACTTTCGCGCGCGGCCTATGCCGACATGTTTGGCCCGACGGTGGGCGATCGCGTCCGCCTCGGCGATACCGATCTTTTCGTCAGTGTTGAGAAGGATTTTTCCCTCCCCGGCGAGGAAGTGAAATTCGGCGGCGGCAAGGTGATCCGCGACGGCATGGGCCAATCGCAGCGGAGCCGCGCCGAGGGCGCCCATGATACCGTGATCACCAACGCGCTGATCATCGATCATTGGGGTATCGTCAAGGCCGATATCGGCATTCGTGATGGCCGCATCTCAGGGATCGGCAAGGCGGGTAATCCCGATATCCAGCCCGGCGTCGATATCATCATCGGCCCGGGCACCGAGATCATCGCCGGCGAAGGAAAGATCGTCACCGCCGGCGGGATCGACGCGCATATCCATTTCATTTGTCCACAGCAGGTGGAAGAGGCGCTGGCGTCCGGCATCACCACCATGATCGGCGGCGGCACTGGCCCCGCGACCGGCACCGCCGCGACCACCTGCACGCCGGGCCCGTGGCATCTCGCGCGCATGCTGCAAGCGGCCGAGGGTTTGCCGGTCAATCTCGCGTTCGCCGGCAAGGGCAATGCGGCGCGGCCGGCGGCGCTCGAGGAAATGGTGCGCGCGGGGGCTGCGGCGCTGAAGCTGCACGAGGATTGGGGGACGACGCCGGCGGCGATCGATTGCTGCCTTTCGGTCGCCGATCGCTTCGATATCCCGGTGATGATCCATACCGACACGCTCAATGAATCGGGCTTTGTCGAAGACACCATCGCCGCCTTCGCCGGGCGCACCATCCACGCCTTTCATACCGAGGGCGCCGGCGGCGGGCATGCGCCCGACATCATCAAGCTCGCCGGCCTCGCCAATGTCCTGCCGAGTTCGACCAACCCGACCCGGCCCTACACCGCGAACACCATCGATGAGCATCTCGACATGCTGATGGTGTGTCATCATCTCGACGCCGCGATCCCGGAAGATATCGCCTTCGCCGAAAGCCGCATCCGGCGCGAGACGATTGCCGCGGAAGACATTCTCCACGATCTCGGGGCCATTTCGATGATTTCGTCCGACAGCCAGGCGATGGGCCGCGTCGGCGAGGTCATTACGCGCACTTGGCAGACCGCGCATAAGATGAAACTGCAGCGCGGCTCGCTGCCCGGGGATGGTGCGGCCGATAATCATCGCGTCAAACGCTATATCGCGAAATACACCATCAATCCGGCGATCGCGCAGGGGCTGGCGCGGGAAGTCGGCTCGGTGGAAATTGGTAAACTGGCTGATCTGGTTTTGTGGTCGCCGGCTTTTTTCGGCGCAAAGCCCGATCTCGTCATCAAGTCGGGCAGCATCGTTGCGGCGATGATGGGGGATCCCAACGCTTCCATCCCGACGCCGCAACCGGTCCATATGCGCCCGATGTTCGCGGCCTTCGGGCGGGCGCTTGCTGAGAGCTGCCTCACTTTCGTCTCTGCCGCGGCGTTGGACGCCGATCTCGGCCGCGGGCTCGGGCTATCGCGGCGATTGGTCGCGGTTACCGATACCCGCGGCGGCATCGGCAAGCGCAGCATGATCCATAACGATGCGCTGCCGAAGATCGAGGTCGATCCGGAAACCTACGAGGTGCGCGCCGATGGAGTTTTGTTGACCTGTGAGCCGGCAGCGGTGCTGCCTTTGGCGCAGCGCTATTTTCTGTTCTGATGCGTGCAATCAGCGTTCTTAAGGCCGGGCACTGGCCGCCCGGGGCGCGCGCGAGCGATGCAGTCGCGCTCGATTTCGACCACCGCCATCGCCGCCGGGTTTTACTGACCACGGAAGCAGGGCGGGAAATCCTACTCGATCTCGGCGAGACGGTGCGGCTCGGCGATGGTGACGGGTTGGTGCTCGAGAGCGGCGGCATCGTCCGCGTCATCGCCGCCCCGGAAGCGGTGCTCGACATCCATGCCCAGCCTGCGGTCCTTCTCCGCATCGCCTGGCATCTCGGCAATCGTCATCTGCCGGTGCAGATGTTGGAAGGCGCTTTGCGTATTCGCGCCGATCATGTCATCGCGGCGATGGTTGCGGGGCTCGGCGGCCATGTCCATGCGCGCGCGGCGCCGTTCGATCCCGAACCCGGTGCCTATGCCGGCGCCCAAGCGCCTCATGGGCACGGGCATGATCACGGGCATCATCATGATCATTGACCCGAGCGCTTTTCTGCATCTCCTGACCTGGCTGTCGCCGGCCTTCCCGACCGGGGCATTTGCTTATTCGCACGGGCTGGAATGGGCGGTCGGCGCGGGCGATGTCACAGACGGCGAAAGCCTCCGCGCCTGGCTCGCGGATTTGCTTCATCACGGCGGCGGGCGCAACGATGCCATTCTGCTGCGCGCCGCCCATCAGGCCAGCGCGAACCCCATGCGGCTCGAGGAGGTCGCGGCGATCGGCGCAGCAATCGCGCCGGCCGCCGAGCGGCGCGCCGAGACGCTGACGCAAGGCGCCGCTTTCGCCAAGGCAGCGGCGCCATGGGGCGGCAGTGTCGCAGCCCCTTTGCCTGTCGCACTCGGCGTGCTTGCGGCGCGGCACGGTATCGGCGAGGACGCGGCGGTGATCGGTTATCTCCATGCCTTTGCCGCCAATCTCGTCTCCGCTGGCGTCCGGCTGATCCCGCTCGGCCAATCGGCAGGGCTTGCGGTGCTGGCAGCCCTTGAGCAAGATCTTCTCGCGATCGCGTTCGAAAGCCGTGGCCAGGATCTCGATGATCTCGGCGGCGCTTGTTTCCGTGCTGATATCGCGGCGATGCGCCATGAAACCCAATATACGAGGTTGTTCCGCTCATGAGCCCGTCCCCCACTAGCCCCTCTCCCACTGGCCCGCTTCGTGTCGGCATCGGCGGCCCCGTCGGCAGTGGCAAGACCGCGCTGATGGATGCGCTCTGCCGCCAGTTCCGTGACCGTTTCGAAATCGCGGCCATCACCAACGACATTTACACGAAGGAGGACGCGGAATTCCTCACCCGCGCCGGCTCACTCACCAGCGACCGCATTCTCGGCATCGAGACCGGCGGCTGCCCGCATACCGCGATCCGGGAAGACGCCTCGATCAATCTCGCCGGCGTTGCCGATCTCAGGGAGCGTTTTCCGCGCCTTGATCTCATCCTGATCGAAAGCGGCGGCGACAATCTTGCGGCGACCTTCAGCCCCGAACTCGCCGATATCACAATCTATGTCATCGATGTTTCGGCCGGCGATAAAATTCCGCGCAAGGGCGGCCCTGGCATCACGCGCAGCGATCTCCTGGTGATCAACAAAACCGATCTCGCGCCGTTCGTCGGCGCCAGTCTTGCGGTGATGGATCGCGATGCGCGCAAGATGCGTGGCGAGCGGCCTTTCGTTTTCGCCAATGTGCGCGCAGGGCGCGGGGTTGCCGAGATCGCCACCTTCATCGAACGCGCCGGTGGGCTCGGGCGCCAGGAGATGTAAATTTACCCCGTTTTCTGGGAGTTGCCGTGCCCTCGGCATGGGGGAAAAGTTTTTTGGTTCTTTTTTTCAAAAAAGAACACCCTTCTTGCCTGACACTATCGCGAAATAATGGATGGAAACGACATGAACGGCGCGGAAAGTCTGGTGCATACGCTGCTCGCGTGCGGCGTCGATACCTGTTTCGCCAATCCCGGCACGAGTGAGATGCATTTTGTCGCCGCCCTCGATCGCATTCCCGGCATGCGCTCGGTGCTCGGCCTGTTTGAGGGGGTGGTGACGGGTGCGGCCGACGGGTATGGGCGCATGACGGGAAAGCCCGCCGCCTGTCTTCTCCATTGCGGCCCCGGCCTCGCCAATGGCCTCGCCAATCTCCATAACGCGCGACGCGCGAGGACACCGCTGGTCGCCATTATCGGCGATCAGGCGACCTATCACCGCCCGCTCGATGCGCCGCTGACCGCCGATACCGAGGGCTGGGCGCGGCCGGTCTCGGGGTTTGTGCGCACCGCGACCGCGGCGGCCGAGGTCGGGCGATGTGCCGCAGCGGCGGTGCAAGCGGCGCGGGCGGCGCCGGGCCAGATCGCGAGCCTGATCCTGCCCGCCGATACCGCCTGGGATGAAGGCGGGATCGTCGCCGCGCCGCTCCCTGTCCCGCCGCCGGCCGCGGTCGATCCTGGCGCCGTGCGCCATGCCGCGCGGGTGTTGCGCCGGGGCGAGCCGGCGATGCTGCTGCTCGGCGGTGCGGCCCTCCTTGCCGCCCCGCTCGAAGACGCGGCGCGGATCGCGGCGGCAAGCGGGGCGCGTTTGCTCGCGCAGCAGCAGAATGGCCGGGTCGCGCGTGGGCGCGGGCGGGTCGCGATCGGGCGCATTCCTTATCCGCTCGACCAGGCGCTGGCGGCGCTGGCTGGCATTCGCCATCTGATCTTGGTTGGGGCAACCCCGCCGGTGTCGTTTTTCGCCTATCCCGGCCGGCCGAACCGGCTCGCGCCGCCCGATTGCGAGATCCATGTCCTCGCCCGCCCGGAGCAGGATGGGCCGGCGGCGCTCGCGGCGCTGGCGGACGAACTCGGCGCCACGGCGGCGCCGGCGGCGGCTGATTTTCCGCCGCTTTCGCCGGTGCGCGGGGCGCTGACGCCGGAAAGCGGCGCTGAGACCATCCTCGCTCATCTCCCTGAGAACGCGGTGGTGATCGACGAGGCGGGAAGTTTTGGGCGCGGGATTTTCGCGCAATCCCATCGCGCTGCCCCGCATGACTGGCTGCAACTGACGGGCGGCGCGATCGGCGATGGCCTGCCGATGGCGGTGGGGGCGGCGATTGGCGCGCCGGGGCGGCGGGTGATCTCGCTGCAGGCCGATGGCTCGGCGATGTACACCCTGCAAGCGCTCTGGACCCAGGCACGCGAGCGGCTCGATGTCACCACCATCGTTTTCGCCAACCGCCGCTATGCCATCCTGTTCGGGGAATTGGCCAATGTCGGCGCCAATCCCGGCCCGCGCGCACTCGGCATGATGAGCCTCGACGATCCCGATCTCGACTGGGTGAAGCTTGCCGGCGGCATGGGGGTGGAAGCGGCGGCGGCCGAGGATGGCGCCCGGCTCAGCGATCTTCTCGCCTACGCCGAGACCAGGCGGGGGCCGTTCCTGATCGCGCTTTCGGTGCCATAGCCGCCGCTTAGAGCAAGGTAGGTTTTGATTGAACCATCCTGTTCCATCAAAACCGGCCAACTTGCTCGCCAAAATAGGGGTAGAGCGTGATCGACTTAAACCGATCGCGCTCTAGCACGGTTCGGCGGGAAAATTGTGCCGGGGCGTCGCGAGGGCGTCCTGTGCCGCGACGAGAGCCAGTTCACGCGCGGCGCCGGTCGCCTCGAGAACCGCAAACAGCCGCGCCACCATCGCCGAAAGCGCCGCCGGGCCGTTTCGCGTGCGCAGAAATTCGAGGAAAAATAGCGCCGCCGCGAGGTCGCCGGCGCCGCTCGCGGCGAGCGGGAGCTTCGGCGTTCGCACCCGAAAACATGTCTCCCCATCCGCAAGCAAGCACTCGATCATCGCCGCCGGCGTCTCAGCGAGGGCAAGACCCGTCGCAAGCACGAGGCGCGGCCCACCCGGGCGAAGCCTGGCTGCCAAGAGCATCGCCGCCTTTCTCGCCGCGGCGACATCGGCGATCGGCGTCCCGCTCAAAAGGCCGAGTTCGAACGGGTTCGGCGTTACGAGATCGGCCATCGGCAGCGCTTTTGCGGCCAAAATCTCGGCAATACCGGGGCGAACATAGACGCGGCCATGATCGCCGATCACCGGATCGCAGGCATAGAGGGCGCCGGGGCTCTGCGCTCTGGCGCGCAGAACCGCCGCCAGCACCGCGTCCGCGGTCTCGGCGCTGCCGAGATAGCCGGAGAGCACGCCGTCCAACCCATCGAGCGCGCCGATCGCTTCCATCCCTTCGGTGAGAGCGGTGATTTCGGCCGGCGCGCTGATTTCGCCGCGGAAGCTGCCATAGCCGGGATGGTTGGAAAACCGCACCGTTGCCACCAGCGCAACCTCGGCGCCGAGGCGCTCCAGGGGAAAAACCTGCGCGCATGCGCCGACATGGCCATGCGCGACCGAGGAGTTGAAAAGCAGGATACGGGTCATCGGCGCCCGCCCTTGTCACGCCGGAGCCGGTATCCTATCGGAAAACTCAGCATGCTGCCCCTTTTTCGAGGAAGCCACGCCCCATGAGCGCCGTCCCGCATCTGTTTCAGCCCGTCACTTTCCGCTCGGTCACCGCCCGCAACCGCATCACGGTCTCGCCGATGTGCCAGTACAGCGCCGAAGACGGTCTCGGCAATGATTGGCACATCCAGAATCTCGGCGCCAAGGCGGCGGGCGGCGCCGGCATCGTTTTCACCGAGGCGACCCATGTCTCGGCGATCGGGCGCATCACCCCGGGCTGCCTCGGCCTGTGGAACGACGCACAGGAGGCGTTTTTGGCCCGCCTCGCCGCGCTGATCAGCCGCCTCGGCGCGGTGCCGGGGATCCAGATCGCCCATGCCGGGCGCAAGGCGAGTGTGACCCCGCCCTGGGAGGGCAACAAGCCGATCCCCCATGCCGCCGGCGGCTGGACGCCGCTCGCCCCGAGCGCCATCCCGTTTGGCGAGGGCTACACCATTCCCGAGGCGCTGCGCCCCGGCCAAATCGCCGAGATCGTCGGGCAGTTCGCCGCGACCGCCCGGCTGGCGCGTCGCGCCGGCTTCAAGATCGCCGAAATCCATGCCGCCCATGGCTACCTCCTTCATTCGTTCCTCTCGCCGCTTGCCAATCACCGCGACGATTCCTATGGCGGCGATCTCGCCGGGCGGTCGCGCGCGCTGATGGAGGTGATCGACGCGGTGCGCGGCGAATGGCCGGCGGAATTGCCGCTTTTCGTCCGCCTCTCCTGCACCGATTGGGTCGAGGGCGGGTTCACTCTCGAGGAGGCGGTGATGCTCGCCAAGCGCCTCAAGGCGCGTGGCGACGTCGATTTGATCGATTGCTCCTCGGGCGGGGCATCGCCGGCGCAGCGCATCCCCTCCCTCCATCCCGGCTATCAGGTGCCGTTCGCCGAGCGGATCCGGCATGAAGCCGGGATCGCCACCGGCGCCGTCGGCTTGATCCGCGACCCGTTCCATGCCGAGGAAATTCTCGGCAATGGCCGCGCCGATCTCGTCTTCCTTGCTCGCGCGCTCCTCGCCGATCCCGCCTGGCCGCAGCGCGCGGCGCGCAGCCTCGGCCTCACCCCGGAGCTGCCGCCCCAGTATCAGCGCGCGCACCTGGCCTGAGCGTGGCGCCGCCTAGAGCGCGATCGGTTTAAGTCGATCACGCTCTCCCCCTATTTTGGCGAGCAAGTGGGCCGGTTTTGATGGAACAGGATGGTTCAATCAAAACCTACCTTGCTCTAGCGCCGGCCTTGGCGGATACCCGCAACAGTTTGAAACGGGCGACACTGGCTTGCGTTACAGTCTTCGGGCATGCTCGCGCCACCGCCGGTGTCAGGCCTCGCCTCGATGCCGCGGACCACTAGATGGAGAGAACACATGACACGCTCGCCACTCGCGCTTCGGCTGCGCGCTTTGACCTTCTCGCTCGCGACGCTTGCCGCCCCGCTCGCTGCGGCGCCGGCCTTCGCGCAGCAGATGGGGATGCCGGAAGGCCAGGGGATGCCCCAGCAAGGCATGCCGAACACCAAGCGTGACCCGATGGAGCGGGTGAACCAGCAAATCACGCAGCTCCACCAGACCCTCAAAATCACCGCCGCACAAGAGCCGCAATGGGAGGCCTTGGCCAGGGTGATGCGCGAGAATGCCGCCGATATGGAGACGCTGTTCAAAGAGCGGGCCAGCCATTTCGACCAGATGAACGCGGTCGAAAGCCTGAAATCCTATGAGCGGATCGCCGAGGCCCATGTCAGCAACATGCATCGCCTGATCCCGGCCTTCACGTCGCTTTATGAGGTGCTGTCGCCCGAACAGCGCAAGGCCGCCGATGCCTCTTTCCGTTATCAGGAGGCGCGACGCAAGGCCCGGATGCAGGGCGGCCAAATGCCGCAGATGCCGATGAACCAGCCGAACCAGAATTGACCTGAACCCCCCGCCGCCGGCTTGCCCGCCGGCGGCGGCGGCGCTATGACGCTCGCCGCGCCTGCCGGTCGGTATCGGCGGGGCAGCTATGGAGCGTGCGATGAAACAGGGCATTCACCCCGATTACCATGAGATCAATGTCGTCATGACCGACGGCACCCAGTTCACCACCCGCTCGACCTGGGGCAAAGCCGGCGACACCCTCCGGCTCGACATCGACCCGAAATCCCATCCCGCCTGGACCGGCGTGCAGCGCATCGTCGATACCGGCGGCCAGGTTGCGAAGTTCAACAAGAAATTCGCCGGGATCGGCCTCAAGCGCGGCTGAAAATAGCCGTTTGCCTCGCATGCGGGGCTCTTGAAGGAAGCGCGATTTTACCCATATCCCGAGCTGCCGGGGTGCCCGTTTGGGGTTCCGGTGTCTGCCGCGGCTGGCCCGACCGGGCGGCCAGAGTGAAACCTTGCTGGATATTGGAGGTTGTTCAATGACTGGGTTCGATTTCGCGCCGCTGTTCCGCACCGCCATCGGCTTCGACCGTTTGGCGCAATTGATGGATAGCGCTCAGGCTGGGGCCGAAGCCTCGTCCTACCCGCCTTACAACATCGAGAAACTGGCCGAAGATCAATACCGCATCACCATGGCGGTGGCGGGCTTCGCGCAGGAAGATCTGGAAATCACCATCAAGGAAAACGCGCTCTCCGTCGCCGGACGCGTGGCGAAGGATGGGCCGCAAACAGAAATTCTGTACCGCGGGATCGCCGGGCGGCCGTTCGAGCGCCGTTTCGTGCTGGCCGATCATCTCGTCGTCGAGGGGGCGGAGCTGAAAAATGGCCTTCTCCACATCAATCTGAAGCGTGTCGTGCCGGAAAGCCTGAAGCCGCGCCAGGTGCCGATCCAGGTCGGTGAGGCGCCACGCACGCTGGCCCACGCGGCCTGATCGCCTCTTCTCGGACCGGGCAGCGCCGTCGGCGCTGCCCGTTACCTCTGAGCGGGGATAAGGTTTTGGGTTCTTTTTTAGAAAAAGAACTGATCTCCTCCCTATGATGAGGACCACTGGCTGTGGCGATGGGGTCGACGCAATAGCATCCCAAGCTCGCCGCCACCGCGAGCGTCATTTCCACAGCGATAGGTCGGACTTCGCGGGAGCAGTGCAGCAGCCCTGGCCCAAGCCGCTTTTTGGGAAAGTCGGGTGTTGCAGCCTTACGCCTCCTCGTCGAAGGGTCTCGCGCCGGCCTCAACAACAAAGCGCCGTGTGCCGGCATCGAGCGCGCGATCACGTTCCCCGCGCGCTTGATGAACATAAAAGGCCGCGCGTTTGGTCGGGACGGCGGTCGTGGGCAGTGGCACCTCATAAGCGACCGGCAATGCATGGTCGGCGAGCAATTTCGTGGGATCATAGACAGAGTTGAAGCGGAACAGGCTTTGTAAAAAATTCGTCTGGCCGCGGCGCAGATGGCGTGCAACCAGGCCCGCAGTCCCAAGCAAGGTGCGCCAACCGAGATGCTTCATGTTCAAAACCCGCTGGGTCGCGACGAGTTCACGGTAGAATTCCGCAAGCGGCAGCTTCGTTGGCAACACGCAGTGCTGAATGTCGAAAAGCCGGTAATCGCGCGAGGTCAGCTGCCGTTCTTCCGTCATCCAGCTTTCGGTGCCGGGATAGGGGGTGTTGACGCTGATATTGACGATTTCCGGCACTTCGAGACACCATTGTCTTGCCGCCGCGAAGCGCGCCTCATCCCAATCGGGATCGACGATGATATTGACCGCGACATGGATCCCGAGTGAGCGGGCGAATTCCAGAGCCTCGAAATTCCGGCTGAGCGGCACCCGTTTGCGATACCGCGCAAGGCCCTCCTCGTCGATCGCCTCGAGGCCGAGAAAGAGATAACGAAGACCAAGCGTTTTCCAGAATCGGAACACGTCTTTGTTGCGCAGCAGAACGTCGCCCCGGGTTTCGAGATAATACTCTTTGCGCAGACCGCGCCGGGCGATCGCTTCGCCGATCGCCATCCCATGCTCAGGTCGGATGAAAGCGACGTCATCGACAATGAATACGCCCGGCTCGCGGATGGTTTTGAGATCCGCAACCGCGTGTTCCGGATCGATCAGCCGGTAGCTCCGGCCATAGAAGGTCCAGGCACTGCAAAACGTACAGTCCCACGGGCAACCGCGCGAGAACTCGATCGAGGCACAGGGGTCGAGCGGGCCAATGAAATATTTCCGGCGATGGCGGAGCAAGTGCCGGGCCGGGCGGAGCGCGTTCAAATCCTCGACAAAAGCCGGCTTGGGGCCCTCGCCTTCCGGTGTTACGGCGCCGGGCACGTCGTGAAGCGCTCCCCCGCGCGCGAGGGTTGCGAGCAAGAGCGGCATCGCCGCCTCGCCTTCCCCGCGCAAAACGCAGTCGATCGCGCCATCACCGTGTTCGAGAAGGGCATGGGCGACAAAAGAAGCGCTGTGTCCGCCGACAACGATGCGACCATTGGGCCAGCGGTGTTTCGTCTCCTTGGCGAGATCGACGATCTCCGGCACATTGGCAAGGTAGTTGCAGGAAAACGCAATGACGTCTGGCCGCCAGCGGCCGATTTCACGAAAATAGGCGCGATGGCTCTCGACCTGCAGGTCGATCAGCCGCACCGCATGCCCCACGGCAAGCGCCGCCGCCGCGACCAATTCCAGCCCCAGCGGCTCGAGGCGAAGAAAGACCTTGGTATACATCAGCGGGCCGGGATGGACGCAAAGCAGGCGCATGCAAACCTCCTTCGTTCGGCGGCCGCGGTTGAGGACCGTGCCGGTTCCATCAGACAAAACTATGAAATAATTCCGTGCCCATCGGCCTATCAACCAGGCCCCATCATCAAATGACCGAAAGCGCTGTTGCGGCATGGCCATCGCGCTCGGCGGCGCGATCGCCAATTCCCGAACGCTGTACTAGGCCTACCACCTTGCTTGACAAAAGCGCGCGTGACGCTAAACCGAACTGCCGCGTCGAGAGAAACTGTCAGAGACCTGCCATGAAGATCCGTAACAGCCTGAAATCCGCCAAGCTGCGGGACAAGAACTGCCGGGTGGTGCGCCGCCATGGTCGGGTTTATGTCATCAACAAGAAAAACCCACGCATGAAAGCGCGCCAGGGTTGATGCGCTAGACCACATCTGAGAGAAAGGGAGAAATTTCTTCTTTTTCTGAAGAAAAAGAAGCAAAAAGACTTCTCCCCGTTTTCTCGAAGTGGCAAAGCCTATGGCATTAGGCAATAGATAAAAGTTTTTTGGTTCTTTTTTTTCAAAAAAGAACAAACCCTTCCCTCTTCCCCCTATATGAAGTGGATGCCGGGAGGATGTCATGATCGATCTGCCAGCCCCGAATCCAGCAACCCTTGCCGCGCGTGAGCGCATCGTTGCCGGTTTACGCGCGATTTTGCCCGAAACCGGGGTCATCGCCGAGCCGCTTCGCCTCAAGCCTTATGAGACCGACGGTCTTTCCGCCTATCGCCAGACGCCGCTCGCGGTGGCGCTGCCGGAAACCACCGAGCAGGTCGCCGCGGTCTTGCGCTTTTGCCATGATAACGGCGTCCGCGTGGTGCCGCGCGGTGCCGGCACCAGCCTCTCCGGCGGCGCGCTGCCGCTCGCTGATGCGGTGGTGGTCGGGCTCATGCGCATGAACCGCATCCTCGCCATCGATTATGCCGACCGTCTCGCGGTGGTGCAGCCTGGGGTCACCAATATCGGCATCACGGAAGCGGTGCGCGGCGCCGGGTTCTTCTATGCCCCGGACCCTTCGAGCCAGCTCGCTTGCATGATCGGCGGCAATGTCAACATGAATTCCGGCGGGGCGCATTGCCTGAAATACGGCGTCACCGCCAATAACCTCCTCGGCCTCAAAATCGTCACCATCGAAGGTGAGATCATCGACATCGGCGGCGCCCATCTCGATGCCGCGGGGTATGACTGGCTCGGCCTCCTCACCGGCAGCGAGGGTCAGCTCGCCATCGTCACCGAGGTCACGGTGCGTATTCTGCGCAGCCCCGAGGGCGCGCGCGCCATGCTCGCCGCGTTCACGAGCAACGAGATCGCCGGCGCCTGTGTCGATGCCATCATCACCTCAGGCATCATTCCGGTCGCCCTCGAATTCATGGACCGCCCGGCGATCCATGCCTGCGAGGCATTCGCCCATGCTGGCTATCCGCTCGATGCCGAGGCGATGCTGATCATCGAGGTTGAGGGCAGCACCGCGGAACAGGACGATCTGCTCGCGCGGATCAAGGCGATTTGCGCTCGCTTTGACCCGATCAGTCTCAAAGTCTCGCAAAGCGCCGAGGAGTCGGCGGCGATCTGGAAAGGGCGCAAGGGCGCGTTCGGCGCGGTTGGGCGCATCAGCCCGGATTATCTCTGCATGGATGGCACCATCCCGACCGGCCGCCTGCCCGAGGTGCTGCGTCGCATCGGCGAAATGAGCGAAAGCTACGGCCTCAAGGTCGCCAATATCTTCCACGCCGGCGACGGCAATCTCCACCCCCTGATCATGTTCGATGCGAACGACCCCGAGAGTTTCCACCGCGCCGAGACGTTCGGCGCCGATATCCTGAGGCTCTGCGTCGAGGTCGGCGGCTGCCTCACCGGCGAGCATGGCGTCGGGGTCGAAAAGCGCGACCTCATGCCGGCGCAGTTCAATGACATCGAGCTCGACCAACAGCGGCGCATCAAAACCGCGTTCGATCCGGATTGGCTCCTCAACACCGCAAAAGTGTTTCCGCTCCCGCGCGCCGCATGACCACGCTCGCCCCCGCCGAGGAAACCGAAATCGCCGAGGCGATCGGTGACGCGCGCGCCCGCGGGACGCCGATCCTGCTCGCCGGCCACGCAACCAAGGATGGGCTTTTGCGCCCGGTGCAAGCAGAGACCACGCTTTCCCTCAAAAACCACCAAGGCGTCACGCTCTATGCCCCGAATGAGCTGATCGTCAGCGCCCGCGCCGGGACCAAGCTCGCCGAGATCGAAGCGCTGGTTGCCGCCAAAGGTCAGCAGATCATCGCCGAGCCGCCCGATCTCTCGGCGCTGCTCGGCACCGCGGGCGGGCAGACGCTGGGCGGCGTCGTTGCTTGCAACCTCTCCGGCCCGCGCCGCGTCACCGCTGGCGCGATGCGCGATCATGTGATGGGCCTGCGCGCGGTCAATGGCGCGGGTGAGGTCATTCGCGCCGGCGGGCGGGTTTTGAAGAACGTCACCGGCCTTGATCTCTGCAAGCTGCTCACCGGCAGCTTTGGAACCCTCGCCGCGATCACCGAAATCACTCTGAAAGTGCTGCCAGCGGCCGAGACGATGGCAACGCTGGTGCTCCCCGGGATCGAAGCGCCAAAAGGGGTCGCGGCACTTTCGGCGGCGCTGGGATCACCGTTTGGTGTCTCCGCCGCCGCCTGGCTGCCCGCCGCGCAGGCCGCGCGGGTTCCCGAACTCGCGCCCTTCGCGGCGCCGGTCGCGCTGGTCCGCATCGAGGATTTTCGCCCGAGTGTCGCCTATCGCGCCGGGCGCCTGCGCGAGACTTTGGCCGAATTCGCGCCGGCTGAGATCATCGCTGACGTGCCGAGCCACGCCCTCTGGCGGGCGGTGCGTGATGCGGCGCCGCTCGGCGTGGCGGGCCGGGAGGAAGCGGTCTGGCGGGTCTCGGTGCGGCCCTCGGCGGGGCCGGCGATCGTCGCCGCCGTCGAAAGCCTCGGCGGGCGCTGTTTTCTCGATTGGGGCGGCGGGCTGGTCTGGATCGTGGCGGACGCCTCGGCGGCCCATCACCGCGCCATCACCGGCGCGGCGCGGGCGGCGGGCGGGGTCTGGTGGCTGATGCACGCCCCGGCCGCCCTCCGCGCCAGCCTCGACGTGGTGCCGCCCGAGCCGGCACCGCTTGCCGCGATCGCGCGGCGGGTGAAGGCGGCGTTCGATCCCGCCTTCATCCTCAATCCCGGCCGTATCCACGCCGGCCTCTGAACCCCCTCCCCCCAGCCGCGATCATGCAAACCAATTTCACGCCCGAACAGCTTCGCGACCCCGAAATCGCGGTCGCCAATCAGATTTTGCGCACCTGCGTCCATTGCGGCTTCTGCACCGCAACCTGCCCGACCTTCGTCCTCCTCGGTGACGAACTCGACAGCCCGCGCGGACGCATCTACCTGATCAAAGACATGCTGGAGAGCGGCCGGCCGGCGAGCGAGGAGGTGGTGCGCCATGTCGATCGCTGCCTCTCTTGCCTCGCCTGCATGACTACCTGCCCCTCGGGTGTGCATTACATGCACCTCGTCGATCATGCCCGCACCTATATCGAGGAAACCTATCGCCGCCCCTGGCATGACCGCGCGCTGCGGGCGCTGCTCGCGCGCGTGCTGCCGCGCCCGCGGCTCTTTCGCGCTGCCCTGATCGCAGCAAAGCTCGCCCGGCCGTTTCGCTTCCTCGCGGCCGGAAAAAGCGTTTTGGCCAAGCGCCTTGCCGCCATGCTGGCGATGGCGCCGGCGCGGCTTGCCGCCCCGAGCGCGCTCGAGCGGCCCGGCACCCATGCCGCGCTCGGGCCGCGCCGGCAGCGTGTCGCGCTTCTTGCCGGCTGCGCCCAGCAAGTGCTCGACCCGGAGATCAACGCGGCGACGATCCGCCTCTTGACCCGCCTCGGCGTCGAGGTCGTCGTCGCCAAGGGGGCGGGATGCTGCGGCGCGCTCACCCATCACATGGGCCGGCATGACGAAGCGATGGCGGCGGCGCGCGCCAATATCGCGGCCTGGAGCCGCGAGATCGAGGCCGGCGGCCTCGATGCGGTGATCATCAACGCCTCCGGCTGCGGCACCACGGTCAAGGATTATGGCTTCATGTTTCGGGCCGAGCCCGAGCCCTGGCGAACACGGGCCGCGCGCATCTCGGAGATCGCGCTCGACATCAGCGAGTTTCTCACCCGTATGCCCTATCACCCGACGCGCGAGCCACCCGGCCTCACGGTTGCATACCACGCCGCCTGCAGCCTCCAGCACGGCCAGAAGATCACCGGCGAGCCGAAAGCCCTGCTGCGCGCGGCGGGGTTTGCCGTCGTCGAACCGGCGGAGGGGCATCTCTGCTGCGGCTCGGCCGGCACCTATAATCTGATGCAGCCCGAGATCGCGACGCGACTACGCACGCGCAAGCTCGGCAATCTCGCCGCAACCGGCGCCGATATCATCGCCGCCGGCAATATCGGCTGCCTCACGCAACTCGCTGGCGACCGCCTGCCGGTCGTCCATACCGTGCAATTGCTCGACTGGATGGCAGGCGGGCCAGAGCCACAAGCGATTGCGAAAGCGCGCCAAACCTCCCGTGAGGCCCAAACCCCCCGTGAGGCCCAAACCCCCGGTGAGGCATTATCAACTTAACCGGTCTCGGTCGTGTTTTGGCTCACGACGGAAGCCGGGTACATCATGCTGCTGCGCTTTGGGCGGACGTCTCCTCTTGCCAGACCCTGAAGGCGGCGGCCCGCACGGAATGGTAGGCTTTTGCTGTCGTCCGATGCCGTCGCGGATGAAAATGTCCGAGGATGAAGGCATGGGCCGACAGGAAGCGTTGGGCCCGCCGCGTTGACTTGAGCCACTGCATCTGTCGTTCTCGGCGTCCGGTTGGCTGATGCGAGTTCTCGGCCCGATTGTTCAAGTAGCGGCTCTGCACCAGGATATCGAGCACGACGCCATCCTCGCCCACGCCGCTCCCGCCGGCCAGACCCAGTTAACGTGACAATGGCCTTCGGCGCCTTCGAGGATCGCGCTTTTCACCCGATTATGACCTGCGAGCGGACGCGTCAAAAGGCGGCAACGCTGCGTAATGCTGGGCGATGGCGCCCGGTGTCGTAATCCAGATATCGTCGCGACGCGCGGCGATATGAGCGAGTGCGCGGCGAAGATGGCGGAGGCGAAACGGCTGGCCAACGATATAGGCGTGCAGTGCGATCCCCATGACCAGCGGCTGTGCCGCGCTCTGGGCCAGCATTTCCTCGAACTGATCGATGATCATGTCGGCGAATTCGGACGCGCCAGCGCGGCGGACGGCGATCGCCGGGATATCGTTGATCTCCTGAGGGTAGGGGACGGAGAGAATCGCGCCAGAGCGGGTCCGCATCCAGACCGGCTGGTCATCATGGCACCAATCGAGAAGATACTCATAGCCTGCCTCCTTGAGGAGGTCTGGCGTCACATGGCTTTGCGCGAGCCAGGGGCCAAGCCAGCCCAACGGGCGCCGCCCACACCAGGCGGCGATGCGCGTTGTCGCCTCCGCGATCAGTGCGCTTTCGCCAGCCTCGGACAGCACCGATTGGCGCTCGGAATTCGTGCGGCCATGCCCGACGATCTCATCGCCGCGGGCGAGAAAGGCCGCCGCCAGAGATGGGCAGTGATCGAGAAGGCTACTGTTGAGCAACAGCGCCGCCGGCAGCGCCAGCTCCTCGAACATATCGAGCAGGCGCCATGCCCCAACCCGATTGCCATACTCGCGCCATGCAAAATTCGGCACATCCGGGGCCGGGCCGCCGGGGATCAGCTCGGCGCCGAGTCCCTCCCCGAACGCGAAATGCTCGAGATTGAGCGCGACATAGACGGCAAGCCGCTTCCCTTCCGGCCAGCAAAAATCGGGGCGATCGTTGATGGCGCGATAATCGTAGCGGTCATGCGTTCGAAGCGTCATGGTCAGGCGGCCTGCGCGACCCGCTGTTTTTCGCTCTCATCGAGGGCGAAGAAAGTGCGCGAGACAGAGGCGGCCCCGGCAAGCATGGTCTCTGAGACGCCATGGCCGGCGATGACGAGAAAGCCGATGTCACGGCAGGCGCGATCGATTTCGCCGGCAAGGCGCCGGCGCGCCGCGACATCACCGCAACAGAGCGGCGTGATATCGAGAACCGGAACCTCCAACAGGGTCATTGCGCATGTCCTCCTTCGGTCAGGCAACGAATGCGGCGCGCCTGCCAGCCGCCGCGCCCCCGAGATAAGCGGCGGCGAGATCGCGATCGTCGGCGAGGTCGGCAGCCTTGCCGGCGCGGGTGATCCGGCCGTTCTCGATGACGATGGCACGGTCGGCAATGCCGAGCGCCAGCGTCGCCATCTGATCGACGACGACCATGGTCAGCCCCTCGCTGGCAAGGGTGGCGAGATCGGCGAACAGCCGTTCGGCGACCTGCGGCGCAAGGCCGAGCGAGGGTTCGTCGAGCATGAGCAGGCGTGGACGGGCAAGCAGGCCGCGGGCGATCGCGAGCATCTGCTGCTCGCCGCCGGAGAGCAGCCCAGCGCGTTGGCGGGCGCGCTCAGCAAGACGCGGGAAGCGGGCAAAAACCGCGCCCAATTCGTCGTCATCCGGCCAGGCGCGGCGGGCGAAAGCGCCGAGACGGAGATTGTCGCGCACCGAAAGTTCGGGAAACACCTGCCGCCCTTCGGGCACGAGAACCAGCCCGCGCGCGGCGAGGGCGGCGGCCGAAAGCCCGGTCACCGTGGCGCCCTCGAACGCGACCGAACCCGCAAGCGGCGGCAACAAACCGACGATGGTGGCAAGCACGGTCGATTTGCCGGCGCCGTTCGCACCGAGAATAGCAAGCGTTTCACCGGCGGCGACGGTGAAGGAAATATCCTCCACCACCGGCGCGCCGCCATAGCCGGCGGCCAGCCCGGCGACGTCGAGCATGACCGGACGCCGGCGTGCCGGCGCGTCGCGTGGCGCTGCCGGCGTCGTTTTCTTGCGGCCGAGATAGGCCGCCCGCACCGTCTCATCGGCTTGCACCGCGTCAGGCCGGCCGGCGGCGATCACCCGCCCCTGATCCAAGACCACCACCTGGTCGGAAAGCCCCATGACCAGCCCGAGATCATGTTCGACCAGAACGACCGCAACCCCGGCCCCGGCAATGTCGCGCAGCAGGCGGGTGAGCGGCACGCGTTCGGCCGCCGTCAGCCCGGCGGCGGGCTCATCAAGCAGGAGAACGCGCGGGCGGAGCGCGAGCGCGCGGGCAATCTCCACCTGGCGGCGCGCCCGCGGCCCGAGACTGCCGGCGCGCGCCGCGGCGTCACCGTCATAGCCGACGCGCGCGAGCAGCCGGCGCGCGATCTCGGCCGGGGCGACGCCGCGCCAGCGCGTGCGCGGCAACGCCACCCGCACATTGTCGAGCGCGCTCAAGCCATCGAACAGCAACGCGGTTTGAAACCCGCGCGCGAGCCCGCGCCGCGCCCGCTTGCGCGCACCGAGGCGGGAAATGGCTTTGCCTGCGAGCAAAATCCGCCCGGCATCGGCGCGGTAGAACCCGGAGAGCAGATTGAGCACGGTCGATTTGCCGGCCCCATTCGGGCCGATCAATGCGGTGATCGCACCGGGCGGAAAGCGTGCGGAAAACCCGTCAACCGCACGGATCCCGCCGAAGGCGAGTACGAGAGTCTCGGCCATCAATCCCGGAGCCGTCCCGGCGCCAAGCGAGAGAAAGGCGGCGAGATCGAGCATGGGCGCCGCCTGCGCTGCCCGCACGCCGCGCTTTGGCCAGAGGCGTGCGATGATTCCGGCGATGCCCGAGGGCGCGATCAGCAGCACGATCAGCAAAACTCCCCCGACGAGCAGCAGACGATATTCCGCGAGCCCGGCTAGCATCTCCGGCAACAAAACGACGACGACGGCGCCGAAAACCGGCCCCGAGACCGCGCCGACGCCGCCCAACATCACCGCGAGAACGTCGAGAATGGAGGCCGAGAGCGGAAACGTCTCGGGATTGATGAAGCCGACAAGCGGCGCGAAAAACCCGCCGGCAAGCCCGGCGAGCCCCGCGGCAATGGCGAACGCGACGCATTTCAGCGCGACCGGATTGAGCCCGATCGCGCTTGCTGCGGTTTCGCTGTCTCTAACCGCGGCAAGCGCGAAACCAAGCCGGCTCCGGGCGAGCACAGCATAGGCAAGGACGCTAGCGGCGGCGATCAGCACGATCAGCGCCGCCTGCGCCTGCACCTCTGCTTCCCCCCAGGGGAGTGGCACGCCCGCGCCGAGGGCGATGCCGTTCGCGCCGCCGGTCAAGGCTTTGCCGACGATGATGCCATGCTCGACGACGAATGCGAAAGCGATGGTGATCATGGCGAGATAGGGCCCTTTGAGCCGCATCGCCGGCAAGGCAAGCAGAAAGCCGCACAACGCCGCGAGCGCAACGCCGAGTGCGAGCGCCGGCCAGAACAGCGACGGCGCTCTGGCGGTGACGAGGGCGACGGCGTAGGCGCCGATCGCCTGAAACGCCACCTGGCCGATCGAGATCTGCCCCGAAAGCCCGATCAAGACATTGAGGCCGACGCCGATGATCACGACGATGCCGACTTCGCCGAGGATCAGCGCCTGATAATCATCGAGCCATACCGCCGACAGCGCGAGCAGGGCGGCGAACCCTAGGCCGGCCGCGACAGATAATTTTCCCCCGACGCGCATGTCAGACCTTGCGCGTCTCCGCCCGGCCGAAAAGACCGTGCGGGCGGAGATAGAGCGCCAGAATGACGAGCCCGAAACTCGCCATCACCGTCGCCCCCGAGCCGGCGAACGCGGTGACGGATGCCTCGGCGAGGCCGAGCAATAGCCCAGCGAGCACGACGCCCCAAGGGTTATCGAGCCCGCCGAGAATGGCCGCGGCAAATCCCTTGATACCGAAAACGAAGCCCATGTCGGCCGAAACCTGGGTGAGCGGGGTAATGAGAATGCCGGCGAGCCCCGCCAAGGCGGAGGACAGGGCATAGGCAAAAACCGTTACCTTCGCCGCATCGATGCCCATCAATTGGGCAGCGCGCGGGTTTTGCACCACGGCGAGCAGAGCCTTGCCATACGGGGTTGCTCGCGTTGCCCATAAGAACATACCAGCGAGGCCGAGCCCAACCACGAGGATTGCGATATGAAGCGGCAACACGCCGACCCCGAACAACATCAGCGGGTGCCGCGCCAGCGCCGACGGCATGCCGCGCGGCTCCTTGCCGAACAGAAACATCGCCGCGTTCTCGACCAGCATCCCGGCCGCGACCGTCGCCATCAGCCAGGATTCCGAGCCGCGGGCACGAAACGGCCGCACTGCGACGCGCTCCAAAACTACGCCGAACCCGGCGCAACCGATCAGCGCCGCCCCGATCGCGAACGGCATCGGCCAGTCCCCCGGCACCGCCAGCGCGAAGGCAATCACCGCGCCCAGCATCATTACGCTGCCTTGCGCGAAATTGACGCTCCGCGACACCACCCAGGTGACATGATAGCCGAGCGCAAGCAGCCCATACATGGCGCCGATCGCAAACCCGCTGACGAGCGAAGTGGCCAACATCCAGCTTAATCCACCGGCACGATCTTGTTTTCGGCGAAATGCACCATGATGTAGTCGTCAGCGCCGAGGGCATCGTGATCGGCGGCGGTGAAGGCGGGCGCGTAGCGCTTGATCAGGCCGTCATAGGGGGGCAGTGCCTCGAGCGCGGCCTGGATCGCCGGCCCCTCGGTCGATCCCGCTTTGGCAATGGCGAGCGCCAGAAGATGCATCGCATCGTAGGCATCGGCGGTACCGACCGGGGCGATAATATCCTCCGCCCCTTTGATCGCGGGATATTTCTTTTCGAGTTCGGCCAGCACCGCCTCGCCCTTCGGGCTCGCTTTGAAAAAACTGTAGGTTTGGACGAAAGCAACCTTGGTCGCCGATGGCCCGGCGAGTTCGGGGAAGCGGCCGCCGGAAATCCCCCAATGCGAAATCACCGGAACGGTCCAGCCCATGCGGTCGAGCGAGCGGATCACTTCGGCCGCCGGCGCCGCGTTGCCGACCAGGATGATGGCGTCCGCGCCCGCTGCTTTAAGGCGCGTGAGTTGCGCGGTCATATCGGTATCGCCGGTCTCGAAACTCTCGGCGCCGGCGAGCGACACATTGGCCGCTTTGGCGGCGGCCTCGAGCCCGGCATGGTTTGACTCCCCCCAAGGGTTGTCGATCAGCATGAGCCCGGGATGCTGCGCGTGGGCGATGCTGACGGCGTAGCGGAGCAGCCGTTGGTCGACCAGGGCGTCGACGGCGGAGACCCGAAAGACGTAATTGGGGCTTGCGCCGTTATGCGTAATGCCGGTGCCCGCCGCCCAGACGCCGAGAAACGGCACCTTCTCCTTGTTCGCGACCGGCACGAGGGCGATCGAGACCGGGGTATCGATGCCGCCGAAAAAGGCAACAACATGCTCGCGGGAGATCAATTCGCGGGCGGCGGCGATTCCCTTGCCGGGGTTCGATTCATCATCGCGCCGCACCAGCACAACAGGACGCCCGAGGACGCCGCCTGCCTGGTTGATCTCGTCGATCGCGACCGCGAGCCCGCGCGTGATCGCCTCCCCCGAAACCGCCGACTGACCCGAGAGTGCCGCAACCAGGCCAACCGGGATCGGCGCCGGCTCGGCCGCCGCGACGATATGCGGGGCAAACAGGCAGGCGGCCATGGCGAGAGCGCGAGAGATGTTATGTGTGGTGTGGCGCAAGGATTTTGGGAGGGGCATGGTGTTGGTCGGTTCCCATTTTGTGGCAGACGGGCGGTGCGCAGAAAGCCGCGGCGATACCTTTGCCAAGCAAAATTGAGGCCAGCGGTGATGCGCGGGCGTCGGCATTCACCTCCGGGAGCGGCACGGCTTTTGCTTCCGCCTTGGGGAGTTGAAGAGCTTCACCCCGTGCCGGCAGGAGACGCCATGACATTCCCCATTGCCTCGTTCAAGCGCACCACCTCGTTTGCGAAACCGATCCTCATTGGCGCCCTCTGCCTGTTTGCTGCACTCGCGGCGCCACGGGCGCGAGCCGCCGGGCTTGGCGACAATGCCGCCTGCCAAGCGTTGCAGGCGAAATACCCGATGGTCAAAGGCAAGACATTGGTCGATGCGCTGAACCCGCACACGCCGGGTTATGAGGCGCTCGATCCCAACGATCCGAGCCATTATATCGGCTTCGATGTCGATCTTGCCGAAGCGATCGGCGAATGCCTCGGCTTTAAGCTGACCTACAAACCGGTGACGTTCGCAGCACTTTTGACGACGTTGCAGAGCGGCCAGGCGGATATCGTTATTTCCGACATCTACGCCACCAGCGAACGCGCCAAAGCAGCCGATTTCATCACCTATTCCAAAGTGTTTGATGGTGTCCTGGTGGTCAAAGGCAATCCCAAGCACATCACCGGCATCAACGAGTCGCTCTGTGGCGATACCGCCGCTGAAAACACCGGTTTCGTCGAAGTGCCGCTGGTGCAAAACCTTGCGCCGGTCTGCAAATCCGCCGGCAAGCCGGAACCAAGCCTCCAGCTCTATGACAATAACGCCGATTGTATTCAGGCAATCCTCGCCGGGCGAGCCGACACTTACATCAACGACGTGAACACCGTTGATCAGGCGGTCAAAGCCTATCCCGACAAGCTCAGCAAGGCGGTTGCCGTCACGCTCCCCTATTCGATCGGGATCGCGGTGCCGAAAACCAAGCCGGAATTCCGTGAAGCGGTCATGGCGGCGCTGATCGAGGTGCAGAAGGCGGGGGTGGAAACCGCTTTGCTCAATAAATGGGCGCTCGATGCCGGTTCCATGGAAGAACCCAAGCTGCTGACGCAGTGATGGGGCTGTTTTTTCACTATCTCAGCCTGCCTTATCTGCTTTGGGGCATTGGCTTCACGCTCGAAGTCACTGCGCTCGGGCTGGTGGGCGGGTTGGCGATCGGGCTGCTTCTGGCCGGCATGCAATTGGGGCGCGTGCCGGCCCTCGCCGCCCTGGCGCGCGGCTACACGGTGATCTTCCGTGGCACGCCGCTGGTTCTGCAACTCGTCTTCGCCTATGACGCGCTGCCGCATATCGGCCTCACGCTCAGCGCGGTCGCGGCCGCCTCTCTCGCGCTCGCGGCGAACGAAGCGCCGTTCATCGCCGAAATCCTCCGCGCCGGCGTGATCGGCGTCGATGCCGGCCAGATCCTCGCCGGGCAAGCGCTCGGCATGACGCCGCGCGTTCTGATGCGCCGGGTGATCGCGCCGCAGGCAATTCGCATGATCGTCCCGGCGCTCGGCAACGAGACCGTCTCGGCGCTCAAGAATTCCTCGCTTGCCTCGGTCATCGCGGTGCCAGAGCTGACCTTGCGCAGCACCCAGCTCGCCTCGTCGACCTTTGATTTTTTCTCGATCTTTTTTGCCTCGGGGCTGATCTACCTAGCTCTGACCGGTGCGATCAGCCTCATGCAGTTGGGCGTTGAGGAAGCCCTTGATCTCGATCGCCGGGCACAGCGCAAACGCGTCTCATGGCTGCGCCGGCGCGCGCCGCTCGCCGTGTCCGCCGCGCCTGCCGCGCCACCGGCGGCACACGAGGCCGCGCCCCCGCGCGCCGCGCCCCTTCCATCCGCACGCCGCGTGCCGCGCGCCGCGACATCGGCGCAGGGTGATGCCGTCGTCGAGGTCCGGAACCTGCATAAGCGCTACGGCGATCAGATCGTGCTCGATCATATCGATCTGACGGTTCGCACAGGCGAGGTGGTGGCGCTACTCGGCCGCAGCGGATCCGGTAAAAGCACGCTGCTCCGCTGCATCAACCATCTGGAGGAATGGGACGCCGGCATCATCCGCGTCGGCGGCCGCCGGCTCGGCCATGGCGAGGATGGCCGCAAGCTTTCTTCGCGTGCGATTGCGCGTGAGCGGGCCGATCTCGGGGTCGGCATGGTGTTCCAGCACTTCAATCTCTTCGCCCATCTCACAGCGCGGCAGAACATCGCCGGGCCGCTGCAATGGGTGCATGGCGTTTCGGCGGCGGAGGCCGATCAACGGGCGATGGTCTTGCTGCACCGTGTCGGCCTCGCCCATCGCGCCGATGCGCTGCCCCGCCATCTTTCTGGCGGTCAGCAGCAGCGTGTCGCGGTCGCGCGGGCGCTGGCGCCGAACCCGAGCGTCTTGCTCCTCGATGAGCCGACCTCGGCGCTCGATCCCGAGCTCGTCGAGGAAGTTCTCGAAGTGATCAGGCTGCTTGCGGTGCAGGATGGTCTGACCATGATCATTTCAACGCACCAATTGCGTTTCGCGCGCGATGTCGCGGATCGCATCGTGTTCCTCGCCGATGGCGTGGTGAGGGAGGAAGGGCCGGCGCTGGAAGTGCTCACACGGCCGCGCCATCCCCAGACCGCGCGCTTCCTCCGCGTCATGGGTGCGGAGCAGGTGGCGGAGCTGCCGGGATGAGCCACAAGCGACAGGCCTTTTCCTTCACCCCCGAGCAGGGGGTTCCGCCGGGAGTCGCGCCGTTTTCGCACGCCATGCGCTGGGGCGATCTGCTGTTCGTGACCGGCCAGATGCCGACCGATCCCAAGACCGGCATGCTGGTCGCCGGCGACGTCGTCGCCCAGGCCGAGCAAGTGCGGCGCAATCTCGAAGCGGTGCTGGCGCAATGCGGCGCGATATTGGACGATGCGCTGATGGTGCGCGTCTATCTCGCCGATTTCGCAGACTATGAAGCGTTCAACACGGCCTATCGAAACTGGTTCCATGGCGCGCTGCCTGCGCGCACCTGTGTTGGTGTCACCGGGCTTGCGCTCGGCGCGAGGGTGGAAATCGATCTCATCGTGGGCCTCAAGGGAGATGATGAACCGAAATGACTCTGATCCACAACGAGCATCGCGCCGAGCGGGCGCGCCTCCGGCCGACGCTCCATGAAATCCGCGCAACACCGGAGACGGTGCATTGGGGGTATTTTTCCGCCTCGCTCGCGCCCGTCCTGCGCGTTGCGAGCGGCGACGTGATCCGCGCCGAGGCCGTGACCCATCATGCCGGCGATGCCCCGGAATTGATGATGGATGAAGGGGTTTCGGCGATTTTCGCTGGCGTTCCGGTCGAGGATCGCAATCCCGGCGTGCATATTCTGACCGGGCCGATCCATATCGAAGGCGCAAGGCCGGGGGATGTCCTCGAAGTGCGCTATCTGCAGATGACGCCACGCGTCCGCTATGGCTCCAACCTCGCCGCGCATTGGGGGCATCTCTACCGCGATTTCGGCAAGGAGCGCGTGACGATCTACCGCATGGATGAAGCCTGCGAGACCGCCGAAGCGGTGTTCGCCTATGATTTTCCCGGCAAATACGAGATTCCAGGCACGATCACCCATGCCCGCGATTGTTGCCGTGTTCCCGCGCTGCGTGGCGTGCGCGTGCCGGTGCGGCCACATCTCGGCACGGCGGGTGTCGCGCCGGACACACCAGGGCGCGTGAGCAGCGTGCCGCCCGGCCAGCATGGCGGCAATATCGATAATTGGCGCATCGGCGCGGGGGCGACGATGTTTTACCCGGTGCAGGTGGAGGGCGCGCTGTTTTCGATCGGCGATCCGCATATCTCCCAAGGTGACGGCGAAATCAGCGGCACCGCGATCGAGGCGTCGCTGGATGTGCTGTTTCAGGTCTTCGTCCGCCGTGATTTCCGCTTTCCTTCGCCGCTGCTGCGGACCTCGGATAGCTGGATGACGCACGGCTTCGATGAAAGTCTCGATCAGGCGATGCGCAACGCCAGCCTGGAGATGCTGACATTGCTGACCGAGCATCACGGATTGAGCCGTGACGATGCCTATTCTCTGATGAGCGTCGCGGCGGATTTCACGGTAACCCAAGTGGTCGATGGCCGCCAGGGTGTCCATGCCAGGATCTGCCATGCCGTTTTTCCCCCCTCGAGAGTCCTAGAGCAAGGTAGGTTTTGATTGAACCATCCTGTTCAATCAAAACCGGCCAACGTGCTCGCCAAAATAGGTGTGGAGCGTGATCGGCTCAAACCGATCGCGCTCTAGGCCGTGTCATCTCGATCCCGGCCAGCAGGCTCAATGTGCCATGACGTTTGTATTCATGGTCGCGTGCGAAGGCCGCATGAACCGCGGGCTTCGGCGGCAAGTCGGGGGCGGGAGATCCCCATCACTTGTCGTGGCATCCGCGGCGCGCAGAACCGCGACCTCGCGATAGACGCAGAGAAATTCGGCCATTTTCGTCTCGAAGGCTTCGTCACGCCGACCATCACGCCGACCGCATGGGCCGATGGATCGGCGCGATGGGCCAGTATGCTGCCGTTGCGTGACGGCAAGCGAGACCCTGGCGTGATGCGACATGCTGCGACAGTTCATTCGCGTTCTTGGGTCATGGCGGTAAGGCGAAATCGAGAAACGAAACATGGGCTGCAACGATCTGCCAGCGGCCGGCCATGCGTATCCACGTCTGCATCTGCCGACCGGTGCGGCCGCTATCATGCAGGCGAAAAAGCGTGCTCGCAGTACCGCTATCGCGGCCGAACGTGGTGAGGGTCGTGCGTGCGAGGTCACGCGCCATCCACACGCCTTCGGTCTTATCCCTGATCGCGCGCTGGGATTGGAGATAGGCGGCAATTTCCTCGCGCCCATGCTGCTGGTCAGCGAGGCCGTAACGAATTGTATGCGGGCTTCTCCAGAAGAAATCCGCGAGCGTGGCGAAGTCACCCGCGACCAACGCGACCTCATAGCGATAGAACATTTCGCGCAATTCGCCCCACGCCTCAGGGGCGTTAATGGCCGGGCCAGCCGGGTCGGTCGCGAGCGCCGCGATTACCGCCGCGCTCTCGGCAACCCAGCCAAAAATGCCGCCCTGAGCAACGATCATGTCGAGGGCGGCCTGATGAAAGCGCGGAAAATAGGAGCCGGTGGCATCCGCGACGACGACACAATCATAGCCGCGATCATTGGCTTCGCGAAGTGTTGTCTGGACACAGACTTCTGTGGTCACGCCGCAGATCACCAACTGACGAATGCCGCGGTTGCGGAGGATCGACTCGAGATCGGTCACGTAAAAGGCGCCTTTGCCAGGCTTGTCGATAACCGGCTCGTCGCTTGCCGGAGCAAGTTCGTCGACGATCGCGTGACCGGCCTCGCCGCGCACGAGCAGCCGCCCCATCGGGCCAGGATCGCCGATGGCGATCTTCGGCTGGCCGCGCGCGCGTTTGGCCGGTGGCAAGTCGGCAAGATCCGGCCGATGTCCCTCGCGGGTGTGGATCACCAACATCCCCGCTCCCCGTGCCGCAGCACGGAGGCGACCGATCGGGGCGATCAGGCACCGAAGCGCATCAGGATCATTGCCGAGCACGGCACCATAGCCATTGGGCTCGAGAAAATCGCGCTGCATGTCAATGATCAACAATGCCGCGCGGGCGGGGTCGAGATCGAACGAATAGGGCTGGGCGGCGATACTGGCCATAGTCTTTGCTTTTCTCCTGATGTCTCGAAAGGCACAGCGCGGCTGAAGAACGCCTTACACGATGAGGGCAGGCAAGAGGTGTGCCAACGCGATCATGCGCTGGTGTGACGCTGGCGAAGAGACAAAATGGGCTGCGGTCACAAAGGCCGGGATTATCCCGGCGGCGCGGCGTGGGCGAAGCTCGCATAGGCCGCTTCGACGAGACCGAGATGTTCGCGCATCAAGCGTGCCGCTGCTTCGGCCTCGCCGCGTTCGATCGCCAGCGTCACCGCCAGATGCTCGGCATGCGAACGCGGCAGGCGGCCGAGGGTGCGGAACTGTGCCCGGCGATAGGGCATCAGCCGCCGGCGCAGGCCCCGCGCGGTCTCGGCCAGCAGATCGTTGTGTGCGCCGGCATAAATCCGCTCATGAAAGGCGATATTGGCTTCGGCGAAGGCCGCCGGATCGCCCACGCGCACCAGCGCCGCCATGCCGGCGTGGAAAGCGCGCAGATCGTGGCGTTCGCGCGCCGTCATCGCCAGCGCGGCCTGGCGGGCGCAGACCGCCTCGATCTCGGCCATGGCGACGAACATTTCCGCGAGCCGCGCCGGTGAAACCGTGGTGACGATGGCGCCGCGATAGGGCCGGCGCTCGATCAGCCCGGCGGCGGCGAGCTGACGCAGCGCCTCGCGCACCGGCGTCCGCGACACCGCGAAACGGGCGGCGACCGTGTGCTCGTCGAGCCGCGTTCCCGCCGGCAGCGCGCCGCTGGTAATAGCATCCGCGAGCCGCTGCGCGAGATCGTCGGCGCGGGTTGCCGCCGCTCGCGGCTCAGGCTCGGCCGCGGAGGGCGCAAACGTAGCGGCAAGCGTCATCGTCGCGCCTCACGCCAGGCGCGCCAGCCGCCGAAGCGCGTGATATCCTCGCCCGCCGCGCCGGCCTCGCAGATGAAGCCGAACGTCGGCGCGCCGCCTTCGAGCAGGACCGTGCCGAGCCCGAGCGGCGGGGCGATGCCAGCCAGAAGCGCGGCCAGCGCGGCGCTGGGCAGCGCCCAGATCTCACCCGCGATCGCGGCACCGCCTTCACCGACCGGCACCAGGCCGGGGCGCGGCACGGCGCCGGGCAGGGCCAGCATGCGATAGCGCGGCGCGGTGCGGCAGGGGCGGCAAAAACGGCCGCCGAGGGCAAGCAGGGCGGGGTTTAGCGCCTCGCCCGCGAGATGGGCGCCAAACACCGCGATCTCGATCTCGGGATGAACGTTGTTACCCTCCGGCGCCGGCACGGCCGCCGGCTGGGGATGGCCGGTCGCCCCGAGCGGTGTCGCGGCATCACGCTGCATGCGCTCGGCGAAGGCGGCGAGCACGCCGTCATGAAAGGCGGGGCCGATCAGGGTCACGCCGGCGGGGAAGCCATTGGACGAGAATCCGCCCGGGATCGCGATCGCCGCGAGGTCGAGGAGATTGGTGAAGTTGGTATAGCGGCCGAGTTCGCTGTTGGTCGCGATCGGCTCGGCGGCGATCTCGGCGAGGCTGAAGGCGCCCGACACGCTGGGGACGAGCAGGAAGGCGAGGCGCTGCCAGAGCGGCGCTGTCGCCTGGCGGAGGGCCGCGAGCCGGTGCTGAGCGGCGAAGAGATCGACGGCGCTTGCCGCGAACCCGGCGCCGACGATCTCGCGGGTTACCGGGTGTAGCCCCTCCGGGTTTTCGGCAAAGATCGTGCGGAGTGCCGTGCTGCGCTCGGCGACCCAAGGGCCATAGAGTAGGGCCGCGGCCTCGGCGAAGGGCGCGAAATCGATCTCCTCGGCTTCGCCGCCGGCGGCGACGGCGTGGGCGATCGCCTGCTCGAACACCGTGCGCGATGCCGGATCGCCGTGGAACACGAGCGCCGCCGGCGCCGGCACGCCGAAGCGAAACCGCGCCGGCGGGCGCTGGGCGAGGGAAAATCCAGGGGGTGCGGCGCGGCTATAAGGGTCGGCGGCGTCGAACCCGGCGGCAACCGCGAGCACCGCCCGAGCATCGGCGACGGTGAGCGCAAAGATCGAAACGCAATCGAGTGAGCGGCAGGCGGGGACGACGCCGCGGGTGCTGATTAGCCCACGAGTCGGCTTGAGGCCGACGAGATTGTTGAAGGCGGCGGGCACGCGGCCGGAGCCAGCGGTATCGGTGCCGAGCGCGAAGCTGACCAGGCCGGCGGCCACCGCGACCGCCGAGCCCGAACTCGACCCGCCCGGCGCCATCGCCGGATCGAACGGGTTGCGCGGCGTGCCATAGGGCGAGCGCACGCCGACCAGGCCGGTCGCGAACTGATCGAGATTGGTCTTGCCGATCAGGATTGCCCCGGCGGCGACGAGGCGCGCGACCACCGGCGCCGACTGCGCGGGCTGATAGGCAAAAGCGGGACAGGCGGCGGTGGTCGGGAGGGGGGCCGCGTCAATATTGTCCTTGACCGCGAAGGGGATGCCATAGAGCGGGCCGCGCGCCAGGGGCGCTTGCGCCGCGAGCGCCTTCGCCTCGGCGCGGAGATCCTCGGCGGGACGAAGGCTGATCCAGACATGATCATCGCCGGCGGCGGCGATCCGGCGGAGGATGTCATCGACCACGGCGAGCGGCGTCGTCCTGCCCGCGGCATAGGCGGCGGCGAGACGCGCGAGATCGAGGCTCAGCGCCATGGGTGTCGCCAATGTTGCGGCCCGCGGTGAGAAAATGTCGTCATCCGTATCTCCTTATGCATCGCCTTCTATGCATCGCATTCTCTGGCCGCCCCTTTGCCCGCATGCCGGCCAACCTCTGTACCCCAGAAGCGCCCCGGGATATGCCTTGGGGAAATACAAGAACGAGGCCATTCCCGCCGCTTCGGGTGATCTTACGGCAAATTCTCCCCGTGCTGCGGCAGGCGCGCGCTATTTTGCCAGATTTTCGGCAGAGTCGGCATAAATTTTATGCAGTGCATGCGATTTTGTATGCAAATTCCTTCCCTGCCCGCTGTGCACCGCCGAATGCGCCTCGGCCCAAACGTGGCACGGGATTTGAATACGGTGAAGACCATGCCGAGCGCGGCTTTGCGCGCCGCGCGGCACTCTCGCCGGAGGAAAACATGGCTCTCGATCCCCTCGCTTCGCGTAACTTTTCCCGCCGCGCCCTGCTCGGAATGACCGGCGGCCTCGCCGCCGCCGCCCTCACCCCGGGCTGGCGCGCCGGCGCCGCCGGCACGCTCGAAATCGGCTTCCTCTATGTCGGCGCGCGCGATGATTACGGCTACAACCAGGCCCATGCCGAGGGCGCCGCCGCGGTCAAGAAAATGCCTGGCGTGAAGGTTTTGGAAGAAGAGCGCATCCCCGAGACCGTCGATGTCGTCAAGTCGATGGACAGCATGATCGAACTCGACGACGCCGCATTGCTGTTTCCAACCTCGTTTGGCTACTACAACCCCTTCGTTCTGCAGGAGGCGAAGAAATACCCAAAGGTGCAATTCCGCCATTGCGGCGGGTTGTGGACGGAGAAAGACCCGAAAAACGCCGGCAGCTATTTCGGCTATATCGATGAGTGCCAGTATCTCTCGGGTATCGTTGCCGGCCATATGAGCGAGACGAAGAAGCTCGGCTTCGTCGCGGCCAAACCCATCCCGCAGGTGCTGCGCAACATCAACGCCTTCACCCTCGGCGCGCAGCGGGTCGATCCCAAGATCACGACGACGGTGATCTTCACCGGCGACTGGTCGATGCCGGTCAAGGAGGCGGAAGCGACCAACGCCCTCGCCGATCAGGGCATCGACGTCGTCACCTGCCATGTCGACAGCCCGAAAGTCACCATCCAAACCGCCGAAGGGCGTGGGCTCTACACCTGCGGTTATCACGTCAACCAGGCGCCGCTCGCGCCCAAAGGCTATCTCACCGGCGCGGAATGGAACTGGGCGACGGTCTATCGTAATTTCGTTGCCGAAATGCAGGCGGGCAAGCCGCTGCCGAATTTCGTGCGTGGTGGCCTGCGCGAGGGTATCGTCAAAACCTCGCCCTACGGCGCCATGGTGCCGGCGGCGGCGCGCGCCGAGGCGGATGACGTGAAGGCCAAGCTCGTTGCCGGCGAGTTCGTGATCTTCAAGGGGCCGGTCGCCGACAATAACGGCAAGCAGGTGATCGCGGCCGGCGTCGATCACGGCCAGACCGATCTCTGGCTGGAAAAGATGGACTGGCTCGCCGCCGGCGTGATCGGCAAGACCTGAGGGCGGCGGGACGGGGCGCGCGGGCCGGCATGACCTCCCTCACCCGTGGTTTCACCCTGGGCCTTGGCGCACATCAGGCAATGCGGGGCCGCTGGCTTGGCCGGATTGCCGAGGCATGGGCGCTCCCGCTCCTCGCGTTGACGGTCGCGCTTGTCGCATTCGGCGCCTTTCTCGCCGCCTGCGGCGTTGATCCGCTTTCAGCGGCGGCGCTAATCTGGCGCGGCGCCTTCGGCACCTGGTTTTCGTGGCAAAACACGCTGCAGAAAGCCTCCCCCTTGCTTCTTACCGGCCTCGCCATGGCGCTCCCGGCGCGGGTCGGGCTCATGGTGATCGGCGGCGAGGGCGCGCTGGTGCTCGGCGGGCTTGCCTGCGCGGTGATCGGCCCGGCACTCTCCGGCCTCGCCGGAAGCGCCGGCGGCGCCCTCCTCGCGCAGGCCTTGATGCTCGCGGGCGGCATGGCGGCGGGCGCGCTCTGGCTGATGATCCCGGGCGCGCTGCGCTTCTGGCGCAGCGTCAACGAGACGATTTCTTCGCTCCTCCTCAACACCATCGCCATCGCGGTGATGAACCAGCTCGTCGAGGGGGTGCTGCGCGACCCGTTGAGCCTCAACAAACCCTCGACGGTGCCGCTCGCGCCCGGCCTCATGCTCGGTCAGATCCCGGGGCTATCGGTGCATGTCGGGCTCGGCTTCGGGCTGATTTTCTGCCTTGCCGCCGGCGTTCTCATGCAGCGGACGAGCTTCGGCTTCGCGGCCAGCGTCAATGGCGGCAATCCACGCGCGGCGCAAATGGTCGGGATCGATGTCGGGCGGCTGATCCTGATCGCCTGCGCCCTGGCTGGCGCCAGTGCCGGGCTCGCCGGCGCGGTCGAGGTCGCCGCCGTCCAGGGCAGCGCCACCGCCTCGCTCGCCGCCGGCTACGGCTATAGCGGCATCCTGGTCGCCTTTCTTGCCCGCCACAACCCGTTCGCGATCATTCCGGTCGCCCTCCTTCTCGGCGGGATCGCGGCGAGCGACGGGCTGCTGCAACGCCATCTCGATCTGCCGGACGCGACGGTTGCGGTGCTGCAGGGCTTCGTTTTCATCGCCGTACTCGCCGCCGAGACGTTTTCCGGGCGGCTTCGGCTTCCGCTTCCCCTCAGGGGTGAGCCACGCGATGGCTGATCTCGGCGCAGCCGGCGTTGCCCTCGCGCTGTTCGGCGGCGCCATCCGCGCGAGCACGCCGTTTTTGTTCGTGAGCCTCGGCGAGTGCCTGACCGAATTATCCGGGCGCATCAATCTCGGCCTCGAAGGCACGCTGGTCTGTGGCGCGATGAGCGCTTATGGCGCGGCGTTGCTTTCGGGCTCGCCCTGGCTCGGCGTGCTTGCCGCAGCACTCGTCGGCGCGCTGCTCGGCGCGCTCCACGCCGGGCTCTGCAGCCTCAAGCGTGTGAACGACATCGCGGTCGGCATCGCGCTGATGGTGCTCGGCACTGGGCTTGCGTTCTTTTTCGGCAAACCCCTGATCCAGCCCCGCGCGCCGATGCTGCCGGCACTGCATGTCTGCCCCACTTGCCAGTTCGCGCCGCTTCGCGCCGCCCTCGACATCAACCCGCTGTTCCTGATCGGCGTCGTGCTCGCCTTCGTGCTGCGCTGGGGGCTTGCCAATACACGGCCCGGTCTCGTGCTCCGCACCGTCGGTGACAGCAGCGAGGCGGCACGCGCGATGGGCTATGCGCCGCTTTGGGTGCGGCTCTGGGCGACGATGGCGGGCGGCGCTCTGGCCGGCATCGGTGGTGCCTTTCTTTCGCTCTATTATCCCGGGTCGTGGAATGAGGGGCTCTCCAGTGGCCAGGGGCTGATCGCCGTCGCTCTCGTGATTTTCGCGCGCTGGCGCCCGCTCGCCTGCCTCTTTGCCTCCCTCCTGTTCGGCGCCGCCGGCGCCTTGGGCCCCGCGCTGCAATCGATCGGCGTGCATCAGGGCACGTATCTGTTCAATGCCGCTCCCTACGCACTGACGCTCGCGATCATGATCGCAAGCGCCTCACGTCGCGGTACGCGCGTCAGCGCGCCTGGTGAATTGGGTGCGATGCATTGAAGATAAGGAACGGAGCAAAAGCATGAGCGGTCTTGGCGGTCTGAACAAATCTCCCGCCGGCGTCGTCATCGGCCTTGTGCAGCTTGCGCTGCCGATGGTCGAGACGCCGGCCGATCTCGCAGCGCAGACACGCCGCATCGTCGCCCTCGTCGGCAAGGCGCGGCGGGCGCTGCCGGGGATGGATATGGTCGTCTTTCCCGAATACGCGCTGCATGGCTTGTCGATGAACACCGCGCCGGCGTTGATGTGTCGGCGCGACGGGCCGGAGGTCGCCGCGTTTCGCGATGCCTGCCGCACGCATCGCATCTGGGGCTGCTTTTCGATCATGGAACACAATCCCGGTGGCAATCCCTGGAACGCCGGTCTCGTCTTCGACCCTGACGGCAACGAAAAGCTTTACTATCGGAAGCTTCACCCCTGGGTGCCGGTCGAGCCCTGGGCGCCGGGGGATCTCGGCATCCCTGTCTTCACCGGGCCGAACGGCGCGCGCATGGCGCTGATCATCTGCCATGACGGCATGTTCCCGGAAATGGCGCGCGAGGCCGCTTATAAGGGCGCCGAGATCATGCTGCGCACCGCGGGCTATACCGCGCCGATCCGGCATGCCTGGAAACTCACCAATCAGGCCAACGCCTTTTGCAATCTCATGTATACCGCGAGCGTCTGTCTCGCCGGCAGTGACGGCACGTTCAATTCGATGGGCGAGGGCATGTTCGTCAATTTCGACGGCATGCCGCTCGTCGAAGGCAACGGCCTCGCCGATGAGATCATCACCGCTGAACTGCGCCTTGATCTCGTGCGCGAGGCGCGCCGCCTGTGGGGGGTCGAGAACAATATCTATCAGTTCGGCCATCGCGGCTATGTCGCCGTCGCCGGCGGCGCGCGCGATTGCCCCTATACCTACATGGCCGATCTCGCCGCGGGCCGCTATCGCCTGCCCTGGGAAGATGACATCGCGATCACCGATGGCACGGGCTTTGGGTTTCCGCCGCCGCCCGCAACGTGAGCGTGAGCGAAATAACGAGGAGCCGATCGATGTTCTTCCCCACCATCGCCGCCGATCCCTATCCCTGGCCCTATGACGGGACGCTTTCTGCGCGGACGACGGCGCTAATCGTCATCGACATGCAGACCGATTTCTGCGGCATCGGCGGCTATGTCGACAAGATGGGCTATGATCTCTCGCTGACGCGGGCACCGATCACGCCGATCTCGAACGTGCTCGCCGCGATGCGCGCGGGGGGTTTTCCGATTTTTCACACCCGCGAGGGCCATCGCCCCGACCTCTCCGATCTGCCGGCGAACAAACGCTGGCGGTCGCGCAAGATCGGCGCCGGGATCGGCGATCCCGGCCCCTGCGGGCGCATCCTTGTGCGCGGCGAGCCGGGCTGGGAGATCATTCCCGAACTCGCGCCCATCGCCGGCGAGGTGATCATCGACAAGCCGGGGAAGGGCTCGTTCTACGCCACCGATCTCGAACTGATGCTGCGCACGCGCGGCATCACCAATCTCATTCTCTGCGGCATCACCACCGACGTCTGCGTTCACACGACGATGCGCGAAGCCAATGACCGTGGCTTCGAGTGCCTGATCCTCGCCGATGGAACCGGCGCGACCGATCACGGCAATCATCTCGCGGCCCTCAAGATGGTGACGATGCAGGGCGGCGTGTTCGGCGCGATTGCCGACAGCGCGGCAGTCCTCGCGGCCCTGTCATGACGGCGTCTGGCGCCGCGTCGCTCGAAGTCGCCGCCATGAGCAAGCGCTTCGGCGCCAATATCGCGCTCGCGGATGTCGATATGCGTATCCCGGCCGGAACGCTGCACGCGCTGCTCGGCGAAAACGGCGCCGGCAAAAGCACGCTCGTCAAATGCATCATCGGGAGTTATCGCGCCGATCGCGGTGATGTCCTGCTCGACGGCCGCGAGGTTGCGATCAACGGGCCGCGCGCTGCGCGCGCGCTTGGCCTTGGCATGGTCTATCAGCATTTCACGCTGGTCAGCGGCATGACGGTCGCGGAAAACATGGTGATGGCGCGCCCAAGAATCCCGACGATCGTCAATTGGCGGGCCGAGCGGCGAGCCCTTGAGGAGTTCATGGCGCACATGCCGTTTCGGGTGCCGCTCAATCGTCGGGTCGCGACGCTGGCCGCCGGTGAGAAGCAGAAGGTTGAAATTCTCAAACTTCTTTATCTCGGGTGCCGTTTTCTTATCCTCGATGAACCGACGGCGGTTCTGACGCCGGCGGAAGCGGATGAAGTGTTGCGCTTTCTCCGCGATCTCGTCGAGGCGCATAAACTCACCGTGCTGATGATCACACACAAATTCCGCGAAGTCACCGCCTACGCCGACGCGGTGACGGTGCTGCGGCGCGGGCGGCTGGCTGGCGCCGGCGCCGTCCGCGATCTAACGCCGGCGGCGATGGCGGCGATGATGGTCGGCACCATGCCGGCGGCAACACGCACCGATCGCAACACCGCACCATCTCGGGAAACCCGGCTTAAAATCGAAGCCCTTGCCGCCATCCGCGATGATGGGGTCGCGGCACTCGATGGGGTTTCACTCTCGGTTCGCGCTGGAGAGATCGTTGGCATCGCCGGGGTTTCTGGCAACGGCCAGCGCGAACTGGTCGAGGTGCTGGCCGGGCAGCGGCGGGCAGTGGCGGGCGAGATCCGCATCGATGGCCAGCCATTCCGTTTCACACGCGCAGAAATTCGCGGCCATGGCGTGCGCTGCCTGCCGGAGGAGCCGCTCGCCAATGCCGGGGTCGCGCGGATGACGGTTGCCGAAAATCTCGCCCTTCGCGATTTCGATGTGCCCCCTTTTGCCGCCCGCGGCATCTGGCTCGATCGCGCCGCGATGCAGGCCGCGGCGGCGCGGAAAATCGAGGACTATAATGTCCGCCCGCCCGATCCCGATCTTCGGCTCGGCGCGCTTTCCGGCGGCAACGTCCAGCGCGCGATCCTGGCGCGCGAACTGACCGGCGAGGTGCGCGTTCTGATCGTCGCCAATCCCTGTTTCGGCCTCGATTTCACGGCCACGGCGGAAATCCGCGCGCGCTTGATGGCCGCGCGCAATCGCGGTGTCGCGATCTTGCTGGTGAGCGAGGATCTTGATGAAATCCAGGAGCTCGCCGACCGCATCCTGGTGATGGCGGGTGGTCGGATCGCCTATGAAAGCAGCGCCGCCAAGGCCGATCTCGCCGCGATCGGCATGGCGATGGCGGCGCATGACTGATCTCACGGCATGTATCCGGCACGATTGGAATTTGGGCTCTACCACATACTCAGCCTGAGCTTTCGGGATGTCGAGCTGATCCTGGCCGGGCGCGGCGTGATCGTCTCGTATGAGACTATCCGCCGATGGTGCCTGAAGTGCTGCACTACCTCGGGCGCGCCGTCGATCAGGATGGCGTCGTGCTCGATATCCTGGTGCAGAGCCGCCGCGTTCAGGGTCTGGCAAGAGGAGACGTACGCCCAAAGCGCGGCACCATGATGTACCCGGCCTCCGTCGTGAGCCAAAACATGACCGAGCTTGGTTAAGGTGGCCATGCCCAGAACGGCGCTACTTCCAACTTGATTTCCCAGGTCCGTGGCCCTCATCATGGGGGGCCAGTTCAGTCACCTGGTTATTCACCCGATTGCCCTGGGATGGCGACCATTGACAATCAGCCGCCCGGGGCCGCCAGATGGCGGCAAAAGGAGTCGTGCCCCATGGTCACAAGCGAAGACAATTCCCCTCCGGTTTCGCTGGAATCGGTAGCAATTTCGCAAGTTGCCGGTGTCTTGCAAAAATCCTTGCATGCACATTGGCGGACATTCCTCGCCGAAGGGATCGTCCTTTGCATGCTCGGGCTTGCCGCCATCGTCGTGCCGCCGCTGGCCGGATTGGCGGCGACGATTTTTCTCGGCTGGTTGTTCGTGATCGCCGGCTTCTTCGGCCTGGTTTTCACTTTTCGGGCGCAGCGGGCGCCGGGTTTCGGCTGGTCACTGCTTTCGGCGGTGCTGGCCGTTGCCGCCGGCGGCGTGCTGCTCTGGAACCCGCTTCAGGGCCTGGTGACGCTGACCTATGTATTGATCGCATTTTTCATCATTGATGGCATTTTCATGATCATGCTGGCGATCGCCCATCGCCGCGATCTCACGGGCAAATGGGAATGGGTGATGTGGAACGGCGTCATCGACCTCATTCTCGCCGGCTTGGTCATTTCCGGCCTGCCGGGCACGCTGGCCTGGGCGCTCGGCCTTCTCGTCGGCATCGATTTGGTGTTCGGCGGCGCCTCGCTCATCGCCATGGCGCTGCACGCGCGGGCTGAGTCCGGCGGCGACTGAGCGGCTTCGGCACTGCCCCTCCGAACAAAGAGTCGGCCTGTTCGGAGGGGCAGCGCCGTACGATCAGGCAACGAGATGCCCGCCCTGGTCGCCGATATACCCGACCAGTTTCAGGCTGCCGATGGTATCGCCGAGATTCATGCTGTGGGCGCCGCTGGTGTCATAGGCCATGGTCTGGATCGGTGCGTCGCCGGCAGCGAAATCGGCTTGGCTGCCGAAAATGAACGCGTAGGTTTCCGCGCCGGGGGTGGTGCTGAAATGGCTGCTCGCCCCGGTGTTGGCGATGTTGGTGAGCGGATTGAGCGCGGCATCGGCGTAGATATTCTCGCCGGTGGTGACGCTGCCCTCGAAATAGATCTGGCTGCCGCTGGCGAACGGATTGGCGTTGTTGGAGATTTCCAGGAACGCCAGCGACTGGCTGTTGGCGCCGCTGACCGAGGCGAGCGCGGTGCTGCCGGAGGCGAGGGACACCGTATCACCCGGGTTATAGGTGAATTCCAGGGTCTGCGCGGTGCCATAAAGGCTCGCGAGATTGCCGGTGGGCGCGCTGCCACCGACGGTGATGTCGCTGTTGGCGGCGAGAACCTGAATTTCCTTGGTGTCGCTTGCGGTGACGGTGACGCAGGGGGTGGTGCCTGGGTTCTGGTTATTATTGTCGCCCGAGCCGCCTTGGTTGCCGTCGCCGCTCTGCTGATTGGTGTCGCAATTCTGGCCCTGACCACCCGATTGGCCGCCCTGGCCGCCGCTGCTCCAGCCGCTTTGCTGCGTGTCACCCGAATTCGACCAGCCACTCGACCAGCCGCTTTGCTGGTTGGTGTCGCAGTTCTGGCCCTGACCACCCGATTGGCCGCCCTGGCCGCCGCTGCTCCAGCCGCTTTGCTGCGTGTCCCCCGAATTCGACCCGCCACTCGACCAGCCACTCTGCTGATTGGTGTCGCAGTTCTGGCTCTGACCACCCGATTGGCTGCCCTGGCCGCCGCTGGTCCCGCCGCTTTGCTGCGTGTCACCCGAATTCGACCAGCCACTCGACCAGCCGCTTTGCTGATAATTGTCGCCCGAACCGCCTTGGTTGCCGTAGCCGCTCTGCTGGTTGGTGTCGCAGTTCTGGCCCTGACCACTCTGCTGACTGCCACCAGATGAGCCCTGCTGGTTGTCACAGCCGCTAGGGCCGGTTGAGGACGGTGGGCATGTGCTGGCTGTCACGGTTACCGTATCAGCATAACCAGTATTGCCATTTGAAGGTTGTTGCTCACATCCCGGAGATGTCTGATCGCAATTCTGGCCCTGGCCGCCCGATTGGCCACCTTGCTGATTATTGTCGCCCGAGCCGCCTTGGTTGCCGTAGCCGCCCTGCTGGTTGGTGTCGCAGTTCGCGCCCTGGCCACCGGATTGGCCGCCCTGGCCGCCGCTGCTCCAGCCGCTTTGCTGCGTGTCACCCGAATTCGACCAGCCACTCGACCAGCCATTCTGCTGATAATTGTCGCCCGAACCGCCTTGGCTGCCGTAGCCGCCCTGCTGGTTGGTGTCGCAGTTCGCGCCCTGGCCACCCGATTGGCCGCCCTGGCCGCCGCTGCTCCAGCCGCTTTGCTGCGTGTCACCCGAATTCGACCAGCCACTCGACCAGCCACTCTGCTGATTATTGTCGCCCGAGCCGCCCTGGTTGCCGTAACCGCCCTGCTGGTTGGTGTCGCAGTTCGCGCCCTGGCCACCGGATTGGCCGCCCTGGCCGCCGCTGCTCCAGCCGCTTTGCTGCGTGTCACCCGAATTCGACCAGCCACTCGACCAGCCATTCTGCTGATCATTGTCGCCCGAACCGCCTTGGCTGCCGTAACCGCCCTGCTGGTTGGTGTCGCAGTTCGCGCCCTGGCCACCCGATTGGCCGCCCTGGCCGCCGCTGCTCCAGCCGCTTTGCTGCGTGTCACCCGAATTCGACCAGCCACTCGACCAGCCACTCTGCTGATTATTGTCGCCCGAGCCGCCTTGGCTGCCGTAACCGCCTTGCTGGTTGGTGTCGCAGCTCGCGCCCTGGCCACCCGATTGGCCGCCCTGGCCGCCGCTGCTCCAGCCGCTTTGCTGCGTGTCACCCGAATTCGACCAGCCACTCGACCAGCCACTCTGCTGATAGTTGCCGCCTTGGCCGCCTTGGTTGCCGTAGCCGCCTTGCTGGTTGGTGTCGCAGTTCGCGCCCTGGCCACCCGATTGGCCGCCCTGGCCGCCGCTGCTCCAGCCGCTTTGCTGCGTGTCACCCGAATTCGACCAGCCACTCGACCAGCCATTCTGCTGATAATTGTCGCCCGAGCCGCCTTGGCTGCCGTAGCCGCCCTGCTGGTTGGTGTCGCAGTTCGCGCCCTGGCCACCCGATTGGCCGCCCTGGTTGCCGTAACCGCTCTGCTGATAATTGCCGCCCGAGCCGCCCTGGCCAGTGCCCGACGTCTGATAGCTAACCGTGACGGTATATTGCCAAGTCTCTCCGGGGTTGAAAACACCGTTATGGTTAGTGTCCCCGATATTGTAGCCACCACTCAAAATCTGCTTGGCGGTGATATCATCGGGCTGCGACGCGGTTCCGATATTGTCCGTCACCTGTGGATTATAAAGATTTGTGTTGCCGGTATTGGTGACATCGATGGTGTAGGTCACTTGGCCACAATTATTGATGACAACCGAGCTCGGCACCTTGATGACCGAAATTGAAGGGCCAGAGGGGGTTGTGGTTCCCGTCGAACTCGACGGCACCAATCCGGCATCGATATTGGTGACGTTCTCGCCCGAGGTCAGCGTGATCGGCGCGGTGATCCCGGTCGTCTGGTTCGGGGCGCTACCGAGGTCGTTCGCAATCGAGGTCTGCGGCGACAGCGTGTAGCCGCTCGGTGTCACGAACTGAACTTCATAGGTGCCGGGCGTCAGATTGGTGAAATCATAGAGCCCCTGGCTGTTCGTCGTCGTCGTCTCGAGCACCGTGCCGCTGGTGTTCTCAAGCTCCACCGTCACCCCGGCCACACCCGGCCCGGCATTCACCCCGCTCTGGATCCCGGTCCCGGCCGTATCCAGAAACACGTTGTCGCCAATCGAGGCCGGCTGATAAAGCCCGGCATCGATGTTGGTGATGTTCTGGCCCGGCGCCAGCGTGATCGCCTGCGTGATCCCGGTCGTCTGGTTCGGGGCGCTGCCGAGGTCGTTCGCAATCGAGGTCTGCGGCGTGAAGTCATAGCCGGTCGGCGCCACGAACTGAACCTCATAGGTGCCGGCCGTCAGATTGGTGAAGTCATAGAGCCCCTGGCTGTTCGTCGTCGTCGTCTCGAGCACCGTGCCTGACGTGTTCTCAAGCTCCACCGTCACCCCGGCCACACCCGGCCCGGCATTCACCCCGCTCTGGATGCCGCTCGCATTCGGCGAGAGAAACACGTTGTCGCCGATCGAGCCAAGCGGCACCAATCCGGCATCGATATTGGTGACGTTCTCGCCCGAGGTCAGCGTGATCGGCGCGGTGATCCCGGTCGTCTGGTTCGGGGCGCTGCCGAGGTCGTTCGCAATCGAGGTCTGCGGCGACAGCGTGTAGCCGCTCGGTGTCACGAACTGAACCTCATAGGTGCCGGGCGTCAGATTGGTGAAATCATAGAGCCCCTGGCTGTTCGTCGTCGTCGTCTCGAGCACCGTGCCGCTGGTGTTCTCGAGATCCACCGTCACCCCGGCCACACCCGGCCCGGCGTTCACCCCGCTCTGGATCCCGGTCCCGGCCGTATCCAGAAACACGTTGTCGCCAATCGAGGCCGGCTGATAAAGCCCGGCATCGATGTTGGTGATGTTCTGGCCCGGCGCCAGCGTGATCGCCTGCGTGATCCCGGTCGTCTGGTTCGGGGCGCTGCCGAGGTCGTTCGCAATCGAGGTCTGCGGCGTCAAATCATAACCCGTCGGCGCCACGAACTGAACCTCATAGGTGCCGGCCGTCAGATTGGTGAAATCGTAAAGCCCCTGGCTGTTCGTCGTCGTCGTCTCGAGCACCGTGCCTGACGTGTTCTCAAGCTCCACCGTCACCCCGGCCACACCCGGCCCGGCATTCACCCCGCTCTGGATGCCACTCGCATTCGGCGAGAGAAACACGTTGTCGCCGATCGAGCCAAGCGAGGTCAGCGGGGTTTGCCCGAAGCTCTGACTGATCTGGCTGAACGTCGCTTGGGCGGTACTGGCGGCACTGGAGGAGACCGAGGCGATGACTTGGACATCGACCTTGAGGCTGGTCTCACCGCTCGTAAGCGGGATATCGCCCGCGATATAGGGCGGCGCCGTCGGGTTGGTGAGATTGACGGTGATCTGGCCAAGCTCGGCATTGGTGGTCGGGTTATAGACCGTCTCGATCGCGGTCAATGACTCGCCTGCGGCGACCGCCGAATCGGGAACCATCGAAAGGCCGAGATTGGTGATCGCGTCCGCAGCATTGGTGGAGGTGACGTCGTAGCTGAAATCAAGCGTCTCGCTGCCGCCGGGGGCGATGGCGCCGGTGTGGAATCCCGCCCACTCGATCTCGCCGCCGGCCACCGGGAGAAGAATGGCGGAGGAGGTCTGACCGATGAACGGCGTGACCGAGCCGCTATCGGTCTCGCTGACCGCAATATTGGTAAAGGCGAGGTTGAAGCCCGAAACGTTCGGAAACGTTTGTGAACTGGACATAAAGACCCCCCACGCCTTCTCGTCACTCGAAAAGACGGCTGATCCAAACCATTGAAAGGGGGGCAAGCCATGCCTGGCCTGCCCCGTGGCGTCACGTCAACCGCGCATCAAGCGGCGCGGGCACGGCGGGCGAAAAACAGCGCCCCGAGGCCCAAGCAGAACAAGCCGATCGTCGCCGGCTCTGGCACCGTATTGGTGGGGCCGGGGACATCGTAGAAATACTGCGTCACCGAAAGCAGGCTGGAGCTTGGGCTAACGGCGATATCCTTGGTGATGTAGATGTTATTATCGGCCGAACTCAGCGTCAGCGTCGTCGTGCTATTGAGGCCTTGGCCCGAGATGTGGGCGAGGCCAGTCCCTGTGCTGTAATCAGTGACATTCTCGCTCACCGTCGCGGTTCCGGTGCCGCCGCCGACGGCGAGGCCGATGCCGCTAATATTGCCGGGCGCGCTTTGCACCTCGAAGCCCAGGGTCAAATCCTCGGTGGCACCGGAGGTATTGGTCAGCAACGTGCCGCCATTCGCGCCGACGATCTCGATCCCGGCATAGCCGCCCGGCGAGGAGGTCACCGCGAGCATCTCGCCGCCGCAGCCGGAACCCGCGCACAAGATCCCCGAAACCGTCGCATCGCCGATCTGAAGCGAGTCGTTGCTGTCGTTCAGATTGATGCTGCCGGTCAGCGTGGAGGCCTGCGCACCCGCTGCCCACGCCAAATAACCCGCGACACTCGCGATCATCATTCTGGAAGCCATGCGATGCATTTGTAGCTTTCCCGTTGGTTTGCGTGGTGGCGTTGGCGTGATTGCCTGGCAGCGATCGCGATAACATTGACAAATGATTAACGTCAGCACTTTGCCGCAGACGCAAGCGCGACGTCAAGCGTTAATTAAGCAAATGTCAATTTTTGAGATGGATCGCCGCCGCCTGAGCCGGCGGGGCGTTCAGTCCGCTGCGGAGCCGAGCTTTTCCGCCAGACGCGAGGGTTTGCGCTGCCGCGCCGGGGCGAGCCAGTGCTGCAGACGATCGAGATAGAGATAGACCACCGGCGTCGTATACAGGGTCAGAATCTGGCTCAAGAGCAGCCCGCCGACCATGGTGACCCCCAGCGGGCGGCGGAGTTCGGCGCCGGCGCCACCTTCGAGCATCAGCGGCAAGCCGCCGAGCAAGGCCGCCATCGTCGTCATCAGAATCGGGCGAAAGCGCAGGAGACAGGCCTGCCTGATCGCCTCCAGCGGCGCGAGCCCCCCCTCGCGCTCGGCATGGATCGCGAAATCGACCATCATGATGCCGTTCTTCTTGACGATGCCGATCAGCAGAATGATCCCGATGATGGCGATCACCGAAAGATCGTTATGCGTCAACATCAGTGCGACCAGCGCGCCAACCCCAGCCGAGGGCAGTGTCGAGAGAATGGTCAGCGGCAGGATATAGCTCTCATAGAGTACGCCGAGGATGATATAGACGGCGATCAGCGCGGCGGCGACGAGATAGGGCTGACTCGAGAGCGAAGCTTGGAATGCCTGCGCGGTGCCCTGAAAACTGCCTTGCACGGTCGCCGGCACGCCGAGTTCGGCCTCGGCAGCGGCGATCGCCTTGACGGCATCGCCCAGCGCCGCCCCCGGGGCGAGGTTGAAGGAAATCGTCACCGAGGGGAACAGACTCTGGTGGCTCACCGAAAGCGGTGCGATCTTCGCGGTGTCGTAATGCACGAAGGTCGAAAGCGGCACCACCTGGCCATTGCTGCCCTTGGCGTAGAGAAGATCGAGCGTGTCCGGCCTGCCCTCGAGCTGCGGCGGCACTTCAAGCACGACATAATAGTAATTGAGCTGGGTGAAATACTGTGTCACCTCGCGCTGGCCGAAGGCGTCATAGAGAATATCATCGATCTGTTGCGGCTCGATGCCGTACATCGCCGCTTTGTCGCGGTCGATGACCAGGGTCGCGGTCGTGCCCGCCATCTGCTGATCGGTCGCGACATCGCGGAGCAGCGAAATCTTGCGCAACTGCTGCAAAACCCGCGGCGCCCACCGATAAAGCTCACCAAGATCGGGATCCTGGAGCGTGTATTCATACATGGTGCGCGACAGCCGCCCGCCGATGCGGATATCCTGCGCCGCTTGCAGATAAAGCCGCACGCCGGGCACGGCGGCGAGCTTGGGGCGCAATTCCTCGATCACCTGTTGGGCGGTGAGCTTGCGCTCGCCCCAGGGTTTCAGATTGATATAGGCGCGGCTGGAATTGCCGGTTTGTCCCCCTGCCCCGGCGCCGACATAGGCGGTGAAGGACTGAACATTCGGGTCGTGCATCACGACGTCGTTGATCGCTTCCTGACGCTGATACATCTCATCGAACGAGACGTCCTGCGCCGCATCCGCCATGCCAATAATCAGGCCGATATCCTGCTGCGGGAAAAACCCTTTTGGAATAATGATATAAAGATAGCCGGTGATAGCGACGGTGGCGAGGAAGGTGAGCAGGGTAAAAAACCGAAAACGCAGCGCGACATCGAGCGTGCGCGCATAAAACGCCACCATCGCCTCGAACATGCGCTCCATCAGGTTATAAAGCGCGCCATGCCTAGTCTCGTGGCGGAGAAAGCGCGAACACATCATCGGCGTCAGGGTGAGCGACACCACCCCCGAGACCAACACCGCCAAGGACAAGGTGACGGCGAATTCGCGAAATAAGCGGCCGATGATCCCGCTCATGAACAAAAGCGGGATGAAGACCGCAACCAAGGAGAGGCTGATCGAAACGATGGTAAACCCGATTTCCCCGGCGCCGACCAGCGCCGCCTCCATCGGGCGCATGCCGTCTTCGATGTGGCGGAACACGTTCTCCAGCATCACGATGGCATCATCGACGACGAAGCCGACCGCGATCGTCATCGCCATCAGCGAGAGATTGTCGAGGCTGTAGCCGAGCGCATACATCCCCGCAAACGTGCAGATCAGGGCAAGCGGAATCGCGACACTCGGGATGATCGTCGCCCAGAGCGTGCGGAGAAACAAAAACACCACCATCACCACCAGGGCGACCGACAACATCAAGGTGAATTCGACGTCATCAACGGAGGCGCGGATGGTCTGGGTACGATCGACGAGGGTGTAGAGATGGATCGATGGCGGATAGGCGACCTCGAGCTGCGGCAGCTTCGCTTTGACGCGTTCGACGGTGTCGATGACATTGGCGCCGGGCTGCTTGAAAATCACCAAAAGGATGCCGCGCTTGCCGTTCTGCCACGCCGCCAGTTCCCGGTTCTGCGCGCCATCGATCGCCGAGCCGATATCGCGCACCCTGACCGGCGCGCCGTTGCGGTAAGAGACGATGACCTGCTGATATTCCGACGCTTTGGTGAGCTGGTCATTATCGTAGAGGGTGAAGGAGCGCTTCGGGCCGTCGATGCTGCCCTTCGGGTTATCGACGGTGGTCTGGGTCAGCGCCGAACGCACGTCTTCCAGCGTCATCCCCATCGCGGCGAGCTTGGCGGGATCGACCCGCACCCGCACCGCCGGCTTCTGCTGCCCCGCGACCAGCACCTGCGCGACGCCGGAAATCTGTGAGAGCTGCTGCGAGACCACGTTCTCGGCATAGTCATCGACCACCGTGATCGGCAGCGTATCAGACTGCATCGCGAGCAAGAGGACCGGCGAATCCGATGGATTGACCTTGTAGTAGGAAGGCGGGCTCGGCAAGTTTTTAGGCAATTGCCCCGAGGCGGCATTGATCGCCGCCTGCACATCGCCGGCGGCGCCGTCGATGTTGCGGTTGAGATCGAATTGCAGAATGATTTGGGTATAGCCGAGCACGCTGAGCGAGGTCATCTGGCTGACCCCGGGGATGGTCGCGAATTGCTGCTCGAGCGGGGTTGCAACCGTCGCCGCCATGGTCTCGGGGCTGGCGCCGGGGAATTGCGCGGTGATGGCGATGGTCGGGAAATCGATATTGGGGAGGGGGGCCACCGGCAGGAACGGATAGGCGGCGATGCCGACCAAAAGCAGCGCCGCCATCAGGAGCGAGGTGCCGATCGGGCGGCGGATGAAGGGGGTCGAAATGCTCATCCCGTCAACCGCCTTCGCGCCCGGCCGCACCCTCGACGCTCGCCGCGTGCACCGCGACATGCTCGCCCTCGGCCAGCCGTGATTGCCCGTTCACCACCACCGTCTCACCGGCGCTGAGCCCTTGCGTTATCGCCGCGATCCCATCACGCTCCAGCGTCTCGGCCACCTTGCGCACCGTCGCCGTCTGATCGGGCTTGACGACGAAGACGAATAAGCCATCGGCGCCGCGCTCGACCGCCGCTTCTGGCACGGTGACGACGTTTTTCAGAACACCGATCTCGACGCGCGCGGTAATGTATTGGCCGGGCCAGAGATGATTATCGGCATTGGCGAACTGGGCCTTGAGTTTGATCGTCCCGGTGGTGGTGTCGATTTGGTTGTCCGGGGTCAGCAGCACCCCGGCCGACAGCAAGCGATGGCCATCCGAGCTATAAGCGCGCACCGGCACTGGCCCGCGCGCCAGCGCATCCATCACCCGCGGCAGATTAGTCTCCGGCAAGGTGAAAACGGCGGTGATCGGCTGGACCTGCGTCACGCTGATCAGCCCGCCGCTCTGGTTCGCGGTGATCAAATTGCCGGGATCGATCAGGCGCAAGCCGACACGGCCATCGACCGGCGAGGTGATGTGAGCAAAGGAAAGATTGAGCGCCGCCTGCTCGATCGCCGCCTCGTCGGCTTGGATCGAGGCGCGCAATGCGCCAACCGTCCCCTGCTGGTCATCGACATTCTGCCAGGATTGGAATTCATGCTTGGCGAGCACTTTGTAGCGCTCGAAATCACGCTCGGCGGCGACGAGATTGGCCTCGTCGCGGGCCTTTGCCGCGCGCGCCTGATCGAGCGCCGCCTGAAACGGCCTTGGATCGATCACCGCCAGGAGATCGCCCTTTTTCACCATCTGCCCTTCGGCGACGTTGACGCTCTGCAGATAGCCGGTCACCTGGGCCCGGACGGTGACGGCATAGAGCGCCTGGACATTGCCGATGCCGACCAGCTCCTCCGGCACGTCCGCCACCGCGGCTTGCGCCGTCACCACCGGCACCGCGAAGGGGGCGGGCGGCGGCGCCGCACGCGCGGCCGGCTCGCGCGCCATCATGCCAGCGCCGAAGGCGAACGCGGCGATGGCGCCCGCGGCCAGGGCGGCGGTATGCCAGCGGCGAAAGCGGGGATGGCGAATGGTCATGCGGCGGACCCCGAAGCGAAAAAGGAACAACAGCGTGCCATATCATATCCCAGCCGGCAAAATCCGAGCGCCGCCAGCGATAACATCCCCGCGATCGGGGGCGGCGGCGCTCAGAATTCGAGCGTCGCCGCCTGGCGCACCAGCGGCAGCCGGCGCACCGCGTCCAGAACCGGCTCCGGGACATCCTCATCGACCGAAACCAGGCAGATCGCATCGCCGCCGGCGCTGGCGCGGCCGAGATGGAAGGTCGCGATATTGATCCCGGCCTCGGCAAGCAGGGCGCCAAAGCGGCCGATGAAGCCGGGCCGATCCTCGTTCGTCACATAAAGCATGTGCGGCGAGAAATCCGCCTCGACCTGGATGCCCTTGATTTCGACGAGCCGCGGCTTGGCGCCAGCGAACAGCGTGCCGGCGACGCTCCGCTCATGCTCATCGGTCTCGACCGTGACCCGCACCAGGGTCTGATATTCGCTCGGCCGATCGAGCACCGTCTCGGCGATATCGAGGCCGCGTTCGCGCGCCAACACCGGCGCGTTCACCATGTTGACGCCGGCGAACATCGGCGAGAGCAGCCCGGCCAGCGCCGCCGCGGTCAGCGGCTTGTGATTGAGTGCTGCCGCCTGCCCCTCATACTCGATGGTGATACGGCGCAAGACCCCTTCACGTGCCTGCGTGAGCTGGCCGGCGAAAGCACCGAGCTGGCGGCAAAGTTCCATATAAGGCTTGAGCCGCGGCGCATCCTCGGCCGAGACCGAGGGCATGTTGATCGCGTTGGTAACAGCCCCGGTAAGCAGGAAATCGCTCATCTGTTCTGCAACCTGCAACGCGACATTCTCCTGCGCCTCCGAGGTCGCGGCGCCGAGATGCGGCGTGCAGACGACGTTCTCGAGCGCGAAAAGCGGATTTTCCGTCGCCGGCTCGACCGCGAACACGTCAAGCGCGGCGCCGGCGACATGGCCTGCGCGGAGCGCGTCATAGAGCGCCGCCTCGTCGATCAGGCCGCCGCGCGCGCAATTGATGATGCGCACGCCACGCTTGGTTTTGGCGAGAGCGGCGCGCGAGAGAATGTCGCGCGTCTCCTCGGTGAGCGGGGTGTGCAGCGTGATGATATCGGCGCGCGCGAGCAGATCGGCGAGCGCGACCTTCTCGACCCCGAGCGCGAGCGCCCGTTCCTCGCTCAAGAAGGGATCATAGGCGATCACCTTCATCTTGAGGCCGATCGCGCGGTCGGCGACGATCGAGCCGATATTGCCGCAGCCGATCAGCCCGAGGGTTTTGGCAAACAGCTCGACGCCCATGAAGCGGTTCTTTTCCCACTTCCCGGCCTTGGTCGATTGCGTCGCCTCGGGGATCTGGCGGGCGAGCGCGAACATCAGCGCGATCGCGTGCTCGGCGGTGGTGATCGCGTTGCCGTTGGGGGTGTTCATCACCACGACGCCGCGCGCCGTCGCCGCCTTGACATCGACATTGTCGACGCCAATCCCGGCGCGGCCAACCACTTTCAGATGGGTCGCGGCCTCGAGCAACTCCTTGGTAACCTTGGTCGCCGAGCGGATCGCAAGCCCGTCATAGGGCGCGATGATGGCGCGCAATTCGCTCGGCGTAAGCCCTGGGCGGAGATCGACCTCGAAACCACGGGCGCGGAAAATATCGACGGCGGCGGGCGAAAGCTTATCGCTGATCAGGATTTTCGGCATCTCGGTCACTCCGCGGCGGCGTTGGCGTATTGGGCGCTGATTGCGGCCTCGGCCCAGTCGAGCCAAGGCAGAAGCGCCGCGATGTCACTCGGTTCCACCGTCGCCCCGGCCCAGATGCGCAACCCCGGCGGCGCGTCGCGATAGCTTGCGATATCAAAGGCAACCCCCTCGGCTTCGAGGAGGGCGGCGATTTTCTTCGCCGCCTCGGCCTGTGCCGCCGGCGCGAGCGCCCGGAACCACGGCGCCTTGATCGCGAGACAAATCGAGGTGCATGAGCGGGTGCGCGCATCGCGGGCGAGGAATTCCGCCCAATGGCTGCCCTCGACCCAGGCGGCGACCGTGGCAAGACTGGCCTCGGCGCGGGCGATCAAGGCCGGCAAGCCGCCGATCCGCTCCGCCCAACGCAAGCCATCGAGCGCGTCCTCGACCCCGAGCATGCTCGGGGTATTGATGGTCTCGCCCTGAAACACCCCCTCGATCAGTTTTCCCCCTTTGGTGAGGCGGAAAATCTTCGGCAACGGCCAGGGCGGCTGATAGGTCTCGAGCCGCGCGACCGCACGCGGCGAGAGCGCCAGCATGCCATGCGCGCCTTCGCCGCCCAAAACTTTCTGCCACGACCAGGTGACGACATCGAGCTTGTCCCAAGCAAGCCGCATCGCGAACGCCGCCGAGGTCGCGTCACAAATCGCGAGCCCCTCACGGTCGGCGGCGATCCAATCGGCATCGGGAACGCGAACCCCCGAAGTGGTGCCGTTCCAGGTGAACACCACGTCATGGGTGGGATCAACCGCAGCGAGATCGGGCAGCTCGCCATAGGGGGCTGCCAGCACGCGGGCATCGCGAAGCTTGAGCTGCTTGACGATATCATTGGCCCAGCCTTCGGAAAAACTCTCGAACGCCAGGACATCGACCGGGCGGGCACCAAGCAGCGACCAGAGCGCGAGTTCCACAGCACCGGTATCGGACGCGGGAACAATCCCGAGCCGCCAATCTTCCGGCATGCCGAGCAGCGCCCGCGAACGGGTGATGACCTCAGCCAGCCGCGCTTTCGGCAATTTCGCGCGATGGCTCCGCCCCAGCATCGCACCGTCTAGGGCGGCGAGCGAATAGCCGGGGCGCTTGGCGCAGGGGCCGGAGGAAAAATGAGGGTTGGCCGGGCGCAATGCCGGCTTGGAGGCGTGCTGTGCCATCTCTGGCTCTCCCTTGCAGAAGAGAAGCGCCCCGGTGGGGGGGCGTGACCCGGGAACGGTTTTAGTTGCGGCGCAGCAAACAGGCAAGGGGAAAAAATCGCCTGCCGGGGTTATCGCATCTGAACGGTTGATAAATTTTAGAAGAATCTTCTTTTTCTGAAGAAAAAGAAGCAAAAAGACTTTTATCCTGGTTCCTCGGAGCGGCAGCGCCGTAGGCACTGCCGCAATAGAAAAAGTTTCTTTATTAACTCGCGAAGGCGGCTTGAAACAGGCCCGGGGCGGCGGCCAGCACGGCCAGCAGTGCGGGATCGAACTGGCCGGAATGGAGCCCTTCCCCCGCCGGTATGCCGTTCAGCAGCGAATAGCAGGTCGCCTCATGCGACAGCGGCGCTTTATAAGTGCGTTCCTCGCGCAGGGCGGCATAGACGTCGCAGAGCGCGACCAGCCGCGCCGCCGGCGGGATCGCCTCACCGCGGAGGCCATGCGGATAGCCCGACCCATCCCAGCGCTCGTGATGCGACAGCGCGACCTCCGCCGCCAGCCGCAATCGCGGCTCGCCCGAGGCCACCAATATGTCATGGCCATGTTCGGTATGGCGCCGAACAAGCACGTATTCCTCCGCCGAAAGCCGCCCAGGCTTCTCAAGCACGGCATCAGGCACCACGAGCTTGCCGACATCGTGCAGCTCAGCGGCATCGCGATAGGCGGCGCAGGTGGCGGGAGGAAGGCCCAGATGTTCCGAGAGCGCGAACGCGAGCGCGCCCACGCGCTGCTCATGCACGAAGGTTTCGCGCAAGCGGAGTTCCGAGAGCCGCCGCAATGCTGCTTTCGTGTTCATCGTATCCGCCTGGTAAGCCAAACCCTTCTCATCTCATACTCTACCGGGGTGCTGCGCCGCCGCGCAAGCACCAGGATGGCGTTCGGGCCATACGCGCCTTTGGGAAAGGTGATTTTCCTCCAATCGGTTCTGATGTAGTATTGGGTGATGATCTCAAGGATTCCTGGTCATGGCCACCACCGCCTCGCCGCGTGAACTCCTCGGGCGCGACGCCCGCAAGCCCGACCGATCGGGGCGGGGGCGCGCCGGCGAGCGTCTCACGACGCCGCGGCTGCAAGGGCTGATCGGCCGGCGGCTCGGCGAACTCGGCGGCCTGGCCCTCGCGCTCGCCGGTGTCACGCTGCTGGTCGCGCTCGCCTCCTATGCCCCGGACGACCCTTCGCTCGACACCGCGGCGCGGGTTGCCGTGCATAATCTCGCGGGGCCCATCGGGGCGATCCTTGCCGATCTATTGCTGCAATTCCTCGGCCTCGCCGGGGCGCTGCCGGCGCTGGCCCTGCTCGCCTGGGCCTGGCGGCTGGCGGCGCATCGCGGTCTCGCGGTGGCGCCGCTGCGGCTCGCGGCCTTGATCGTGGCGTTGCCGGTGCTGGCCGGGCTTCTCGCCGCCATCCCGCTGCCGGCTGCCTGGCCGAGCCCGGCCGGTCTCGGCGGCGCCATCGGCAGTCTCGTCGCCGCGACCGCGCTCGCTGCCGGGCGCGGCCTGCTCGGCACACTCGGCGCGGTCATCGTCGTCGCGCTCGGAAGTGCTCTTGCGGCAAGCCTCGTTTTGCTCGGCTTCGGCCTCTCTTTCGCGGAATGGCGGGCGGCCGGTGGCGGCGTGATTCGCATCGCCGGCGGCAGCGTCCGCCATGGGCGCAACGGGGCTGGTTGGGTCGCTCGCGTGTGGCGGCAGGCCAAGGCGCGGCTCGCGCCGATTCTCGGACGCGATCTGCTCACCCCGCCGCCGGAAAGTTTCGCCGGCGCTGCCCAAGCGGCGGCGCCGCCCACCGTCTCCGCGCCGCCCCCCGCTGAGCAAACGCCGCCGCGCGCCCGAATCATTGCGCCGCCCCGCCGACCGGCGCCGGCGCCGCGGCAAGAAACCCTGCCGCTCCCTCAATCCGGCTGGCAATTCCCCTCGCTCAGCCTCCTCAAGCCGGCGCCGACGCGCGCCGCCGTTGGCCCCGGCGCCGATGCGCTCGAAGCCAATGCCCGGCTTTTAGAAAGCGTGCTCGCCGATTACGGTGTCCAAGGCACGATCCGCGACATCCGGCCAGGGCCGGTGGTGACACTCTATGAGCTGGAACCGGCGCCCGGCATCCGCAGCGCCCGCGTGATCGGCCTTGCCGACGATATCGCGCGCAGCCTCTCGGTGATCGCGGTGCGCATCGCGACCGTGCCCGGGCGCAATGTCATCGGCATCGAAGTGCCCAACGCCGTGCGCGAGACGGTTTATCTCAGCGAATTGCTGGCCAGCGACGCCTGGCACAAGCAGCCGGGGCGCCTTTCGCTCGCGCTCGGCAAGGATATCAGTGGCGCGCCGGTGATCGCCGATCTCGCGCGCATGCCGCATCTGCTGATCGCCGGCACCACCGGCTCGGGCAAATCGGTCGGCGTCAACGCGATGATCCTGAGCCTGCTTTATCGCCTCTCGCCCGATCAATGCCGGCTGATCATGATCGACCCCAAGATGCTCGAACTCTCGGTCTATCAGGGTATTCCACACCTGATGGCGCCGGTGGTGACGGAGCCGGCGAAGGCGGTAACGGCGCTGAAATGGACGGTGCGCGAGATGGAACGCCGCTATCGCGCCATGAGCCAGCTCGGGGTGCGCAATATCGGCGGCTATAACGAGCGGGTCGCGGAAGCGCGCGAGCGTGGCGAGGTGGTGACGCGGCGGGTACAGACCGGCTTCGATGCCGAAACCGGCCGCGCCGTCTACGAAGATCAGCCGCTGGCGCTCGAGCCGCTGCCCTTCATCGTCGTCGTCATCGATGAGATGGCCGACCTCATGATGGTCGCCGGCAAGGAGATCGAAGCGGCGGTCCAACGCCTCGCCCAGATGGCGCGCGCCGCCGGCATTCATGTCATCATGGCAACCCAGCGGCCCTCGGTCGACGTCATCACCGGCACCATCAAAGCCAATTTCCCGACCCGGATCAGCTTCCAGGTGATCAGCAAATTCGACAGCCGCACCATCCTCGGCGAGCAGGGGGCCGAGCAACTCCTCGGCCAGGGCGACATGCTCTACATGATGGGCGGCGGGCGCATCACCCGCACCCACGGCCCCTTCGTCACCGATCGCGAGGTCGAGGATGTCGTTGCCTTCCTCAGAAGCCAGGGCGAGCCGGCCTATCTCGAGGAAGTGACCGAAGCCGAGGAAGGGGATGCCGGCGGGAGCGGCGGCGGCGGATTTGGCGGGCTCGGCAGCGGCGATGGCGAGATGAGCCTTTTCGACCAAGCGGTCGATCTCGTCGCGCGCGAGGGGAAGGCCTCGACCTCCTTCATCCAGCGCCATCTCCAGATCGGCTATAACCGCGCCGCCAAGCTGATCGAGCAGATGGAGAAAGAAGGCATCGTCAGCGCCGCCAACCATGTCGGCAAACGCGAAGTGCTGGCGCGCCGGCCGGACGAGTGAGCGCGTTACTCTTCCAGTTCCGAATCCCAGTAGAGAAAATCGACCCACGTGTGATGCACCTGCTCGCGCGCGAGCGGGGCAGCGGCGTGGGCGAGTTCGCGCCGGCTCGGCCGGTAGGGGCGGCGGAGCAGATGCATCCCGGCCTCGCGCGGGGTGCGGTTGGCCTTGCCGAGATTGCAGCGCGAACAGGCGGTGACGACATTCTCCCACGTCGTCCGCCCACCGCGCGAGCGCGGCACGACATGATCGAAGGTGAGTTCGCTCGAGGCAAATTCCTCGGCGCAGTATTGGCAGCGCCAGCGGTCGCGACAATAAATGTTGAAGCGGGTGAAGGCGGGGTAGCCGTCGAGATGGAGATAGCGTTTGAGGGCGACGACACTCGGCACCCGCATCGCGCGGCTCGGCGAGCGGATGACATCGTCATATTCGGCGACCAGATTGACCCGTTGCAAAACCAGGGCGCTGACGGCGTCTTTCCAGTGCCAGGAAGAAAGCGGAAACCGCGAGAGCGGGCGGAAATCGGCGTTCAGAACCAGGGTTTGGAGATCGTTCATCACCGCCCCGGTCGAAGCCCCAGGAACCTTCGTTTGAAGAGCGGCCGACGCCCTTGCCACGCAAGGGCGTTCAGATTCGGCGAGAGATCCCATCCGTCTCGGGGCAAATGCGGCTCCTGCTCGGGTAGCGCGCAATCCCTGGGGGAACTTCCTCGTCCGGCCCGCCAGCACTTGTGCGCCGCGAAGTCTCGCCCCCCTTATCGCAGAGCCGGCGCGGCGCCGCAACCCCGCGGGCAGCGCCGTCATGGAACTATCATCGCACATGATCACGACCCGCTTCGCCCCCTCGCCCACCGGCCCGCTCCATCTCGGCCATGCTTACGCCGCGCTTTTTGCCGAACGCCAGGCGCGCGCGGCGGGCGGGCGATTTCTGCTCCGCATCGAGGATATCGACGAAACCCGCTGCCGGCCGGAATTCACACAGGCGATTCTCGATGACCTCGCTTGGCTCGGCCTCGTCTGGGACGAGCCTCCCCGCGTGCAATCGGCGCATTTCGACGCGTATCGCAGCGTGCTCGATCGGCTGGCGGCGCGCGGGCTGCTTTATCCCTGTTTTTGCACCCGCGCCGACATCGCCCGCGCAAGCCGCGGCCAGACGCCGGACGGCGCGCCGCTCTATCCCGGCACCTGCCGCGCGCGCTCTGCCGAGCACCGGCAAGCGCTTCTCGCCGCCGGCACGCCGCACGCCTTCCGCCTCGACATGGCCGGAGCGCTCGCCGCCTGCCCCGGGCCGCTCCACTACCACGAAGCCGGCCACGGCTGCGTTCTCTGCCATCCCGAACGCTTCGGCGACGTTGTGCTCGGGCGGAAAGAGTGCCCGGCGAGCTACCACCTTGCGGTAACCCATGATGACGCCATCCAGGGCGTGACTCTGGTGACACGCGGCGAGGATCTGCGCGCGGCGACCGATCTCCATCGCCTGTTACAGGCGCTGATGGGCTGGCCGGCGCCGCAATACGCCCATCACCGCCTGATCCGTGATGCCAGCGGCGTGCGGCTCGCCAAATCTGCGGGCGCCGCGGGCTTGCGCACCCTCGGCCTCACGCCGGGAGAGATCCGCGCGCGCCTCGGGTTCTGAGCCGCACCCGGCTACATCTGGCCGGGCAGCCAGGTGGAAATGGCAGGGAAGGCGATCAGGATGCACAGCCGGACGATGTCGGTGATCACGAACGGGATGACGCCGGCGAAAATCGTCGCGATACCGACCTCGCCGATCACGCTTTTGATCACGAACACGTTCATCCCGACGGGCGGATGAATGAGGCCGAGTTCGACCGTCATGACGATGATGACGCCGAACCAGATCGGATCGAACCCGAGCGCGGTGATCAGCGGAAACACGATCGGGATGGTGAGAATGACCATCGCCATCGCGTCCATCACGCAGCCGAGGCCGAGATACATCAGCATGATCAGCGCGAGAATGCCGTATCGCCCGATCCCGAGCCCGGCCAGCGCCGCTGTCAGATGCTGCGGCGTTTGCGTCACGGTCAGGAAATAGCCGAACAGCAGGGCGCCGATGAGGATGGTGAAGATCGCGGCACTGGTGCGCACCGCGCGCACGAGACACTGCATGAGCTGCGGCGCTGAAAGCCGGCGGCGGAAAATGGCGATGAGGAATGCGCCGCCGGCGCCCATGCTCGCCGCTTCTGTCGCGGTGAACATCCCACCATAGAGCCCGCCAACGACGAACAGGAACAAAAGGCTGATCGCCCAGACCCCACGCAGCGCCGCCAGCCGCTCGGCCCAGCTGGCGCGCGGCGTGGTCGGCAAAAACCCAGGGCGAAGTGCGCCGATCAGGAAAATCGTCACCAGATACATCGCGATCGCGAGCAACCCTGGCAGGACGCCAGCAATATAAAGCTTGCCGACATCCTGCTGGGTGATCAGGCTATAGACCGCAAGCACGATCGAGGGCGGCAGGATAGCGCCGAGCGTGCCACCCGCGGCGATGACACCGGCGGCGAAACTCTGCGGGTAATGAAAGCGCCGCATCTCGGGATAGGCGACGGCGGAAAACGTCGCCGCGGTCGCAACCGAGGAGCCCGAGATGGCGGCGAACCCGGCGCAGGCGGCAATCGTCGCCATGCCCAGCCCGCCCCGGCGATGGCCGAGAAACCGATGCGCCGCCTTGAACAATTCGGTGCTCATGCCGGATTCGGAGGCGATCGCGCCCATCAAGAGAAATAAGGGGATGACCGCGAACCCGGCATCGGTTGCGGTCCGGATCGGCGATTGCGCAAGCAGCTTCAGCGCCGGCGCAAACCCCGCGACGCATCCGAACCCGCCCACCCCAACCGCCCCCATCGCGATGCCAACCGGCACACGCAGCAGCATCAAGAGAAATAAAACCACGAAACCAAGGATCGCGATCAGGCTCGGATCCATATCACCCGCTCCGAAAGAAAAAAATCAAATAAGACTCTTCTTTTTCTGAAGAAAAAGAAGCAAAAAGACTTTCCTCCGTTTTTCGGAGCAGCCATCTCCGCGACGCGGTTTGCCGTGATCTATCGTTCGACTCCTACGACAAACCGCATCTTGCCGGCAGCCCCCGCCCACGCCGAGGACATCGCCACTCAAAGAGAACGAAGAAAAGTCTTTTTGCTTCTTTTTCTTCAGAAAAAGAAGCCTTTTGTTTTCTATTTTTCGCCATGGTAAACAGACCCCCGAGAGACGAACGACGCCGCGGGAAGGCCGCGGCGATCGTGGGGTCGTGGTAGATGTCGTGGTAGAATAGTGACGTGAGATAGGGGACCGTCCCATGGCCGCCGACTATGACGCTGCATCGAGCGCCGCCGCCATCGCCTTGGAGCCGATCGTGCCCGTGATCCTCTCCGGCGGCTCGGGGACGCGGCTCTGGCCGGTTTCGCGTGAGAGCTATCCGAAGCAATATTGGCCGCTGATTTCCGCCCGCTCGCTGCTGCAAGACACCGCCCACCGCGCCACTGGCCCCGGTTTTGCGCCGCCGATCGTGGTTTGCAACCACGAGCATCGCTTCCTGATCGCCGAGCAATTGCGCAAGGAAGGTGGCGCGCCCGCGCGGATCCTGCTGGAGCCGGTCGGGCGCAACAGCGCCCCCGCGATCACCGCCGCTGCCCTGCTCGTGGCCGAGGAAAATCCCGACGCGGTGCTCTGGATGATGGCCGCTGATGCCGCGATCACCGACCTCGCGGCACTGCGGGCGGCGCTGGAACCCGCGATCGCGGCGGCGCGCGGCGGGCGGATCGTGACCTTCGGCATGAAGCCGACCGCGCCCGAGACCGGCTATGGCTATATCGAGGTCGGCGCGCCGCTCTCCGGGATCGCCGGCGCCCATGATCTCGTCCGCTTCATCGAAAAGCCGGACGCCGAGACGGCGGCGCGGCTGGTCGCGTCGGGCCGGCATTTGTGGAACTCCGGCATGTTCCTTTTCACCGCCGCGCGCCTGATCGCGGAGATGGCGGAACACGCCCCGGCGGTGCTGGCGGCGGTGCGCGCGGCGGTGGCCGGGCGGCGGGCGGATCTCGATTTCCTTCGTCTCGACGCCGAGGCCTTCGCGAGCGCGCCGGCGATCAGCCTCGATTATGCCGTGGCCGAGCGCACCCGGCATGCGGCGGTGGTGCCGGCTGATCTCGGCTGGTCGGATGTCGGGAGCTGGAGCGCGCTTTGGGCGCTGGGCGAGAAAGACGGCGCCGGCAATGTCGCGGTCGGTGATGTGCTGCTCGAAGCGGCGCGCGATTGCTATGTGCGGAGCGATGGCATGCTGACCGCCGTCGTCGGTCTCGAAAACGCCGTGGTGGTGGTGACCGAGGACGCGGTGCTCGCGCTGCATCGCGATCATGCGCAGGATGTCAAAAAAGTCGTCGATCGGCTGCGCGCCGCGGGACGAGCGGAGGCGGTCGCGCATAACCGCTGTTATCGCCCATGGGGATTTTACGAGAGCCTGATCCATGGCGACCGTTTTCAGGTCAAGCGCATCGTCGTCTCGCCGGGCCACAAACTGTCATTGCAAAAGCATTTTCACCGCGCCGAGCACTGGGTGGTGGTGAACGGCACCGCGCTCGTCACCCGCGATGATCAGCAGATCCTGGTGCGCGAGAATGAAAGCATCTATCTGCCGCTCGGGACAAAGCACCGGCTGGAGAACCCCGGCCGCATCCCGCTCACCCTGATCGAGGTGCAATCCGGCGCCTATCTCGGCGAGGATGACATCGTCCGCTTCGACGACACCTACGGCCGCGCCTGAAAGGGCGCTCATGGCATGCAAGCCCGCGCTTTCTGGACCATCGCCGCCGGCCGTGGCGAGATCCGCGCCGAGGCTCTGCCGGCGCCGGCACCCGGCGAGATCCGGCTAACCACGATCGCGAGCGGCATCTCGCGCGGGACCGAGGCCCTGGTTTTCGAAGGCCGCGTCCCGGAAAGCCAGTTCCAGGCAATGCGGGCGCCGCTGATGGCCGGCGCTTTCCCGTTTCCGGTGAAATACGGCTATAGCGCCGTCGCGCAAGCCGAGAACGGGGCGCGATTCTTTGTTCTTCACCCGCACCAGGACGCGTTCAACGCGCCACAAACACACGCCATTCCGGTGCCCGACGCGGTGCCGAGCGCCCGCGCGGTGCTCGCCGCCAACATGGAAACCGCGCTCAACCTGCTCTGGGATGCCGCACCGCTTCCCGGGATGCGGGTTCTGGTGATTGGCGCCGGCGTGCTCGGCCTGCTCGCCGGCGCGCTGGTGGCACGCATTCCCGCGACCACCGTCACCCTGTGCGATCTCGATCCCGCCCGCGCGACGCCTGCGGCCGCGCTCGGCTGCCGTTTCGCGCTGCCCGAGGCCGCGCCCGGTGATCAGGATCTCGTTTTTCACACCTCGGCCTCCGCCGCTGGCCTTGCGCACGCGTTGCGCGCCGCCGGCGACGAGGCGGCGATCATCGAGGCGAGCTGGTATGGCGATGCCGCCCCCGCGGTTCCGCTCGGGGAGGATTTTCATGCCCGACGCCTGCGGATCATCGGAAGTCAGGTCGGCCGGGTCGCCCCCGTGATGCGCGCCCGCCGCACGCCGCGCGCGCGGCTCGCGCTTGCTCTCGATCTTCTCGGCGATCCGGTGTTTGATATCCTCCTCGAGCCGCCGACCAAATTCGTCGACCTTCCGGCCGCCATGCCGCGTCTGCTCGAAGGCGGCCTCTGCCACGTGATCGATTACGGAGCCTGAGATGTACAGCCTCACCGTTTGCGACCATGTCATGATCGCGCATTCCTTCCAGGGCGCGGTGTTTGGCCCGGCCCAGCGCCTGCACGGCGCGACCTACGCGGTCGAGGCGGAATTCCGCGCGCCGATCCTCGATGCCGATCACCTGGTGGTCGATATCGGCCTCGCCGGCCAGGCCCTGCGCCGCGTGCTCGATACCCTCGATTACCGCAATCTCGACGACCTGGCCGAATTCGCCGGGCGCAACACCACCACCGAATTCCTTGCCGCCCATATCCACGCCCTGCTTGCCGATGCGTGCCGCGAAGGCGCGCTCGGCGCGGGGGGGCGTCGCCTTTCCGGGCTCAAAATCCTGCTCCGCGAAAGCCCGCGCGCGTTCGCCGCTTTCGAGGGGCCGATCGGCGCCGAGGACGCGGCGTGAGCCGGATCGCGCTTTTCGTTCCCGCCCCTTGGGAGCGGCTCTCCGGCGGCTATGCCTATGACCGTCGCATGGTCGCCGGCCTCCGCCAGGCCGGGCATGAGGTTGCGGTGATCGCGCTCGCCGGGCGCCACCCGCTCGCCGACGCACTGGCCGAGGAGGAGGCCGGGCGCAGCCTCGCCGCGCTCGCGCAGGACGTGATCCCGGTGATCGATGGGCTCGCGCTGCCCGCCTTCGCGCCCCATCTCGCCGCCATCACCGGCCGCGCGATCGGCCTCATCCACCACCCGACGGCGCTCGAGACCGGGTTTTCCGAGGCCGACCGCGCTGATCTGCGCGCCCTCGAATGCCGCTTGCTGCCGCGTCTCAAAACCGTCATCGCGACCAGCGCGGAAACCGCCTCGCGGCTGGAGAAAGAATTCGGCGTCGCGCCCGCGCGCCTTCGCGTCGTCACCCCCGGCACCGATCCCGCGCCGCGGAGCCGGGGCTCGGGTGGGCCGGGAGCGGCGATCCTCTCGGTCGGCGCGCTGATCCCGCGCAAGGGGCATGACGTGCTGCTCCGCGCGCTCGCGCCGCTCTTTGACCTCGAATTTTCCCTCACCATCGCCGGCGAGACGGCGAGCGATCCGGCTTATGCCGCAAACCTCCGCGCCCTCGCCGGCGACCTCGGGATCGCGGCGAAAGTGACGTTCGCCGGCGAGGTCGATGACGCGGCGCTCGACCGCCTCTGGCAAGGAGCCGACCTCTTCGCGCTCGCGACCCATTGGGAAGGGTATGGCATGGCGGTCGCCGAGGCGCTGGCGCGCGGCCTGCCGGTCGCCGTCTGCGCCGGCGGCGCCGCTGCCGCCCTGGTGCCCGAGGACGCCGGCGTTTTCGCCAACCCCGGCGATCACGAACAGCTTTCGAAGGCGCTACGGCGGCTGATTTTCGATGCCGACCTCCGCGCCACGATGGCCGCGAACGCCTGGCGCGCGGGGCAGGCGCTGCCTGGCTGGGAGACACAAATCGCCGCCTTCGCGCAAGCGCTCGCGCCGGGATGAGACGCCCACGTTTGGAGGAAAACATGCCGCTGCTCGGCTGCATCGCCGATGATTTCACCGGCGCGACCGATCTCGCCAGCATGCTCGTCGAACACGGCATGCGCACCGTCCAGCTCATCGGCGTGCCCGCGCCTGGCCAACCATTGCCCGAGGCCGACGCGCTGGTGATCGCCCTCAAATCACGCACCGCGCCGGCCGGCGAAGCCGTGGCCCAAAGCCGTGCCGCGCTTGCCGCGCTGCGCGCCGCCGGCTGCCGGCAGTTTTTCTTCAAATACTGCTCGACCTTCGACAGCACGGACGCGGGCAATATCGGCCCGGTCGCCGATGCGCTGCTTGCCGATCTCGGCGCCGGCTTTGCCCTCGCCTGCCCCGCTTTCCCGGCCAATGCACGCAGCGTCTATCAGGGCCATCTCTTCGTCGGCAGCCGCTTGCTCAATGAAAGCGGCATGGAAAACCATCCCCTGACGCCGATGCGCGATGCCGATCTGGTCCGCGTGCTCGCCCGCCAGACCAGCGGCACCGTTGGCCTCGTCCCTTACGCCGTCGTCGAACAGGGGGCGGAGGCGATCCGCGCGGCGATGGCAGCGTGCGCGCGCGAGGGTAAGCGCTACGCCATCCTTGACGCGGTGGATGAGCGCCATCTCCATGCGATCGGCGCAGCGGCGGCCGAGCACCCGCTGATCACCGGTGGCTCGGGCGTCGCGATGGGCTTGCCGGCGAATTTCCGGCGCCAGGGCCTGCTTCCCGAGCGCGCCGATCCGGCGGCGCTCGATGATGTGCCCGGTCTTGCGGCGATCCTCGCCGGCTCCTGCTCGCAGGCGACGCTCGGCCAGATCGCGCGGGCACGCGAAGCGCTCCCGACGCTCGACCTCGACCCGCTCGCAACCCCCGATGCCGCCGCCCTCGCCAGCGCCGCGCTGGCCTGGGCGAGGGAGCATCTCGGCGCCCATTCCGCGGGCCGCCCGCCGCTGATCGCCGCCTCCGCCCCGCCCGAGCGGGTCGCCGCCTTGCAGGCGCGTCTCGGGCGCGCGCAAGCCGGCGCCGTGATCGAGGCCGCGCTCGCCACCATTGCCGCCGGCCTTCGCGACCTCGGGGTGCGGCGCCTCGTCGTCGCCGGCGGCGAAACCTCGGGCGCGGTGGTCTCGCGCCTTGGCGTGCGTTCTTTACGCATCGGCGCGCCGATCGACCCGGGCGTGCCCTGGACCCGCGCCGAGGGGGATGGCCCGCCGCTGCTGCTCGCCCTCAAATCCGGCAATTTCGGCGCGCCCGATTTCTTCACCAAGGCCTTCGCCAGGCTGCCCGGGGCGAAGGCCGTTCATCCTTGATCTCCCTCGCGGGACGGTCTTCGGCAAAACCACAACGCCAAATCTGCCAAAGGAGTGCTGGATTCCCAGCGCTTGATCCCCCGGTCGGCGCCCTCTATAAGGCGCGCCACGGGGCCATAGCTCAGTTGGGAGAGCGCCTGAATGGCATTCAGGAGGTCAGGGGTTCGACTCCCCTTGGCTCCACCAAGCAACGCACGGCGTTAGGGTGTACCGCTGCGGGGTTGTCGCATTGCAAACTGTCCGCGAATCACGGCGGAGCCGCCGGGCGGGTCGAGGGCAATCATATGAAGCGCCGGTCCGAAAGCGTTCCCGCGCTCGCGCGTCCCATCATCATCGATTGCGATCCCGGCACCGATGACGCGATCGCCCTTTTGCTCGCGCTCGCCTCGCCGGAGATCGCGCTCCAGGCGATCACCGTTGTCGGCGGCAATGTCGGGATCGAGCGCACCTTGGCCAATGCCCTGGCGCTGGTCGCGCTCGCCGGGGCCGGGGTTCCGGTCCATGCCGGGGCGGGGCAGCCGATCCGTGGCGAATTCACCTCGGCACCCCGGGCGCATGGCGAAAACGGCCTCGCCGGGATCGTTCTGCCTCCGGGCGGGGCGCCGGCGCCGGGCGTGGCCGCCGATGTCATCCGTGCCCATCTCCGCGCCGCGACCGCCCCGCTCACCCTGGTCGGCATCGGCCCCGCGACCAATCTCGCACGCGCTTTGATGGCCGAGCCGGATTTGGCCGCCAAAATCGGCGAAATCGTCCTGATGAGCGGCGCGTTCGCGGGCGGCAACATCACGCCGGCGGCCGAGTTCAACGCCTGGAGCGACCCCGAGGCGCTATCGGTTCTGCTTGCCGCCGGGCGTCCGCTGACCCTCGCGCCGCTCGATCTCACCCATCAGGCGCTGGTGACACCTTCGCGTCTTGCGCATCTCCGCGCCGCCGGGGCGGGAACGGCGCTTGCCACGGCCTGCGACATTCTCGCCGCCCTGCCGCCGCACCCGACGCTGCCCGGCCGCCCGCTGCATGACCCCTGCGCCATCGCCTGGCTGCTGCGCCCGGATTTGTTCACCGCCCGCCCGGCCCGCGTCGCCGTCTCCTGCGCCGAGGGGGCGACACGGGGACAGACGACGATCGCGCCCGCGCCGGAAGAGACCGCCAATGCCCTGGTTTTGGAGACGCTGGACGCGGAGGGATTTTTCGCGCTGCTCGGCGAGCGTCTTTCCCGCCTGACATAACAAATCGCTTTGACGAATCAAGTTATAATTCCAATAATGTGTCATCTGCTGATTGGTGGAAATGTTCTAAACGGATAAGGGTCGTTAATTTCATTGGGAGACTCCGGTGAAGGGCAATCCTGCCGAACTAGCCTTGGTGGACAAATTCTTGGCAGACTTCACATTGAAAGTTGCGACCCCCATAGCTTGGCATGACCGCAAGGAGCGTTGGCCTAGGCGCATTTTCGGTGGCACTTGCTTCTTTCTACGCTTCGCCAACGGCATTATTGGAATAACCGCCAACCACGTGGTGGAAGCCCTGGAAAAGACTATCGCCCAAAATTCTAACATTGTTTGCCAAATTCGAACGTCACACCCGATAGATTTGCCGAGCCTCATGATTGACCGGTGCCCTGAATGGGACATTGCCACGTTTCGCGTCTCCGAAAAGCTAGCGCAGGCGATTGACGCCACACCCGTGGATTGCGGAGGTGACTGGCCGCCGCCAAAACCAGATTTAGGTCGTGCCGTGACGTTCTGTGGTTTTCCCGAAGCCCAACGTGTCACTAGTGCGCCTGGGGTCGTGCAGTCGTTCGCATGTGGCAGCTTGGCGACGATTGAGGACGTGACCGAACGGGATGTGATTGTCACCTATGACCCCGACCGAGATTGTAGAGCACCCTGGGCGACTCGGAAGCAGCCGTTAGGCTACAACATGTCCGGCTGTTCCGGGGGGCCTGTCTTGTCACACGGAATTCGCAATGGCCTGCAAAGGTGCTTTCCGATAGCAATGATAATCATGGGGCCACGCGAGGAAGGGGCCGGTGATGCCAGTGGCTGGGAGATGATCAAGATGCGCCGCATCGATGTTGTCCAGCCCGACGGCACCATTAGGCGCAAGGACTTAGGCTGGCTGCCACGATAACTGGCGGCCGGACGGGAAATGCACTCGGCGCCCCCGCCCAAATTGACTTCGCGGGGCCGCGCGGCTAGCCTCTGGGCCAAGGATTCCCGGCGTTTGTGGCGTTTTATCATGCATCCGCGCCGCATCCGGTTCCCAAGATTTTTGGTTCATCGTCAGGCCGTCGAGGTCAGGAGGTTAGTCATGGCATCGCTCAAAAACAGCAAGACCGAGGAAAACCTGAAATACGCGTTTGCGGGGGAGAGCCAAGCCAATCGCCGCTATCTCTATTTCGCCCAGAAAGCCGATGTCGAAGGCTATAATGACGTCGCCGCGGTGTTCCGCTCCACCGCCGAGGGCGAGACCGGGCATGCCCATGGTCATCTCGAATTTCTCGAAGCCGTGGGTGATCCCGCGACCGGCAAGCCGATTGGCAAGACCAGCGATAATCTGCTCTCCGCGATCGCCGGCGAAACCCACGAATATACAGACATGTATCCCGGCATGGCACGCACCGCCCGCGAGGAAGGGTTCGAGGAGATCGCCGAGTGGTTCGAGACGCTGGCCAAGGCCGAGCGTTCGCACGCCGGACGCTTTCAGCGCGCCTTCGACGAACTGAAATAAGCCGCCATTGCCCGCGCGAGCCAGGTGCCCGCGGCAAGGTCGCCGGGCCGCCTGGCTCGGTTTTTTTCACCAAGGAAAATGTGATGCGCGAAGGCGGGCTCGAGGCACCGACACGTCATCCGATCGCGTGGCGGGATGACGAATTCTATGACCCGGAAAAACTCGACGCGGAAATGCGCCGGGTGTTCGACATTTGTCATGGCTGCCGGCGCTGCTTCAACCTCTGTGATTCCTTCCCGCGCCTTTTTGATCTCATCGATGCGTCGCCGAGCGGCGAACTCGACTCGGTCAAAAGCGCTGATTTCGCGCCGGTCGTTGAAGCCTGCACGCTGTGCGACATGTGCTTCATGACCAAATGCCCCTATGTGCCGCCGCATCCCTTCGCGCTCGATTTTCCGCATCTCATGCTGCGCCAGCGCGCGGTGGCCGCGCGCGCCGGCGAGGTCGCCTGGGCCGATCGTGAACTCGCCAAAACCGACCGCAACGGCCGGCTCGCCAACCTCGCCGCCCCCCTCGCCAATTGGGCGACGAACACCGAAAACCGCCTGGCGCGCCGGTGGCTCGAAGCCGGCGCGGGCCTCCATCGCGAGGCCGAACTGCCGAAATATGCCAGCCACAGCCTTACCATCGCCGCCGCCGCCAACCCGCCCACGCTCAATCGCGAGGCGCCGGGTTTTGGCCGCAAGGCCGTGCTCTATGCCACTTGCTTTGGCAATTACAACGATACCAGCGTCGGGCTCGCGACGCGCGCCGTGCTCGCGCGAAATGGCGTCGAGACCGAAATCGTCTATCCACGCTGCTGCGGCATGCCGCTTTTGGAACAGGGATTGCTCGGCGAGGTTGCAGCGCAGGCGCAAGAGGTCGCGGCTGCCCTCGCCCCCTGGATCGCGCGCGGCTATGATGTCATTGCCCTCGTCCCCTCCTGCGCCTTGATGCTGAAATTCGAATGGCCGCTGCTGCTGCCCGAGAACGAGGGGGTGCGGCGCCTTGCCGATGCAACCTATGACGTCAGCGAATATATCGTCGATATCGCGCGCAAAAACGGCCTCGCCCCCGGTTTGCAGCCGGTTCCGGGCGGCGTCACGGTGCATATGGCCTGCCATGCGCGGGCGCAAAACATGGGCCAGAAAGCCGCCGAGATGCTGCGCCTGATCCCCGAGATCGATGTCACCGTGATCGAGCGCTGCTCCGGCCACGGCGGGGCCTGGGGGTTCAAGCGCGAGAATTTTCCGGTCGCCCTCAAAGTCGGCCGCCCGGCCGCGCGCGCGGCAAAAAGCGCCGGCCAGCGCTTTGTGACGTCGGAATGCCCGCTCGCCGGCACGCATCTCGGCCAGACCATGGCGCGCGACACGACGAGCGACGGCCCCGTGCCGGAGCTTCTTTCCCATCCCATCCGGCTCCTTGCCCGCAGCTACGGCTTGGATCCCGAAGCCGCCTGATTATCACAGCGGAGATGTCAATGACCCGCAAGCACGCGATCACCGAGGCGGATATCCTACCGCCGGAAATCTACGCCGCCACGCGGGCCGAGCGCCGGCGCGCGATGGTTGCGCTGAAGCGTGGCCGCCGCGTCGCGGTCGGCCCGTTCGTCACCTTCTTCTTCGAGAATTACGATACGATGTGGTTTCAAATTCACGAAATGCTGCACATCGAAAAAGGCGGTCCCGCGCAGATCGCCGACGAACTCGCGGCCTATAATCCGCTCGTGCCAAACGGCACCGAGCTGGTCGCGACCTTCATGATCGAAATCGACGATCCAGACCGGCGCAAAGCCGAACTCGCGCGTCTCGGCGGGATCGAGGAAACCGCGTTTCTGAGCTTCGCCGGCGAAACCATCGCAAGCCAACCCGAGACCGATCAGGACCGCACCACCGCCGAGGGCAAGGCCTCCTCGGTGCAGTTCGTGCATTTTCCTTTCACCGCGGCTGCGATCGCCAAATTCAAAACCGCGAACGATATCATGCTCGGCTTCCGCCACCCCAACTACCCACACATGACCACGCTCACGCCGGCTCTCCGCGATACGCTGGCCAGCGATTTCGCCTAAGGGCCGTGCCCCCAAACCCGGATGAACCAGACCCGCGTTTCGGGACGGTTTCCAAAGGCATTGCCTTTGGTGGGGTCAGGGGCAAAGCCCCTGATCTGATAGCGGCGCAAGCCGGGATTACGCCAGCGCGATCGCCGTGATGATATCGTCGCCGGCATCGACCGCCCGCACCCAGAATTGCGCGCCGCCTTCGCCCGCGCCATCTTCCGCAAAGCCGAGACGCGGATAGAGATCGGCGACGACGCCGTTTTTCGCCGTCGGGCGATATTCGCCGCGCAGACGGGCAAACCCGCGCGCGCTGGCGAGCGCGAGCAGATGGCGGAGGATGAACCCCTCGGCGGTGCGCGAAAAAACCCGGCAACTCATCAGCCAGCTCACGATATGGAGCGTCTTCCCGTCCTCCGCCGGCTGCGCGATCAGGGTCGAGACCAGGCCGTGATCGCCGAATTTGTCGCGCAGATGAAAGGCGAGCACGATGGCATTGTCATCGCCGAGGAAGGCGCGGATTTCCGCTTCCGAAAACCGCCGCGTGGTGACGTTGAACTGGTTGGTTTTCTGTTCGAGCTGCGCGACGCGGGCGATATCGCCCTCCTCCGGCCGCCAGATCCGCCCGCGCATGGCGAGGCCATCGAGATAGCTCCCGAGATCGGTCGCCCCGCGCGCTTCCGCCGCCGCCGCCTCGCGCGCCGCATAAGCCTCGGCGCGGGCGAGGTCTTCGGCGGTGTAGCTCTCGAGATAGAGCCAGCGCGTGGCATCCAGCCGCTCTATGAACTTGCCAGGATCGTCGCCGAGCGGCACCACCGCGACCTCGGGCAGCGCGCCGGCGACGAGGTCACATTCGGCGGGGTTGTCGTCGAGGAAAACCAGCGAATCGAGCCCGAGATTGAGCGCCTTAGCGATGCGTTTGATCCCGTCCGCCTTGTTTTCCCAGGAGCATTCGAACGCCGCGAAATCCTCGCGCCGGAGCACGCTCGCGGAATGGGTGAAGCCGGTCGCGGCGATCTCCGGGTCGTTCTTGCTGCAGACCGCGAGCACGATGCCGCGGGCGCGGAGGTCGCGAAGATAGCTCTGCCAGTCGGCGAAAGCCTCGCCGGCGGGTGAGCCTGGCCCAAGCGTGATGCCGCCGACCCCGTCATCGCCGATGACGCCGCCCCAGAGCGTGTTGTCGAGATCGAGCACCAGCGCCTTCTTCGCCCGGCCGAACGCGGCGCGGAAGGCGGCGCGGAAATAGGCGACGTAATCGGGCAAAAAGCGCTGATCGAAGCCGATGCGGGCGGCGTAGTAATTGGCCGGGCTCGCGAAACGGGTGAACCCCGCCTCCGCCGCCAGGCGGTCGGTCTCGATCCAGGAAACGCGCCCGCGCCCGGTGGCCAGCAGCGCCGCGTTGAGGGCGGCGACCTGGCGTTCCGGCGCGGCGTCGGCGAAGCGCTCGGCAGGGCCGCAAAAGCGCATCGGCGGCGGCGCCATCAGGTGCTGGAGAATGCGGCAATGCCCGCCACGCGCCAGCGCCGTCCACAGATTTTCGAACAAGGCGACCTTGTCGGCGCGCGCCGCGGCAACCGCCTCCGCGCTGGCGCCGATCGGCAGGGGATCGACACCGTCGCGCCAATCGGTTGCGACCAGAACGCCATCGGCGGCGAAGCGGTGAAGCGGCGAGCCGGGATCGAGCGCTTCCTGGATCAGCGAGCCGAACGGCGCCTGATAGATCACCGGCCACACCCCTTCGAGGACGAGGGCGCAGGCGACCGCGCGGGTGATGAAATCGGTGGTCAGGCTGCCGAGGATGGCGATGCGCTGGACCGCGACCCCGGGCGGCGGTTCGGCGGCATCCAGAATCTCGCCGCCGGTCGCGAAAATCACCGGCAAGGTGAGCGCCTTGGCGCCGAGCCGGGCGCGGAGCGCGGGAAAATCGACAGCCGTCGCGGTCTCGTCACGCATGGCGGGGCTCCGTGGGAGGGAGGGAGACGGTCAGAGCGTCACGTCGATCCCGTGCCGGGCCAGCGCGGCCGCGATCTTGGCGACGCTATTGGCTTCGCTGATTTCCTGGGCGCTGAATTCGACGCCGAAACCGCTCTCGATCTCACCCATCAGCACCACTTGGCGCAGACTGTCCCAATTCTTGGTGTTTTCGGCGCTCGACTCGGCATTCAGGCTGGCGCGGTCGAGACTGAGGGTCTCAGCGATCAGGCCAAGCAAATCTCCACTCATGAACCCGTTCCTTCGAAGGATTTTATGACGAAAGAAGCTACCCGCAACCGCGCTGCGCCGCAATCTTATTGACGCTGATGTTGACGCCGCCGGCGCCGTCCGGGCCCGGACGCCGGTTTTTCGCCCCTTCCACCCTTGCCGCTTCGGTGCTAGAGCCCGGCGCGATCATGATCCATCGCCCGGCTTTCCCCCGATGATCGCGCCCGCCGCCGCCGACCTTGCCGCCGGCCCGCTCGTCTTGGCGCTGCCCAAGGGGCGGATCCTTGCCGAATGCGGCGGGTTTCTCGCCCGCGCCGGGGTCCACCCGGCCGCAGATTACACCGATGAGGATAGCCGCCGGCTGCGTTTTCCGACCGATGATCCCGGGCTTGACGTGGTGCGCGTGCGTCCTTTCGATGTCGCGACCTTCGTTGCCTTCGGCGCCGCCGCCCTCGGCATTTGCGGCGCCGACGTGCTGATGGAATTCGATTATCCGGACATTTATGCGCCGCTCGATCTCGCCATCGGCCGCTGCCGCATCGCCGTCGCCGCGCCCGCGGGCGGCGCGGGGTTCGAGACGCCGGCCCGGCTGTCGCGGGTGCGGGTCGCGACCAAATACCCGAACGTCACCGCCCGCCATTTCGCGGCGCGCGGCATCCAGGCCGAGATCGTCCATCTCAACGGCGCCATGGAACTGGCGCCCGGGCTCGGGCTCGCGCCGCTGATCGTCGATCTGGTGCAGACCGGCTCGACGCTGAAGGCCAATGGTCTCGCCGAAATCGAAGTGATCGCCGACGTCACCAGCCGCCTCATCGTCAACCGCACGGCGCTCAAGACGCGGCCGGACGTGATCGGGGCTTGGATCGCACGCTTTCGCGCCGCCCTCGCAACCTCGGTCGCAGCGGCCTGATGCGGCGCCTGGCAACCCGCGATCCGGGGTTTGCGGCCGCGTTCGCGGCGCTGCTCGGCGAGACGCGGGCCGAGGCCGAAAATCTGCGCGCGCCGGTCGCTGAGATCATTCGCGCGGTACGCGCGCGCGGCGATGAGGCGCTCGCCGAATTCACCGCCCGCTTCGATGGCTTCACCCCCGGCGCGCCGCCGCTCCGCGTCAGCGCCGATGAGATCGCGGCGGCGCGGGCCAGCCTGAGCCCGGGCCTCGCCGAGGCCCTCGATCTCGCCGCCTCCCGCATCGCGGCGTTCCATGAGCGGCAAAGACCCGCCGATTTCGCGCAAACCGATGCGACCGGGCTCCGCCTTGGTCTGCGCTGGACGGCGCTCGATGCGGTCGGGCTCTATGTGCCGGGCGGGAAAGCCTCTTATCCCTCCTCGGTGCTGATGAACGCGATCCCGGCGCGGATCGCCGGTGTCGCGCGCATCGCGATGTGCGTCCCGGCGCCGGGCGGCGCCCTCAACCCGCTGGTGCTTGCCGCCGCCGCGCGCGCTGGCGTCAGCGAAATCTGGCGGATCGGCGGTGCGCAGGCGATCGCGGCGCTGGCTTACGGGACGGCGAGCATCGCCCCGGTTGATCGCATCGTCGGGCCGGGCAACGCCTATGTCGCCGAAGCCAAGCGGCAAGTGCATGGCGATGTCGGGATCGATGCCATCGCCGGTCCCTCCGAGGTGGTGGTGCTGGCCGACGCCGCCAATGACCCGCGCCATGTCGCGATCGATCTCCTGGCGCAAGCCGAGCATGACGAGGCGGCGCAAGCGATCCTGATCACCGATGACGCCGGCTTCGCCGAGCGTGTCATTGCCGCCGTCGCCGAAGCCTTGCCGCAGCTGCCGCGCGCCGCGATCGCCGCGGCAAGCTGGCGCGATCACGGCGCGGTGATCGTGGTCGCCGACTGGGTGGAGGCGGCGGGCCTCGTTGATCGCCTGGCGCCTGAACATCTCGAACTGATGCTCGCCGAGCCCGAAGCCGTGTTCGCCCGCATCCGCCATGCCGGCGCGGCATTTCTCGGCCGGTTTTGTCCCGAGGCGCTGGGCGACTACATCGCCGGGCCCAATCACGTGCTGCCGACCTCGCGCAGCGCGCGCTTCGCCTCCGGCCTCTCGGTCTATGATTTTCTCAAGCGCACGACCTGGATCGCCGCCGATGACGCGGCGCCGCTTGCGGCCCTGGCGCCGGCGGCGATCGCGCTTGCCGAGGCCGAGGGGCTTGACGCCCATGCGAGAAGCCTCGCGCTGCGCCTGCCACGCCGCTCGCTGGCGGGGCGATGAGGCTCATAGCCACCATGGCCTCTGCCGCCGCGAATTGACCGCAAGACGGCGTCGCCCTAGCGTTTCCACCACACGCTGCACGCTCGGTCAGCGACAATGGGGGAAATGTCAGGGCAATGCCTGGCCAGGGTGAATTCGCGCGATGAAGCCGGTGCCTTTCACGTATCGGCGGGCCGCCTCGGTCGCCGAGGCCTGTGCCTGGCGCGCCGAGGATCCGCAAGCGGTGCTGATCGCCGGCGGGCAGTCGCTGATGCCGATGCTGGCGATGCGCCTGGTGCGGCCGAGCCAGGTCATCGATATCGGCCGTATCCCGGAACTCGATGCCATTCGCGTCGAAACCGACCATGTCTTCATCGGCGCGACCACCCGCCAAGAAACCGCCGAGCAGAGCCCGATCATCGCCGAGGAATTGCCGCTGCTGGCGCGTGCCCTACCCTGGATCGGCCATCCGCCGACGCGAAGGCGCGGCACCATCGGCGGCTCGATCGCCAATGCCGATCCGGCGGCGGAAATCGCGCTGATCGCGGTGACGCTCGGCGCCGAGATCACGATCGCCGGCGCCGCGGATGGGCGTGCCTCGCTCCCGGCGGCGGAATTTTTCCTCGCCCCGATGGTGACTACCCTTCCCGAGGGTGCGATGGTCACCGGCCTCAGGCTCCCCCGCATGCCGCGGCCGCGCACCGGCAGCGGTTTCGCCGAAATCGCCCGCCGCCACGGCGATTTTGCGCTCGCGGCGGCGGCGGCCGTGCTCAGCCTCGATTCCGCCGGCGCCATCGCCGGGATCGCGGTCGCGATCGGTGGCGCGACCCCGGTGCCGACGAAACTCGCGCTCGATCGACTGATCGGGCTCCGGCCCGAGGATCAGCGGATCGCGCCGGCGATCGCGCAAGCGCTGGCGCCGCTCGACATGATGACCGACCTGCACGCGTCCGCCCCCTATCGCCGGCGCGCCGCGGAACGACTGGCGGGGACGGTGATCGCGATGGCGGCGGCGGAAGCAGCGGCGCGATGACCGCGCTGCGCCTGCCATGCTAAACCCATGGCGCGGAAGAGAAGGATAGGCAAGATAGCTTCTTTTTCTGAAGAAAAAGAAGCAAAAAGACTTTCGTTCCGTTTTCTTGACGCAATCCTCCTGGCCTTGACCCCGACGTCACCATCCGCGACTCTCGCGGCGGCAAGAGCGGAGGAAAACGTGACCCAAAGGGGCATGAGTCAGACGGGATCGGCCGAGCACGTCCCGCCAAAAACCGGCGCGCGGGCGCTCTGGTGGCGGCTGGTCGATGGCAAGGTTGGCATCATTCCGCTGCCGCTCTATCCGGTCATCCTGGTCTTGATCGCGGCCCTCGTTGGGCTCGGCAAAGTGCCGCCCGATCTCACCACCATGATCCCGCTGATCGCCCTTGGCGCCTTCACGGCGGCGGAGATCGGCAAGCGCGTGCCAGGGCTCGCCCGCATTGGCGGGCCCGCGATCCTCACCGTGTTCCTGCCGTCCTATCTCGTGCACGCGCATCTGATGCCGGAAAAAACCATCAGCGCGATCAGCGTTTTCTCCAAACAGTCGAATTTTCTCTATCTCTTCATCGCCTGCATCATCGTCGGCAGCATTCTCGGGATGCATCGGCGGGTGCTGATCGCGGGATTTTTGAAAATCTTCGTCCCGCTTTTCGCCGGCTCGCTCGCCGCCTTGATCGCCGGCACCCTCGTGGGAACCCTGCTCGGACTCGGCTGGCGCCACAGTTTATTCTTCATCGTCATCCCGATCATGGGCGGCGGCATCGGTGAGGGCGCGCTGCCGCTCTCGCTCGGCTACGCCACCGTGCTGCATGCCAAGCAAGGCGACATGTTCGCGACCATCTTACCGGCGGTGCTGCTCGGCAATCTCGCCGCTTTGCTGATTTCAGGCGCGCTCGCAACTTTTGCCAGCCGCCGCCCGGCGCTCACCGGCTACGGCCGTCTGCAGCCCGAGGCCGCCGGCGATGCGCTCGCGCTACCGCCCGATCCCGAGGATCTGCCAACCGGCCATCCGCCCGATGCGACGACCGTGGCGGCGGCCGGGATCACCGCGATCACACTTTATCTGGTCGGCATCGTGGTCCAGGACGTCAGCGGCTTTCCCGCCCCGGTGCTGATGCTGGCGCTTGCCGTCGGCCTCAAGCTCGCCCGCGCGGTTTCCGCCCGCCTGCGCGAAGGGGCCGGCGTGATCTATGGGTTTTTTGCCCAATGCGTTACCTATCCGCTGATTTTTGCCATCGGCGTCGCGATGACGCCCTGGGACAAGCTGGTCGCGGCGTTGCAACCCGAAATCATCGCGGTGATCGTGGTGACGGTCGCGACCATCATCGCCGTCGGTTTCTTCGTCGGACGTCTGGTCGGCCTCTATCCGATCGAGGCGGCTATTGTGAATGCCTGCCATAGCGGCCAGGGCGGCACCGGCGACGTCATGATCCTGAGCGCCGCGAACCGCATGGAACTGATGCCGTTCGCGCAGATCGCAACGCGCATCGGCGGTGCCATCACCGTCACCCTCGCTCTCACCGCGCTCCGGATGATGACCTAAATGATCACCGAGAAACCGTTTTCGCCGGATCTGCCGGCGCCGCTCGACGGGATACGCGTCCTCGATCTCTCACGCCTCGTCGCCGGCAATATGCTGAGCCTGCAACTCGCTGATCACGGCGCCGAAGTGATCAAGATCGAGGATCCGAAGACCGGCGATCCGCTGCGCGCGTGGCGCGATCAGGGGCAGAGTTTCCATTGGAAGATCTACGCCCGCAACAAGAAGTCGCTGGCGCTCGATCTCCGCGCCGACGAGGGGAAGGCGCTTTTGCTTCGCCTCACGGCGCGCGCGGATGTTCTGATCGAGAATTTCCGCCCTGGCACGCTGGAAAAAATGGGACTCGCGCCGGCGCTCCTCCATGAGCGCAATCCGCGCCTGGTCATCGTGCGCATTTCCGGCTTCGGCCAGACCGGCCCCTATCGCGGCCAGCCCGGCTTTGGCACCCTGGTCGAGGCGATGTCGGGGTTCGCGGCGAAAAACGGCTTCCCCGAGCGCGAGCCGCTGCTGCCGCCGCTCGCCCTCGCCGACATGCTCGCCGGGCTCTACGGCGCCTTTGGTGTCATGGTTGCACTCCGGGTTGCCGCAGCCAGCGGACGCGGGCAGGTGATCGATCTTTCACTGCTCGAAGCGGTCCATTCGGTTCTCGGGCCCGATGCCGCGATCTTCGCGCGCACCGGGCGTAAGCCGGCGCGCACCGGCAACCGTTCGGCGACCACCGCGCCGCGCAACGTCTTTCGCACCCGTGACAACCGCTTCATCGCCATCTCCGCCTCCATCCAGAGCATGGCCGAGCGGCTGTTCCGCGCCATTGGCCGGCCCGACATGATCGATGATCCGCGCTTTCGCACCAACACCGAGCGGCTGCGCCATGTCGAAGCCTGCGAACAGCCGATCGCGGATTTCATCGCCACGCGCGATGCGGCGGAAGCTTTGGCGGTGTTCGCTGCCGCCGAGGTGACTGCGGCCCTCGTTTACGATATCGAACAGTTCCTCGCCGACCCGCATGTCGGCGAACGAGGGGTCATCGTCGCGGTGCCGGATGAGGACAGGGAAAACCGGGAGGCGGCCCGCGCGCCGCAGACGATCTTGATGCATGATGTCCTGCCGCGGCTTTCGGCAACGCCCGGCCAGTTGCGCCGCGCCGCCCCTGCGCTCGGCGCCGATACACGCGTGCTGCTCGCCGAAATCGGCTGCACCGGCGCCGACTATGATGATCTTCTGGCGCGCGAGATCATCCGGGAGAGCCGCTCATGAGTACGAAATCATTGCCACTTTGGCGCTCGCTTTTGTACGTTCCGGTGACGAACCCGCGTTTCGTCGAAAAATCGGCGACCAGCGGCGCCGATGCGATCATTCTCGATCTCGAGGACTCGATCGCGGAGGCGGAAAAGCCGCGCGCCCGCACGCTGCTCGCCGCCGCCGCGAGGCAAGCCGCCTCCGGCGGCGCCGCGATCGTGGTGCGCGTCAACCGGCCCTGGCGCGCCCTCATCGCCGATCTCGAAGCCGCCGTGATGGCCGGCATTGCCGCCCTCATGCTGCCCAAGATCGAGAGCGCCGAGCAGGTTGAGGCGATCGCCGAAATCGTCACCGAAATGGAGGCCGAACGCGGCCTGGCGCCGGGCAAGATCGGCCTGATCCCGATGATCGAGACGGCGCGCGGTTTTTTCCGTGCTGAGGCGATCGCGCGGGCCGATGCGCGGAACGTCGCCCTCACGCTCGGGGCAGAGGATTTTGCCCTTTCGCTCGGCATGGAGCCGGAAGCGGAGGGATTGTTCTATCCCAAGCAGCAGATGATCATCGCCGCCCGTGCCGCCGGGATCGTGCCGCTCGGCTTTATCGGCACCGTCGCCGATTTCTCCGACCTCGCGGCGCTCCGCGCGACGTTGCGGCGCTCGCGCCGGCTCGGGTTCCTCGGCGCGAGCGCGATCCATCCGACGCAGATAGCGGTGATCAACGAGGAATACTCACCCTCGGACGCGGAGATCGACCGCGCCGGCCGGTTGCTCGCGGCTTATGACGCCGGCATTGCCGCCGGTAAAGGCGCGGTTGCCTTCGAGGGCAGGATGATCGATGCGCCGGTGGTCGCGCGCGCCCGCCAGACCCTGGCGCGCGCGGGGGCGATCGCGGCGCTTGCCGCGAAAAGCGGTTGAGGCGGAAGCCGCCGGCCGCACCGCGATCTTCATCACCCATTCGATCAGCGAGGCGCTGGAGATCGGCGAGCGCCTCGTCGTCCTGCGGCGGCCGGCGCGGATCGCCTATAACGTTCGCCTCGATGCCAACGCCGGCACTGCCGAACAGGCTGCGATCCACGCCCGCATCCGCGCCGCGCTCGCCGCCTGATGCGTTGGTCCGCGACGGCGCCTCTCCGGCCGCCGATCAAGATTTAACCCATTGAAATTATTGGCCGGAATAGTATTGGTCGGGCAGGCGGGATTTGAACCCACGACCCCCAGTCCCCCAGCCGGGAGGGACTAGGAGACGCCCGGCGCCGGGAGCGGACGTCAGTTACCGGAAGCCTTCGGCGCCAATGGGTTGGCAATGACGCGCGCGGACTCCCAACGCCACCAGATGCCGCTAATCTCCTCGCCGGTTGGTCCGCCGTTGGTCCGCGGTGACCATCTGACTGCGGAAACTCGGGTGAAGCCTGGCGCGCGCCGAAGGCGGATGCGCGCACGAACGCGGGAAAGGTATAATATACACTATGTGTGTATCACAACATCACACATATATATATCCTATTGATCCATCACACTTTTGTGCCCGTTTTGTCGGTATTTCGAAACGGATCACACCGCATCACATCACATCACACGCATCACATAAGCAATTTCAAAGACTTATTGTATACCAGACCGGAGATTTGGCGCCCAGCCGTCTCGAAGTAGGCCAGCACCTATGACCAAAGCGGGCCAAATCCGGCTGACCGATACCGCCGTGAAGGCGCTCAAATGCCCGCCGGGCAAGCGCGATTGCCTCGTGTTTGACGATCGAATTGCGGGGTTCGGGGTGCGCGTGATGGCTTCCGGCGTGAAAACCTTCTTGCTGCAATACCAGCTCGGCGGCCGCGGCGGCCGGCGCGAGCGCTATGTGATCGGGCGCCACATGGAGACGCGGATCGCCGACGGGGCGGCGGTGGTGGTCACGGCGGCTTGGGCGCGCGCCGAAGCCGAGCGCGCTCGCGGCCTCGTCCGCGACGGGCGCAGCCCAAAGACTGCCCGCGTCGGTGCGCCGAAACAGCGTGTCTATACCTTCGCGCAGCTAGTCGAGGATTGGCGCGCCGGGGCCCTGGTGCGCGCCAGCCCGCGTTACCGCGACGAGGCGCCGGCTTCGATCCGGCGATTTTTTGCCGAGCTGCTGCCGTGCGCAGCTTCCTCCCTGGTGCGCGCGCAAGTCCGCGAGATCGTGCAGGCGCATGCGTCGAGCGCGCCGATCGGCACGCGCCGCGCGGTGAGCGCCGCTCGCGCCGCGTTCAATTGGGCGCTCAATGAGCGTGACCTCAAAGCGGCCGGTAATCCCTTCGAGCGCGTCAATCGCGGAACGGAAGATAGCCGCCAGCGTGTCTTGACGGACGCCGAGCTCGGCGAAGCCTGGCGCGCAGCGCGGGCGCTGGCGCCTCCTTTCGGGGCGTTCGTGCAACTGCTGATCCTCACCTTGCAGCGCCGAAGCGAACTCGCTGGCATGCGTTGGGACGAGTTGGCGCCGGATTTCTCGGTTTGGACCCTCCCCGCGGCACGGGCGAAGAACAGCGAGGCGCACCTCGTCCATCTGGTCGACGCGGCGCGCGAGGTGCTGCGGCGGCTGCCGCGTGGCGCCGGCAGCCCGCTTGTCTTCCCGGCGACGCGAAGCCGCCTCGGCGCCGGCACGGCGCGCCCGATCTCCGGCTTTTCAGATGTGAAAGAGCGGCTGCTCGAGCAAATCCGAGCCGAGCGGGCGCGGCGGCGCAATTCGCCTCTGGCAGAGACGCCGGTGCCGGATTGGCGCTTTCACGATCTCCGCCGCACGGGGGTGACGATGATGGCGCGCCTCGGGATCAGCCCTGCCGTCGCCGACCGCATCCTCAACCACGTCGAACAGCGCAAGGCGACGACGATTGCCGAGGTTTACCAGCGGCACCAGTTTTTGCCCGAACGCGAGGCGGCGATGGAAATCTGGGCCGCGCACGTGCTGCGTGTCGCGGGCGCCGACGCGCCGGATGCCGAAGCGACGCGCCGAGACTGGGAACGCCCCCCGGACCCGGGGCATCGTTCCGCATAGTTCGGGCTTGGTGGCCTCTGGCGCTCCGCCGCGAGCCTAAATGCCGCCCGGCATACTCCGAAACTGCGCCTTAGAGGCCATATCTACTCCGAGGGATGCCATGGCGAGCGCTGTAGCCAGGCGCCGATCCTGAACCCGTGACACCCACCCCGTGAAAATGACGCCGCCGGCGCTTGCGAGGCCACCGGCAATGCCCAGCATGGCGGCCGCCTTGTCGTCCGCGCGGTAACCGCAAATTCCGGCGCCTATGGAAAACACCGCCGCTCCAATCGGCAGCACCCAAGAGAGCCGAGTGAGCCAAAGCAACATTCGCGGGCTCGGCTCGGGCCGAGGCCAGATCAGCAGGTTGTCGTCGACAACAGACACGGGCGCTTTTCCTCCGTCGCTGGGCGCCGGAAATAAGTCCGTAGGCGCCAAAGCCGAGACTCTACCAACTCCAGCGGCTTTGCGCTGCGCGGGGCGTGTCAAGTTTTTTTGTTGACAATCGGCGGCGATAGACCCAGCCTCTCCGCGCCCGCTAAATAGCGAGCGGCCGAGCGCGGTGCGCAAACACCGTTGCCCGGCCTAACCCGGACAGGAAAGACAGTTCCATGTCGCAGGCTATTGACGCCCTTAGCACGCCCTCCGCGTGCATGCCATCTCCCCATCAAATCGCTTTCCCGGACGCTCCCTTGTTTGATCTCCGCGCGCGGTGGGAGAGCGTTCGCGCCGACCGCGCGGGCCTTCCTGACGGCGCGGACGCGGCCCCGCTGGCGGCCGAAGAGGGGAGGGTGATCGAGCAAATCCTCGCCTTGCCGGCGCAAACGCTCGCCGGTGTCGGGGCGAAGATCGAGGCCGCTGTCGCGCTCGCGGGCGCCGCGGCGCCGGAGCGGCTGCGTCAGGTGATCGAGGACGGGGCGCCCGTGCTCGAGCGCGTTATTTCCGCCGTCCCGGGCTTCGCGAAGATCACGCCGATGGTTGCGGTCATGGCGCGGATTCTGGCGGAGGCCGCGAGTCCGGAGGCCCCGGCGCAAGGCAACGACGCCGCGCCACCCGACGGCCGCACCGTGCCGAGCCGCGGCGAACCGATCGAAATCGAGGTTCTCTATCGCGCCTTGTGCGGCTGGGTCGCGGTGCTCGCCGCCCTGCAACTCTCGGTGGAACATAACATGCTGCCGCCAGCGGCGTTCGACCCGGTTCTCACCGAAATGGTGCAGTGGCGGAGGCTGGCTGGCGCGGCGCTTTCTGCGAAAGAACGCGGCGCGAATTTCTGACGATGCCAGCGGTATCGCGCGAAAGCCGCGGCGCCGGCGGCGCGCCGGCGGCGCTCGTGGCAGGTTTCTCCGCGCCGCGATCCTGCGCCGTGCGCTCGGCGGAAGCCGCGGGCGCGCGGCCGGGACTGCTGGCACCTTCTAACACGGTATTGCGTGCCACGGCGGCGGATGGCAGCCTTTGGCTTGGACTAAAGAGCGCGTCACGATTCGGGCGCGGAGATGCCTACCGGGGTGGCACGGTTTGGCCGCCGCAAGCCGGGACCTCACGCCCGGCCGCCACCCCGGCCCTCTCCCCGTGGGGGCGTGCGCGTGAGGGCACCGTGGAACCCGAGGAGCTCGAGGATTTTCCGAACCCGTTTACGCACGGCGTCCCGTTCGACCGCGAGCTCGTAGACCTGGCTGAGCCCGAGGCATGGCGCGCCTGGGTGTGCGCCTGCGCCGAATACGAGCGAGCGCGCCGTCAGCATGCCGAGGCGGAGCAGGCGCGCGAGCGGCGTGAACGGGCAAATCGCAACGCGCTCCGGCGCGGGAGCATCCCCGTCGGGATGCCCCTCGTCGACTTTTATGCAGTGTCGACCGGATCGCCGCCGCCCTTTATCTCGAACCCTTTTGGGCCCGCTTTGGAGCGGGCCGGAGACGAGAAGAGAGACCGCTGGCAACGCGCGGAGGCGAGCGTGCGCGCGCGGCTCGGCGACCGGAGCCTGCGGGCGTTCGGGCGCCCCGAGACGATTGCAGCGCCGCGCCGGTGGATCGCCCCGCACGTCGCGCAATATCTCAAGCCCGCGAAAGGGAACGCGGGCCCGGGCGTCGCCGAGTGTGGCAATGCGCTATATGTCGAGACGACGGTTTTCGATAGTGTCGGCGTGCCGTTCGACCAGGCGGCCGTTGCCTACGAGGGTGAGGCTTCCTTCAGGTTTGCGCCTTGGCGCTCCAGCCCCATGCGTTCGCTCGGTCGTCTCGCGGCTGCCCGGCGTTGCGCCCGCGATACCGCGCGCGACCCTCGGGAAGAAGAGGCGCTGTCGGCGCTGCGCCTGGCGCTCGCCGATCGGCTTCGCGCCGGCACCCTGCTCGCCTTTCGCGAGGGGGCTTCCGAGCCCCTACCCGCCGAAGACTTCGCGCCCGGCGGGCGCCTCGGCGACGTTGGCCGCTGGGACGCCGAGCCTGGCATTCTCGTGCGGCCGCCCGAGCCGCCTTCGCGCACCCCATTCGTCGCCGTTGCTGAGCCGTCCCCGGCGCCAGTCCAGAAAAAAGGCAGGCCCGGCCGTGCCCCCCTGTTTGACTGGCAAGCGTTCTGGGAAGAGGGCGAGCGCTATTGCGAAGCGACTCTGAAAGAGGCGCCAGGCCAGAAAATAACCCCAGGTGAGTTCAACGCGCACATGAAAGCGTGGGCCGGCGAAAATCTCCGCGTCGGCCGGGAGCGTCCGGGGAAAAAGACTTTGGAGCAAAAGCTCCGAGAGCTGCGGGCGGAGCTGGGAACAAAAATAAACGGTGGACGCGTCGCGCACCGCGGAGGCTGCTAACGCCGCCTAAGGCTTCTAGCAGCGTTAGCAGCCTCGTGCGGATTCCGATGAAGTCGGCCATGCATTCCAACTTGAAGCCGGCCACTGCTTCCGAACTGAAGCCGGCCGGGGTTCCGATTTGAAGCCGGCCACCTGAGCGTCTTCGGTTGGGTCTGGTTGAATGATTATCGTGTCCTTGTTTTGGGTCAAGTTCGGGCGTGGGCCGGTGCCGGATCGCGCTTTTTACGGAGGCTCTCGCCGGTGAGTTCGATGCGGTAGGCGTTGTGGACGAGGCGGTCGAGGATGGCGTCGGCGATGGTGGGATCGCCGATGATTTCGTACCAGCGCTCGACCGGCACTTGGCTGGTGATGATGACGGAGCGCATCTCGTGGCGGTCATCGATAATTTCCAGCAGATCGCGGCGTTGGTCCGCGTTCAGGGTCTCGGGGCCCCAATCGTCCAAAATCAACAGGTCGAGCCTGGCGATCTGGCGCAGTGTTCTGGCGTAACGGCCATCGGCGCGGGCCAGCGCCAGGGCAGAGAACAGCCGCGACACCCGGTGATAGGCGGTCGAGAGATCCTCGCGGCAAGCCTTCTGGCCCAGCGCGCAGGCCAGCCAGCTTTTGCCGACCCCGCAGGGGCCGGTAATGAGCAGATTATGCCGGGCGCGCACCCAGTCACAGCTGGCGAGTTTCAGGAACTGTGCCCGGTCGAGGCCGCGCGGGGCGCGGTAATCGACATCCTCGACGCTGGCGGACTGGCGCAATTTGGCCGCGCGGGCGCGGCTCTCGAAGCGTTTCTGCTGTCGCAACGTGGCCTCGTGCTCGAGCAATAAAGCCAGCCATTCGCCATGGGCCAAACCGGCAACCTCCGGCCGGGCGTCGAGGTCCTTGAAGGCTTTGGCCATGCCGTGCAGGCCGAGTTTGTGCAGCAGGTCGAGGGTCGGGTGGGTGAGCATGCTTGTTCCTTTCAGTGGAAATCAGTGAAAATATTCGGCGCCGCGCAGATTGCTGTGGGTCAGCACCGCCTGCGCCTCATCTGGCGGGCTGGCCGTCTGGTCGAGCTTGCTGGCGATGATCGAGGCAATGCTCTTGTAGTTGAACGCGCCAAAGGCGACCGCTCGGGCCGCCACCGCCTCGGCGCGCGGACGGTCCAACTCCTTGAACAGCCGCAGGATGCCAAGGCATGTCCGAAACCCCTGTTCCGGATGCGGCCGGTTGGCGAGGATGGCGATGATCAGCCCCTCGGTCTGCGGGCCGATCGATGCGCCCCATGAGCGGAACCGCTCCGGCGTCCATGCGGCGTAGCGCCGGTGCGCGCTCGGCATATGCTCAGGGGCAGTGCCGTGCCTTGGACCGCCATAGCGGCGCTGATGCACCGCGACCCGCTTGCCTTGGTGGAAGATCTCAACCATCCGCTCGGTGGCGCGGGTATCGACTTGCTGGCGGATCAGCTGATGCGGCACCGAGTAGAAAAAGCCGCAGACCTCGACATGATAATCCAGCGAGACGCGGGCAAAACCCCACTCCGCAAACTCATGGTCGGTCTCTGGCAATGCCGCCAAAGCCTGGCGTTCGATCGTCTCGAACAAATGCCGCCGGCTGACGCCGAGCCTGCGCATGACATGCGCGTTGATCCGCTCCACCATGCCGGCAATCGCCTGGTTGGCTTCAGCCAGAGAGAAGAAAGTCTGCTGGCGCAACCGGCCCAGAATGTAGCTCTGGGCAAAGCGGACACCGGCTTCCACCTTCGCCTTGTCCTTCGGGCGCCGCGGCCGGGCCGGCAAAACACCAACACCGTAATGCGAGGCCATCCGGCCATAGCTCAGGTTGATCTCTGGATCGTAGAACGACGCCTTGTTGACGCCGGACTTCAGATTATCCGGCACGATCAGCCGCGGCACGCCGCCAAAAAACCGGAACATGCGGCTATGCGCGCCGATCCAATCCGGCAGCGTCTGGGTCCAGCTCGCCTCCGCGTAGGTGTAGTTCGACGCGCCCAGCACCGCGACAAAAATCTCCGCCATGCGCACGATGCCAGTTGCGGGATCGGTGATGCCCAACTTTTTGCCGGAATAATCGACGAACACCTTGTCGCCCGCCCGGTGCTCCTGGCGCATGACCGGTGACAGCCGTGCCTCGAACTCCCTGAACAAATCGCAGAACCGGCTGTAGCTGTACCCTTCCGGATGCCCGGCGCGATATTCCTCCCACAGCACCATCAGGTTCACGCCCGGGCGCTTGAGCTCGCAGACCAGCTCGCTCCAGACCGGCTCGGCGCGCCGGCGCACCCCCCGCGGCGCGCCGCTGCGGGCAAACAGCCGCTCCTCCAAAACCGCATCACTGAGGTCGGCCGGCAACGGCCACGCCAGCCCCGCTGCCTGCGCCCGCTTCAGATTGTCCTGGATCGTGCTCCGCGCCACGCCCAGCATCCGCCCCATCGCCCTGGCGCTGATGCCGTCACTGGCCAGCCGTAAGGTTTGTCGTATCTGCCGCATCGTCAGCTCTCTCTTCGCCGGCATCCAGCCCTCCTCGTTGATGGTAACGAGAGGACAGTTGCCCGAGTTGCTGACCCAGCCGAAAACGCTGAAAAATCCCCGCCAGGTGGCCGGAATTAAATCGGAATGGTGGCCGGCTTCAAATCGGAACGCTGGCCGACATCAAATCGGAATCCCCGGCCGGCTTCCGTCGGAATCTGCAGCCTCGCATCGCGTTACCTTTTCCGCTCACCATTCCGTGGCGCAATCCCGCGCTGTCAGGAGATTCCCGGAATGAACTCTTCCACTCTTCGACGCCCGGCTTTGGAGGCTCACGGCCCAACGCCCGAGGCGCCTGAACCGAATTTTGCGCTTTCCCTCGCCGAACGTATCGCCCTCTTCGGCGACGAGGCGATCCTTTCGAGCCCTGAATTCGCCGCCATGCGCGGCGTCTCGGACCGTATCAATCACCGCGAGCGGTTGGCCGGCGCGGGGTGTCCCTATGTGCTCTTGTCCGCCAGGCGCATTGGCTACCGCTATGGCGACTGCAAGGCGTTTCTCCGCGGGCGCCGCGTCGGCGTCGTTCAGGGAGACGCGGCATGAGCGCGCTGCCGCGCTGGGTGCGCCCTTATCAACTGCCCGGCGACGGTGATCCGGACCCGCTCGGCGAGATTTGTTCCGATCTTATTGCCTGCGGGCCGCGGGTGGCCGCGTGGCTGCGCGACGACAGACACGCGAAACCGAACTTCCTCGACGGCGACGGCGAGTGGGCGCCGATCCGCGCACTCCTCGAGGCAGTCCCGCGGGAGTGTGCGTTGGCAGGCGAGAATTTTTTGGAACTCCGAGAGCGTCTCAGGGAACACCTCCGCAAGCCGGGCGCGCAACGAGGCGACGCGTGGCGGATGCTGCCAGAGTTGCCGACTGCACTCCGGTCCCTTCGGGCCATCTGGGATGCCGAATTTAGGCAGATACTTTTGAAGTTCGACCGAGCGATTGAGGCCGCCGAGGACGAGAACGCTGCGCTGTCTGCGCTCGACGGCGGCTACGCTGTTTTCGACGCCGACGGTGATCTGGTCGCCGCCCCCTCTCCCCCTCGCTGAAAAGGAAAGAAAATGCCTTTTACTCCAGTTTCTGGGATCATCCGCACCTTCGCCAGCGCCCCAGCATCGCCATCGCCGGCGCCATCGCCGCCGGCGCAAGCGGCCAGTGAGGCGCCGAACAGTTTCGTCGGTGGCGGCCACGTCAGGGCGTCCTTGGCTGACCAAGCGCGGGCGAAAGAGGCGGCACTTCCGGCCGAGATTGCGCAGGAAATCACACACCTTCGCGGTGCCAAATCAGTCAAAGAGATGCGCGCCGCGCTCCTGGTCGCTACCGCGCGCCTTCCAGAGCTACGAGAGCGCGTCGAAACACTCGTCGCCGAGCGCGTCGCTTATCTCCGCGGGGGCGCCCCGGACGGCGCGGCGGCCGTCGATGAAAAACTCGCGGTCTGGGGGCGCAGGGTTGAAGCTTACGACCTCTTGATAACCGAATTCGAAGCCGACATCCCAAAACAAGAGCGCGCCGACGCCGAGGCGCTTGCGAGATTTCGCGAGCGCGCGAAGGCATTGCTGGCGGGGCGCGAGGCCGCCGCCGAAAAAATCCTCGCTCTACGCCCGGCGGTGATTGACTTCGCGAATACGGTCCGCGCTTACGATGCGGCGGATCAAAAAGTCACGGCGCTTGCGCGCGAGATCGAGAAGGGTGGCTTCCGTCCGGACGAGACGGGCCTCGATTTTTCGCTGCCGCTCGTCACGGGCTGGCCTGCGGCGCGCCCGGCAATGGAGCCGCCGCACGTGCCCGGCGACATCGTCACGGGACTGCGCGTGCCGGGCATTGCGGCGCGGGGCGAAGAGCGTCCAGACTGGCTGTATCATCCGCGCTGAGCGGACAGATGACGACGCGCGCACCTTCGCCCGCGGAGATTTCCCGCATGCTTGCCGAGCGGATGCCGTCGCTTGTCGCTGATCTCTGCCCTGCCGCGCGGCGCGAGGGGCACCTCGCACGGATCGGGAGCCCGGACGGCGAGCCCGGGCAATCCTGCGCGATCCACGTTGGGGGCGCCCGTGCTGGTCGGTGGCACGATTTCGCCTCCGGCCAGGGCGGCGACGCTCTTGACCTCATCGCCGCCGTCCGCCGGGTGGACCTGCGCGAGGCGATGGCATGGGCGCATAGCTGGCTAGGCACCGGCGCTGATCTTCCCCTGTCGCGAGAGCCCGCGGCGCCGCGCCCGGCGCCTCCCGCAGAAGACGCCGAGGCGCGGCGGCGGAGCGCGCTGAAAATCTGGCTCGCCGCGCGCGCTTCGCTCGCCGGCACGCCGGCGGAAGCGTATCTTGCCCGGCGTGGCATAGACCTCGCGGAACTGGCGCGGGCGCCGCGCGCGCTGCGCTTTCACCCGGGCCTTTGGTGCCGGGAGGCAGGCGCGCATCTCCCGGCCCTCGTCGCCGCCGTCATTCGCGGGGGCGACCTATGCGCAATTCATCGCACCTATCTCGCGGAAACGCAGCCCGGCAAGTGGACAAAGGCACGGCTCGCGAGCCCGAAGCGGAGCCTCGGCTCGCTCGCGGGGGGCGTCATTCCGCTTCAGCGCGGCGCCTCCGGCAGGCCGCTGCGCGCGGCGCCGGACGGCGACGCAGCGGTGATCGGCGAAGGGCTCGAAACCTGCCTTTCCATCGCCATCGCGTGCCCTGAATTCCGTGTTCTCTGCGCGGTCAGCCTCGGGAATCTGTGCGCGGCCGACCTCCCCCCGGCGGTGACGCGCATCATCCTCGCGGCGGACAATGACGTTGCGCCGGGCGCGCAAAAGCTGCTGCGCCGCGCAGCCCAGAACTTCATCGAACAAGGCCGGGAGGTGCGGATCGCCCGCTCGCCCGTCGGCAAAGATTTCAACGACTGCCTGAAAGAAAGTCAAAGCCAATGAGCGAAGACGCGATCAGCATCACTGAAGCAAGGAAACGCCGCAACGCAAAGGCCGGGGTGCGGCGCGCGGTGGAAGCGGCGCCCGTCGCCGACCCCGCGGCGGCCGCCGACGCAGAGGCGCGCAGCGCCGCGCGCTTCACGATGACCGCGGACGGCCTGTATAAAAACGTGCCTGGCAAGCTTCCCGAAAGAATCTGCGATCATTTCGACGTTCTCGGAGAGACCACGGAGCCGGCAAGCAAAGCTTGGGGTCTCCTCATCGCTTTTCGTGACCGCGACATGCGCGAGGTGCAATACGTTGCCGGGCGCGACGCATTCACTGGCGAAAGCCTCGAACTCACCCGCGCATTGGCGCGGCTCGGCTTTAGCATTCGCCCCGGCCGCACGGCGGCGAACGCGCTGGCGGAGTATCTTTTCTCAATCCAATCGGTGAAGCGTGCTTTTATCGTTGCGCAAAGCGGCTGGCATCTTATCGATAACGCCCGGCTGTTCGTGCTGCCGGACTTCGTCGCCGGCGACGGGGAAAGGCGGGTGATCCATCAATCACGTTTGAGCGGCGTCTCGCCCTTCGCCACGGCCGGCACGCTCGAAGCTTGGCGCGACAATGTCGCGGCGCTCGCCGTCGGTAATTCTCGCCTTACTTTGTCGATTTCGTGCGCCTTTGCCGGGCTTCTGCTCGACCTGGTTGGCGAAGATGGCGGCATCGTCCATCTCCGCGGTCACGCGAAAAGCGGTAAAACCACATGTCTCCGCGCTGCCGCCTCGGTGTGGGGATATCCCGGCGCCGGGCGCCGAACGAGCTTCATGCGCACCTGGCGCGCGACCTCGGTCGGTCTCGAGGAAATCGCCGCCATGCATTCCGACACGTTTTTGCCGCTCGACGAGCTCGGCGCGGCTGACGGGCGAGACGTCGGGGACGTGGTCTATTTTCTCTCCTCCGGCCAGGGTCGCGCGCGCGGCAGCCGCGGCGGCGGCTTGCGCGAGCCGCTTTATTTCCGCGTCATGTCCCTCTCGTCGGGGGAAATCGGCCTTGCCGACAAAATGGAGGAGGCAGCCAAGGGCACGCGCGCCGGCCAGGAAATTCGCCTGCTCGATCTCGACGCGGTCGCCGACCGGGAAATTGGCGCGTTCGAGACCCTGCACGGGGCGCCCTCTCTCGCCGCTTTTGCCGCCGCTCTTGTCCGCGGCGCCGTGGAAAACCACGGGCAAGCCGGCCCGGCGTTCGCAGACTATTTGATCAAGCGGCTCCGCGACGATCCCGCCTTTGGTCCGGGCTTGGCGGACGACGCAAGCGCGCTTGCCGCGACCTGGCTGGGAAACGTCCCGAACGTGGGGGCGCAGGTTGCGACCGCGGCGCGCCGCTTCGCATTGGTCGCCATTGCCGGGAGCCTGGCAACGAAGGCCGGGCTCACCGGCTGGGGCGCGCCGGCGGCGCGGGAGGCCGCGCATAAATGCTTTCTCGCATGGCTTGACGGGCGCGGGTTTGCCGGCAGCCGTGAGGACGAAGACGCGATTTCGCGTCTCCGCGCCTTCTGCCAGACTCATGGCAAAGCTCGCTTCGAGGAATGGCCCGAGCCGCGTGGCGCGCAAGCGGAATTCGAGGCGCCGGAGGATCTGCGCGGAGACCGGGTGCAAGTCCATAACCGTGCCGGCTGGCGGCGCTGGATGCACAACGACGACGGCGGCCAATCTTGGCGCTATTACCTCACCGCGCCGGCGATGCGCGAGGCGCTGGCGGGCCTCGATTATCGGCGCTCGCTTCAGGTGTTGGCTGAGCGCGGCTTCGTCGGCATCGACAAAGATCGCAAACCCGGCGGAACTGTGCGCGTGCCGGGATACGACACGCAACGCCTCTATATGGTTTTCCCGAAGCTTTTTGCGGATGCCCGCGAGTAACCCGCTTGCGCTGGGGACGCCCATCTTCTTCCGCTGCGCGGGTCGCTCGCGCGGATTATGCCGAGGATGCGGGCAGCCAGCGATAAAGCGTTGGCAAAGACACGCCGAGGTTTTTTGCGACTTCCCGCGGCCGCACGCCGGACCCGAGCAGCGTGCGCGCGGCGTCCATCTTGCTCGGCGTCATCTTGCGCTTGCGGCCGCCAACGCGGCCGGCGGCGCGCGCCGCCGCGAGCCCGGCGCGGGTGCGCTCGACGATCATCTCGCGTTCCATCTCGGCGAGGCTCGCCATCACGTGAAAGAAGAACCGGCCGGCCGCGGTGCCGGTGTCGATCGCCTCGGTCAGGCTGCGGAAATGCACGTCCCGGTCACGTAACTGAAGCGTCACGCTGACGAGCTGCGAGACGCTGCGGCCGAGACGGTCGAGCTTCCAGACTACCAGCGTATCGCCGGCGCGCAGAAGGTCCAAGGCGTTGGCGAGGCCGGGGCGATCCTCTCGGGTGCCCCCGGCCTTATCTTCGACGACCCGCTCGCACCCGGCTTGCGCCAGCGCCGCGCGTTGGAGATCGAGATTTTGATCCTGCGTCGAAACCCGCGCATAGCCGATCAGCATGCGCGCCCCGACGGATCGCTCTCCGGCTCGCCGAACGCCGCGAGATAGGCTTTCACTGCCCGTGCGGCGGCTCGGCTTGGGCGCACAGTAAAGCCGCGCCGGGCGAGCAGCCGGGCGAGATCGAAGGGAGACCGGCGGAAGAGGCGGTGCGGCACCACAAGGCGCACCTCCTCGCGGTTTCGGTCAAGGAACCGGACCAGCATCCCCGAGGCGCGCGCCTCGGGGTCGTAAGCGTTGCCGAGCACGTCGATGCGGCCGCAAACCAGCTCGGGAAACCCACCAGGGCGAAGGCGGAGCAGCCCGTCGCCGGTCAGCCGGTAGCGCTCCCCGGTGGTTGCCTCGGCCGCCGCCACGGCTGCCTGAAGAGCGCTCTGAGCGCGCCGCGCGCTGCGCGCCTCCGCAAGATCGATCGTCGCCGCCATTCCTGCCGCCCTCCGCGCGGTTTATCGAAACCCGTGCGAGGGTAAGGATTTGAGAAATCTATTTCAAGAAAGGATTTCGAGAACCGCGACGCCGCGATCTTCGGTCACACCCTAACCCCGCTCGCCACCCTCTCGAAAACGGCCGTTTACGAGAGGCGATCGGCGTTCGATGCGCGCGCGTGAATATGGCGCGCCGTTATAGGCACCAGGTCCGCGCAACAAGTGATTCAGTTTCGGCTAAGGCCTGGCGCGGATGCGGAGGGCTTGGCGCACTTCATCGTAGACCCGCACCGCCTCTCCGGCCTCGATGGTGACCGCGAGGCCATAGCGGATTGATTGATCAAGTGCGCCACCCTGCTCGCGGCAGAAGACCCGTAGCGCGAGCGTATTGCCGTCTACAAATGCAACGGCACGCTCGCCGGCGTAGCGGACGTGAAACAGCGATCCCCGCGGCACCGCTTTGTCTGAAGGCTGCCCGGCCACCCGCCTCACACCGAAGCCGGCCTCCGGACTGTCCGGAGCAACTTCCAGCTTTGCCCGGCGATAAGCCCTATGCCGGATATTCACCGGCGAGAACCAAGCCAGCGAGACCGTCAGTGCGCGCGGTTTACGCACGCGCTCAAGACTTGGCGGAAGCGGAATGCGATATAGGGCTGCCTGCTCATCGGCCGGAATCTCGCCATAGCCGATCATCGTCGCGCGGTTCACGGCGCATTCCATAGCCTCATGAATCGCCGGTCGGCCGTAGCCCAACAGCCGGGCAATGCCATCCCGGCGCACAACATGAGTTCCCTGCCCTTGCGGCTGCCAAGTCAGATCGAGCAGTTCACCGATGCTGCCCCATTGTGCCCGATGCACCAACATCGCCTTGACGATCACCCCGTAGAAGGCCGGATCGACATCCTCCAACAGATTGCCATTGTCCGGATCGGAGAGCGCCTCGAAGATCCTATGTGCCGCCCGCGTGGCTAGCGCCGTCGCGGCGCTGGTCCCAGAACTGTAGCCCTCCCGGGTTAGGTCTCCCCGGGCATCCGGCACAGCGCAGCGCAAACCATAAAGCCGTCCTGGCCTCACGATATCCAGTCTAACGCCGGTCCCGCCATTTGGTGCGGCTCTAACCAACTCCCGGCCTCCGGGCATGAAGATGTCCGGCTTGACGACCTTCCGGTGCCCGAGCCCGAGCGCCGAGGAGATATTGGGGCCGGGCTTATCAGCGAAAGGCGAAAAAATTCCCTCGACTTTTATCGGCGGCGCGCCGTCCTCGTGCCAAGCACCGACGGTGACCGCATTCAGCGATTCCGCTGGAGATAACAGCGTGCGCATTGCTTGCTGCGCCCCCAGCGCGCGAAGGATAGCCGCCTCCCGGTCCGGCGCCGAGACCTTCTCGAACTCGATCAGTCCGGCAAAATCGGGGACGACAAGCGGTTCAATCACGTTACCAGCACTGACCAGGAACAAGATGCCGTATCTATCCGCGAGATAGTCAAGCAAGCGCCCCCACGGGCTCATCGGTCCCGTGAACGGCCGATTCCGATCCCCGAGCGACAGGTTGACGATGAACACAGCCGGCCCGGTCGCCTCACCCTCGTCATCGCCCTCCTTCATCCGGAGGACTGCCCGATAGATCAAGTCCAGCAGCAGCCGGTCGCGCAGCGGGCGTTCATTGCCGCCGCCGCCCGGCGCATAGAGTACGGGCCGGAAATAAACCGGCCGGGACAACGGCTCCTCCCCGAGACTGCGATCACCATGCAGAATTAAGGATGCCATCTCCGTCCCATGCCGGCGTTCCGCGACCACGCTCATCGCGTCGAAATCATCAGGATCATCCAGCACGAGGCGCCCGGCCAGTAGTGCATGGTTCTGCACCGGCATCGCGTCGAACACGGCGGCGATGGGAGGCAACAGCCGTGCTGGCTCGGGCGGCGGAGGGGCTTTGTCGTCAAGCGGCTCGCCCTCGATAGGAAACTGGACAGTCGATTGCGGCCGCACCATCATAATGTCGTCGCAGATCGCCAAGCTGACTTCTTCCCGATTGATCAGCCGTTGCACCTCCGCGGCCGGAAGGTCCACCAGACGGCCCACATAGCCGATCTCAGCGATCTCGGACTGGTCAACGATCACGCCCTCGGCTGCTGCGATCGCCCGCGAGAAACTCGCCTGTATTGCGCTGCGTTTGGCGGCTGTGGCGGCATACCAGAGTTCGACTTCCACGCGCACAATGCCGTCCGCGCCCTGCGCGGCCAGCTCTTCTTCGAGATAACGAATCGTCTCGCCCGGAACCCGGTCCTTTGGCCCCCAAGCGCGCAGCGTGCGCAGCTTCTTGAAAACGTCGAACCAGGGCGCGAAGCCAAAAGGTGGTTCTTCGCCTGCCTCATACCTTCGCCACAGCGAGAGTAAGTGCTGTAGCGCCTGAACATCAGGCATCGCCATATAGAGTCGGCCGGCGATCGGTTTGTCGTCGCGAATACCCGGCGCCCGCCCCTTGCGCTTCTCTATCACCCCAAAATCGTCATCCGGCTCGAGGATCAACTCCTCATCCGCCAGAAAATCGAGACCATCGATCCGGGCGACCGCAGCGCTGAAATCGTCGATTGAGCCCGCCATCTCGAAAACAAGCGCACGCTCTGGCGCGATCCCGAGCGGGTCTTCACGCAAGGCTACCGGGTCGCGCTTCTGATCGAAGATATTTTGGAGCCGTTGGAAGGCGGGGCCGAGCCGTTCGCGTTGCCGGGCACGTGAGGGCGTCTGAATACTGCTTCCACCGCCGCCGCCATTCGGCCGCTTGTCACGCCCCGGCTTCGGAACCGGCAGAAGGGGGTATTCTTTCACGCGCAGCGTCCTCCCGAGCATGCGGCGAGGTTTTGGCATTCCACATTTTCAGCCGTTCCTCGACGATCTTTCTCAGCGGCGTTTCTCCCATGGCCAGGACATGTCGGCGACGGACATCGAGACAGAACTCCTCCGCCTCAGCATAGCTGATCGCGCCAAGTGCCTTGACGATCATGCCGGGCGAACGACCCAGGGGTTCTTCCATGCGGTCGACAAAGCGCTGGAAATAAGCCGTCAATTCGGCCCGTGTCGGGGCCTTCAGCGATAGCCGGAGCTGGAACCGGCGCCAGACGGCGCGATCCAGCAGTTCGCTGTGGTTCGTTGCCGCTACAACGACCGCGTAGCTGGGGAGATCGTCCATTTGCATTAGTAAAGAGGTCACGACGCGTTTGATTTCGCCCGTCTCATGTTCATCGCCGCGCTCCTTGCCGACGGCATCGAACTCGTCGAAAAACAGAACGCAGGGCGTTGTCCGCACGTAGTCGAACACGCGCCTTAGCCGGGCCGCCGTCTCGCCGAGATAGCTCCCGATCATCGCGTCATAGCGGACGACGAAGAACGGAAGCGCCAATGCCTCTGCAATCGCCTCGGCGAGCGACGTCTTGCCGTTTCCGGGTGGTCCGGAAAGTAATATGCGATGACGGGGTTCGAGAGAATGCGCCCTGAGCACCGAGGCACGCTGTTGTTCCTCGATCAATTCCTCACAGGCGCGTCGGTTCAATTCTGAAAGGACCAAATCTTCGATCCGTTTCTCTGGTGTCAGCTCAAGGAGAAATTCCCTTTGCCGACCAGCGCCTGCGCCAAGAATCGCCGGCGCGTTAGGTCGATGGCCATTGCCGTTCACATGCAATGCCTTCGCCAGGCGATCCGCGAGAACATTGTGGCTTTTAGCCTTTTCCTCGGCGATGAGCGCCTCGGCAGTCGCGCGGACACTTCGCGAGTCGCCGCTCGATCCCGCCTTCACTAGCGAAATGAGCAGATCACTCCTTGCCATTGTTTAGTCCCCGCCTTGCTGCATTACGCTGACCGCACCTCTCACGATCGAGCTTTTCGACGACGGCCTCGAGAATCCAGGTATTTCGCGGCACGCGGACGGCTCGGACTTTGCGATCCCGATCGATATTGCTGACCAGCGCACGCGGGACGCGCACCGTCAGCACGGCAACTTCCTCACCAGTTTCTTTCTTTAGCCTCCCCATGCCCCCGCCTACCATGCCAGATATGATTTTGCCATCAGATAGATGGTATTTTTCCCCGCTCCTGGCCGCCGCGGATCGCATGAGCGCGACGCTTCCCCGCGCCAGCAGGGTGGGAGGGGAGGGAACTCCCGTCCGTCAAGGACGTGAGGGACATCGTCGCGTCAGTCGGGGGTGAGGGCCGCGAGGGCGGCTTCCGGTGCCTTGGCGAGGATCCGAAGCAGGGCACGCGCCGGGCCGCGCGGGAGGCGTTTGCCTTGCTCCCAGTTCCGGACGGTCGCGACCGGCAAGCCTAAACGTGCGGCGAAAGCGTCTTGTGACAGCCCCACTTTGTGCCGGACGTGGCGCGCCCAAGCGGCGGCATCCTCGCGCGCCTCCGCGTCGTCCTCGGTCTGATGGCGGGCGATATCGTCCTCGGTCGTGGCGTCGATGCGGGACCAATCCGCTTGGGGCGCGACCGGGGCCTCGCTGCCATCGGCGAGCAGGCGCGCCACGCGGCCATCTTCCCGCAAGCGTGCTTTAACCCTCGTCATGGTGCTTCCTTTCCTTCTCGCTCGCCTTGCGGGCCGAGATGATGCGCCAGCGTCCGGCGCGCGGGGTGTAGACGATGACAAAGAGGCGCCCCGCCACGCGGCCAAAGAGCCGAAATCGAGGCTCCCCGTAGTCAAAGCGGTGATCCGGTTCGACCCGTCGCCCGGGATCGGCGAAAGCGGGCAGCACGTCCGCGAAGGAAAATCCGCGCTCGCGCCGGCATTTCTCGCTCTTGGCGGCGTTCCATTCGAACTCCATCGGCATCGGCTTATATAGGCCGCTGGCGCAGGGATTGCGAGCGTCGCGTCTCGCGGTGCGCCTTGCGCGCTCGCCGGGGGAGTGCCAATGCGCCCGAAAGACGCCTCGACAAGATCGCGTCAGCACGCATCGCGCAGCATCGTGGACACCAAGCCGGACATCACAATAAGGGATAAGTCGCGTTTTATGCGATTTTGCCTCATGTTATACGATTGTGCCTCGTGTTATACGACTGCCAGAAAAAAAACCAAGGCTTTTCAATGGTGTAACATTGTGATGCGTGTTATGCGTTTTTTCGCGTAAAGTTCGTGAGTGCAATGCGCGCTATGCAATAAACGTGGTATTACAGTGAGATAGGCGCGAACAGGGCGCGCGGTAACGCGTTCTTGGACCGGTCGGCCCGGGTGTCCGCATCACACGCCGCGCGGGCTTCGCGCCGGGCGTCGCCGACCTTGCGCGCCTCTCGAGGCGTGCCGCACGCGCTTCCTGAGATGCGTCCGACCGTCGGCACGCGCACCGGCGGCCGAGGCAGCGCGCGACCGCAAGGGGCTCGAGAAAGGCGCCTCGGCGCGGGTCCTTCCCGAGCAAAAAACGTCTCCGCGGGTAATTCGACCCCCGGGCGCGCGCGCGCTTTTTCAAAAAAAATCAGCGCGTTATGTTGCGGCTCGCGTTTGCATGGCGCGCGGCACGCGCGCGCGCATTAGCGCGGGAAAGCGCGAGGCGCCCCTTTGCGTTGGTCCGCCGTTGGTCCGCGAAGGCGTTTTTCCGGCGGCCGATCGAGATTTAACCCATTGAAAGTATTGGTCGGGCAGGCGGGATTTGAACCCACGACCCCCAGTCCCCCAGACTGATGCGCTACCAGGCTGCGCTACTGCCCGATCAAGCCGGCAAACGGCGCTCCCCCTCTAGCAGCGCCGCCCTGTGGCCGCAACGCGTCTCGCGCTCACATCCCGCCGGGAACCACTTGGCCGCGGATTTCGCCGCCGGGATGATCCTTGGTGTGGACGTTGATATACCACTCGCCCGCCATCAGCTCCTTGGCGTCAGCCTCGGAGAGTGTCGCCTCGCCGGTGATCGGGCCGGTGACGGCGCTGCCCTTCTTGCTCAGCCACAGCTTCACCCCGGCATTCTTGCCCGCGCCGGCAGGGCCATGGAAATGCGCCATCGTCACTTCGCTGGAAAGATTCTCGTAGGTCACGTTCCAGGTCAGCTTGCGGCTCGCCGGATCATAGGTGAGATGCGCGACCCCGCTGCCTTTCGTCATGACCGGCGGTACCTGCTCGGCACCGCTGAGCTTGACGTCAAACGACATCGCCGCCGCCCGCGCGAGCCTAACCCCGCCGAGACCAACGCCAACCGCACCGAGGATGCCGAAAAACGCCCGCCGAGACACTTCCTTCGCCATCGTGACCTCCCTCCTATCGGGTTCCGGGGCGGCGATGATGGCGCATCCGGGAGGCAAATGCCAGGGCTCGCTGATCAACAGGCCGAGCAACGCTTGACATCCCCGCGAGATCGCGCAAGTAATTGATTGTCATGGCGAAATCAAAGCAACGCCGCATCGCCGCGCGCCCGTTTCGCGGCGGCCCGGTTCTCCCCCGGCGCAGGCGTTGCCTCCGGCCAGACATTGCGCGTGGACGTCGCGCATGGATGACGGGTTGGCCCTGGTCATGCCCTCTTCTTCGGTGCGCAGCCTAGCAGCACGCCGCCATAGCATAAGGTGATCCCCATGGCCCTGAGCCACGACCGCAACGCCATTGATTTCGCCCAGTATCAGCCACGCCATTTCCGCTGGGCGTTGCGGGATCGGGTAGCCACCATCACTCTCGATCGGCCGGAGCGCAAAAATCCGCTGACCTTCGAGTCCTACGCCGAACTCCGCGATACGTTTCGCGCGCTGCTTTACGCTGATGCGGTGAAAACGGTGGTGATTACCGGCGCCGGTGGCAATTTTTGCTCCGGCGGCGATGTCCACGAGATCATTGGCCCGCTGGTTCGCATGCAGGAGGCGGGAGACATGCAGGGTCTCCTCGACTTCACCCGCATGACCGGCGATCTCGTCAAGGCGATGCGCGCCTGCCCGCAGGTGATCATCGCCGCGATCGACGGCGTCTGCGCCGGCGCCGGCGCGATCATTGCCATGGCCTCCGATCTTCGCCTCGGGACAGCGGCCAGCAAGGTCGCTTTTCTCTTCACCCGGGTCGGCCTCGCCGGCGCCGATATGGGGGCTTGTAATATCCTGCCGCGCCTCATCGGCGCCGGCCGCGCCGCCGAGCTGCTCTATACCGGCCGGGCGATGGACGGCGCCGAAGCCGAACGCTTCGGCTTCTTCAACCGCCTCGTCGCGCCCGAGACCCTGGCGGCCGAGGCCGAGGCCCTCGCCGCGTCTCTTGCCAATGGGCCAAGTTTCGCCCACGCAATGACCAAGCGCTGTCTGCACCAGGAATGGAACATGGCGATCGACGAGGCGATCGAAGCGGAAGCTCAAGCCCAGGCGATTTGCATGCAGACCAAGGATTTTGGCCGCGCCTATCATGCGTTCGTCGCCAAGCAGAAGCCGGTATTCGCCGGCAACTGACCCAACGGCGTAATGCCTTGGCAAAAAAAACGCCCGGCGCGAGGCCGGGCGAGAGGCTTGGTTTCCGAAATCCGACACGGGCGGGAAACCCGCATCGCTCACCGAGGGGTGACACTCTTTCTTTCGCCCGCGCTGTCACGACGAGCGAAAAGGAGAAATGTCAGCGCGTCACTGGGAATGAACGCACCCCTCCCTCAGCCATTTCCATTCGGAGATGACTGATCCGTATGGGCCGCGGGGGCGCGGCCATAGCCTTGCAAGGCGACCTGATAGGTATGTGCCTTGCCAATCTGATGAATGCTCGCCCGTGTCGCCGGTTGGCTGGCATCGGCCGGATGGGCTTGAAGGACGGCGCCTCCGGAGAGCAACCCTAGGGAGACACAAAGCACGACGAATGCGCGTTTCATAGACAGTCTCCTCACTCTGAGGTTGGCCGGCCCGTGATTTCTCGTATTACGACCGGCTGCATAACCTATAATAACTTTTGTTATGACATGCAACGTGATTGACAGAAATTTGAACTAAGTTTCGCCGCTCGCGCCTTGCCGCACGGTGAGACTTGCGCGCCACCCGCGAAACCAGGCAGGCTATGAGCGTCGTCGTCATGTTTCGCTCATGAGGTGCCCTATGCCGCCCGTCATTCCCCGCAGGCTTGGTCGCTTTGCGCTCGACATGGTGCTGTGGCTCGCGCTTTTCAGTGTTCTTTCCTTTGCCCCAGCGCGGGCGGCGGGCTCGGGCTCGCCGACCCTGGATGCGGTGCGCGCCCGCGGTGTGCTCGTCTGCGGCGTTGCCGGCAACGCCGCCGGCTTTTCGCTCCCCGATAGCCAAGGCGTGATGCAGGGGATCGACGCCGAGGGATGCCGCGCTATCGCCGCCGCCGTGCTCGGTGATCAACACAAGGTGAAATTCGTCCCGACCACCACCGAAAACCGCTTCACCGCCCTGCAATCGGGCGAGATCGACGTCTTGGTGCGCGAAACCACCTGGACCCTCGGGCGCGAGGCGAGCCTCGGTCTCGAATTCGGGGTCATCAATTTCTATGATGGCACTGGCTTCATGGTGAAAAAATCCTCGGGCGTGACCTCGGCCCGTGATCTCGACGGCGCCACCATCTGCGTCGAGCCGGGCACCTCGACCGAGCTTGCGATCGCCGATTATTTCCGCGTCAACAACATGAAATACACGCCCGTCGAGATCCAGGATCTCCAGGAAATCCACAATGCCTTCCTCTCTGGGCGGTGTGATGCCTATTCCACCGACAGTTCGGCGCTTGCCGGATTTCGCTTCACGCAAGGCGCGCACGCCGATGATTTCCTCCTCCTCCCCGAGTTGATCAGCAAGGAGCCGCTCGGCCCGATGGTGCGCAAGGGCGATGACAAATGGTTCGACATCATACGCTGGGTGTCATTTGCGCAAATCACCGGCGAGGAATATGGCGTGTCTTCGCGCAACGTCGATAGTTTCGCGAACACCACCAATCCCGATATCCGTCGCCTGCTCGGGCTCGAAGGGGGCCTCGGCAAAGCCCTCGGCCTCGATGATAAATGGGCCTATGATATCCTGAAGCAGGTTGGCAATACCGGCGAAGTCTGGAACCGGACGATGGCGCCGCTCGGTCTGCCGCGGGGATTGAACGGGCTTTGGAATCGCGGCGGGTTGCTGTTCGCGCCACCAATCCGCTGACCAAAATGCGCCGCCCGCCTTTCCGCATGCCGTCGCTTCGTTGGCAGGCGTTGGGATGGCAGGCGCTGGCGTTGGCCGCGGTCGCGCTGGTGATTGCGGCGTTCACGAAAAACGCGAGCCAGCACCTCGCCGCCCGCCATATCGCGACCGGATTCGGTTTTCTCCGGGAGGCAGCCCCGATCCCGATCGGCGAATCCTTGCTGTCCTACACGCCCTCGGTCAGCAGCTATGGCCGTGCGATCGTCATCGGCATTCTCAATACTTTGAAAGTCTCGATCCCGGGCTGTCTGCTCGCAACCTTGCTCGGCACCCTGATCGGGATCGCGCGGCTTTCGCCGATCCCACTGCTTGCGCGGCTTGCGGCGCTCTATGTCGAGACCTTGCGTGACTTGCCGCTCTTGCTGCAATTGCTGTTTTGGTATGGCGTGTTTCAAACTTTGCCGGCGCCGCGCCAATCCCTTAAGCCGCTCCCTGGGATATTCCTCTCCAATCGGGGCCTCCGTCTTCCCGCTCTCGTCTGGCAAAGCGGGTTCGGCGGGATTTTGCTCGCGGCCTTTGCCGGGCTCGTGCTCGCCGTCATACTCGCCCGCCGGACCGCCCTTAGCCCGCATCCGGCGCGTAGGTTCGCCGCCTTTCTTCCCATTCCGCTACTCCCTGCCTTGGCCTTCGCCATCTTGCGTCCGGCCGTTGTCATCGAATGGCCAGCGCTGCATGGCTTTAATTTCCAGGGCGGCATGATGGTCAGCCCGGAATATGCCGCCCTCGCGACAGGCCTCGTGCTCTATACGGCGAGCTATGTCGCGGAAATCGTCCGCGGTGGCTTGATATCGGTTGCGCGCGGCCAATGGGAGGCCGGGGCGGCGCTCGGGCTTTCGCGCGCCGCGGTGCTGCGTCTGATCGTTTTGCCGCAGGCACTCCGCCTCATCATTCCGCCGATGACCAGCCAATATCTCAACCTCGTCAAGAATTCCTCGCTCGCCGTCGCGATCGGCTATCAGGATCTGGTTTCGATCGCCGATACCGCGCTCAACCAGACCGGCCAAGCGATCGAGGGCATTGGCCTCATCATGGCGGTCTATCTCACCATCAGCCTCGGCATCAGCCTTGCGATGAATCTCTACAACGCGCGGCTTGCGCGGCGGACACGCTGATGGCGCGCCGTCTCATCTCGCCGCTCGTGACCCTCGTGCTGGCGCTCGTTCTTGCTGACATAGCCTGGCATTTTTTCTCCTGGGCGGTGCTGCATGCAATCTGGCGCCTGCCCACAAACGCCGCTCAGGCGCCCGATACCGATCTCTGCCGCGCCGCGATCGGCCATGGCGCCTGCTGGGCGGTGATCGGCGAGAAATACCGTTTCATCTTGTTCGGGTTTTACCCGTACGGCGAGCAATGGCGGCCGGCGCTCGCCATCGTCTGTTTCGTCGCGTTGTTCGGGGTTTCCCTGATGCCACGATTCTGGCGGCCGTCGCTGATTTTGCTGTGGATCGCGCTGCTGTCCGTGGTCGGCGTTCTGATGTGGGGTGGGGTGTTCGGCCTTGCCTTCGTCGCCGCCGATCAATGGGGCGGGCTGCCGATCACGCTCATTCTTGCAACGTTTGGCCTTGCCGCTGCATTTCCGCTCGCCGTTCTGGTCGCGCTGGCGCGGCGTGCCGAGGGGCTGCCGGTGATCCGCCTGCTCGCGGTGGCTTATGTCGAGCTGGTCCGCGGCGTCCCCTTGATCAGCCTCCTTTTCATGGCGAGCGTGATGCTGCCATTGTTTTTGCCAACCGGATGGGACATCGACAAGCTGCTACGCGCTCAGCTCGCCTTCGTGCTCTTCGCCGGCGCCTATCTCGCCGAGGTCGTGCGCGCCGGCCTGGCCGCCCTGCCGCGCGGTCAATACGAAGCCGCCGCGGCGCTCGGCCTCTCTTATTGGCAGCAGACGCGCCTGGTCGTGCTGCCGCAGGCGCTGCGCCAGGTTATTCCGATGCTGGTCAACACCTTTATCGGATTCTTCAAGGATACGTCTCTGGTTTTGATTATCGGCATTTTCGATCTGATGACCACCGGCCGCACCGCGACCCTCGAGCCCGCCTGGCAGGGGTTTGGCAATGAGGTCTATCTGCTGCTCGCCGCGATCTATTTCGGATTTTGCTTCACCATGGCGCGTATCAGCCGCACGCTCGAGCGCCGCCTCGCAACACCGCATCACGAGATCGAGGAGCCGGCATGAGCCCTTCTGCCACCGCCGCCGCGCCCGCCATCCTCATGGAGGCGGTAGAAAAATGGTATGGCCGCACGCATGTGCTGCGCGGCATTTCACTCGCCGTCGCCGCCGGCGAGCGGATCGTCATTTGCGGCCCTTCGGGCTCGGGCAAATCGACCCTGATCCGCTGCATCAATCGTCTCGAACGCCATGAGAAAGGCCGCATCCTCGTCGAAGGGCGGGAAATCTCCGATGAGCCCCGCACCCTCGCCCTGATCCGGCGCGAGGTCGGCATGGTATTCCAGTCTTTCAATCTCTTTCCTCACCTCACTGTGCTCGAGAATTGCACCCTGGCCCCGATCCGCGTACGTGGCCTCGCGCGCGCCGAGGCCGAAGCCCGCGCCATGGAATATCTGACGCGCGTGCGCATTCCCGAGCAGGCGCGTAAATATCCGCCCCAGCTCTCCGGCGGCCAGCAGCAACGCGTCGCCATCGCCCGCGCGCTCTGCATGCAGCCGAAAATCATGCTGTTCGATGAGCCGACTTCAGCCCTCGATCCCGAAATGGTTCGCGAAGTGCTCGACGTCATGATCGAACTCGCCGAAAGCGGCATGACCATGCTGTGCGTCACCCATGAAATGGGGTTTGCCCGCCGCGTCGCCGACCGCATCCTGTTCATGGACCAGGGCGAGATCGTCGAGAGCGGCGCACCCGCGGAGATTTTCGATCGTCCGCGATCGGAGCGGCTGCGGATTTTTCTCGATCAGATTCTGCATCAGACCTGAGTTTTTCGGCTCCTGATTGATCTGGATCATGGCGCGGCGGCGCGGCTGGCCTTTAGCGTCGCAGCATGGCAAAAATCGTATTCATGAAGGATCGTCAGCCAGCGGCGCAGCCGGCCGAGCGCCCGATGGTGCGCGGGGTTAGCCTGCGCGGCGGGGCGAGCGGCGGCCCGGTCCCGCTCCTCGATGCCGCTGAGCGCGAGGCGCTGGCCGCCATCGGCACGGTCGTCCGTTTTCCGCGTGGTGCCATCCTCCACGACGAGGGCGAAAAAATCTCGGCGATTTTCAACATCACGGAAGGGGTCGTAAAAACCTACCGGATGACCGAGGATGGCCGGCGCCATGTCCTCGCTTTCCTGTTTCCTGGCGATCTCGTCGGTCTTTATGCGGAGCATCGCTATCTCAACACCGCCGAAGCGGTGAACACGGTCACCGCCTATCGTCTGCCGATCGCGGCGTTGGAGAAGCTTCTCGAGCGCGACCCGGCGCTCAATTTGGCGTTTCTGAGCAAGGCTTGCCATGATCTCCGCCAGACCCAGCGCCACGAAATCATGCTCGCGCGTCGCGAAGCGCGCCAGCGTTTGCTGATGTTTCTCGACATGCTGGCGCCGCAAGCGAGCGCCATCGCCGGCAACCCGCAGGGGGCGATCCTCTCGCTGCCGATGCGGCGGGTGGAGATCGCCGATTATCTCGGGCTGTCCGCCGAAGCCGTCAGCCGCGGCTTGCACGCGCTGGTGCGCGAGGGGAAACTCCGTCTGCATGGGCTGCACCAGATCGAAGTGCTCGATCGCGGCGACCTTGCGGCGCTGACCGGCTGATCAGCGCCGTGGCGCCTCGTCGCGCCGTTTCGGCCCGTAATCGCGCAGCACCTCGACCATCTGCCCCTCTCGCGCCGCCATCGCCGCCACCGGATACAGCCCGACCCGATGGCCGGGACGGTAGAGGCTTTCGAACGCCTCACCCCCCGGCGCGAGTTCGTGCCCCGGCTCGGCCATGGCCAGCCCGAGCGAACGCGGCCCAGGCGCCGTCGCGAGCCGGCCGACCCGCAGGCGATAATCGCTGAAAATCTCCCACCGTCCCCGCATTTGCGCCGCTTGGTGATCGCCCTGTTCGCGCCAGGTGATGAGCGCTGCCTCCGTCTCCCAGAACGACAGCGACAACAGCCAGCCCGGCCGCGCCAGCGCCGCAAAGCGCTCGACCGAGCGGAAGCCGGCGATCCCCTCGAGCACCCCGCGCAGCGACGCCGCCAGCGCGAGATAGGTCTCCTGCTGTCCCGGGGCCGGCAGCACTTCGAAAATCACCACGAACATGGCGCCTCCTTTGTTACATTACGACACATGAACGAGACGCACCCGCAATCCCGCCATGATAATGTGCCGTCGTTGACTCGCAAAAGCTTGCCGGTTAGCAGAGCCCGATGACCGAACCGTTCGGTCGTATTGCTTCCCCCAGCGACGGCGAAATCTTGGCATGCCTCGCATGAGGGACATGTTAGAAGCGCTGATGCCACGCTTTACCCGGGATCGATAGAACAGACCGCGACCATGGACCAAAATCTCAGCGAAACCGAGACCAAAGCGGACCAGACGCGCGCCGACGCCCCCCGGCGGGTCGCGCCCGACATCGCCCCGCACGAGCCGATCACGCGCCCCCCGGCGACGCGGCGCCGGCTGCGGCGCGGGCTTGTTCTGGCGCTTTTTCTGTTGGCCGTCGGGCTTGGCGCGTGGTGGAAACTCGGGCCCGGCGCGGCCCATCACGCCGCCCCCCGCCCCGCCGGCCCGCTCGCTCAGCCGGTGCGCGAGGCCACGGCGATCGCCGGTGATTTCCCGGTCGAGCTCGTCGAACTCGGCACCGTAACCCCGGTTTATACGGTCACGGTCATTTCGCAGATCGCCGGCTATTTGATGGATGTCGAGTTCAAGGAGGGCGACATCGTCCAGCAGGGCCAGGAGATCGCGCTCGTCGATCCTCGCCCCTACCAGGTGCTGCTCGAACAATATGAAGGCCAGCTCGCCGCTGATCAGGCGACGCTCGGCCAAGCGCGCATGGATCTCGAACGCTATCACACCCTCAACCGGCAGGATTCGATCGCCCGACAGACCTATGAAGATCAGGTCTTCGTAGTGAAACAATATGAAGGCAAGGTGAAGCTCGATCAGGCGCAAATCGACAACGCCAAGCTCGATCTGATTTATTGTCACATCGTCGCCCCGATCACCGGGCGGATCGGGCTTCGCCTCGTCGATCCCGGCAATTTCGTCCAGCCGAGCAGCGCGACCGGCATCGCGGTGATCGCGCAAGTGCAGCCCATCACTGTCATCTTCACTCTGCCCGAGGATAATGTGCCGGCGGTGCTCAGCGAACTCAAAAAACAGGGCAAGCTCAAGGTCGCCGCCTTCGACCGCAGCGATAGCACCCATCTCGCCGATGGCACCGTCTATGCCATCGACAGCGAGATCAATACCTCGACCGGCATGGTCAATCTCCGCGCGATGTTCGACAACAAGAACGAGGAACTCTTCGCCAATCAGTTCGTCAACGCCCATCTTCTCGTCAACACCCTCCATGGCGCGACCATCGTGCCGCATGCCGCGGTGCTCACCGGGATGCCGGGCAACTATGTCTATGTCATCAACCCGGATGACACGGTCAGCGCCCGCACCGTCACCATCGGCCCCGCGAACAAGGACGAAACCGTGATCACCTCTGGCCTGAAGCCGGGCGAGCATGTCGTCGTGGATGGCGCGGATCGGCTGCGCGACGGCAGCAAGGTGAAAATCATCGCGCCGCCCACCGCGTCCCCCGCGCCCTGAGATCCCGGGTCCGCTCCGGTGAATCCCTCACGCCTCTTCATCCTGCGTCCGGTCGCGACAACGCTGTTGATGATCGCGATCATGCTCGCCGGTCTGGTTGCTTTCGGCTTCTTGCCGGTCTCGGCGCTGCCCGAGGTCGATTACCCGACCATCGAGGTGCAAACCTTCTATCCCGGCGCCAGCCCCGAGGTGATGACCACCTCGGTCACCGCGCCGCTCGAGGAGCAGCTCGGCCAGATGCCGGGGCTCAATCAGATGCTCTCGGTCAACTCCGCCGGCGCCTCGATGATCACCCTGCAGTTCAATCTGTCGCTCGGCCTCGATATCGCTGAGGAGGAAGTGCAGGCGGCGATCAACGCCGCGAATAATCTTCTGCCCGCCGATCTCCCGGCGCCGCCGATCTATGCCAAGGTCAACCCGGCCGACGCGCCCATCCTTACGCTTGCGCTGACCTCGAAAACCCTGCCGCTGATCAAGCTCGAGGATCTCGCCGAAACCAGGCTCGCGCAGAAGCTTTCGGAAGTGTCTGGTGTCGGCCTTGTCACCATCGGCGGTGGCCATCGCCCGGCGGTCAGGGTGCAGATCAACCCGGTGGCGATGGCCGGCTACGGTCTTAATATCGACGATCTTCGCACCACCATCACCAATATCAACATCAACCTCGCCAAAGGCGGGTTTGACGGCCCGGCCCGTGCCAGCACGATCAATGCCAACGACCAGTTGACGACCGCCGAGGACTATCGGCACGCCGTGGTCGCCTATCGCGCTGGCGCACCGGTTTATCTCTCGGACATCGCAACCGTGATCGATGGCGCGGAAAACGACAAACTCGCCGCCTGGATGAACCGCGAGCCGGCGATCGTGCTCAATATCCAGCGCCAGCCCGGCGCCAATGTCATCGCCACCGTCAATCGCGTCAAAGCGCTGCTCCCCGATCTCAAAATGACCCTGCCGGCTGCGGTCGATATCGCCGTTCTTGCGGACCGCACGACCAGCATCCGCGCCTCGGTCCGTGATGTCGAGGTGGAGCTCGCGCTCGCCGTCGTCCTGGTCGTTTTGGTGATCTATGTGTTTCTCCAAAGCGTGGCGGCAACCGTGATCCCGAGTCTCGCGGTGCCGCTCTCGCTGGTCGGCACTTTCGGGTTCATGTATCTTGCCGGCTTCAGTCTCGATAATCTCTCGCTGATGTCGCTCACTATCGCGACGGGTTTCGTCGTCGACGACGCCATCGTGATGATCGAAAATGTCTCGCGTTTCATCGAAGCCGGTGAGACGCCACTGGCGGCGGCGCTCAAGGGATCGCAGCAGATCGGCTTTACCATCGTCTCGCTCACCGTCTCGCTGATCGCGGTCTTGATCCCGCTTTTATTCATGGGCGATGTCGTCGGGCGGTTGTTTCATGAGTTCGCGATCACACTCGCGGTTACGATCATCATCTCCGCTTTCGTCTCGCTCACGCTCGTGCCGATGCTGTGCAATCGCCTGCTCCGCAGGCGCCCGGAAACGAGCGGCAAGGACGGCGGGTTTTTTGCCACGTTGCAGCGATTTTATGACCGCCTTCTTGGCGGCGTGCTTCGCCATCAGACCGTAACATTGCTGGTGGCACTCGCCACTCTGGCGCTCACCGCCGCGCTCTATATCTTCATTCCGAAGGGGTTTTTCCCGCTGCAAGACACAGGACTGATCCAGGGCATTTCGGAGGCGCCGGGAAATATATCGTTCTCGGCGATGGCCGCGCATCAACAGGCGCTCGCCGAGGCGATCCTGGCCGATCGTGACGTCCTGAGCCTCGCCTCGTTTATCGGCGTCGACGGCACGAACACCACCCTCAACCGCGGCCGCTTCCTGATCACGCTCCGCCCGCCGGATCAGCGGCAATTGGGGGTGCGGGATATCATCCGCCGTCTGCAGCAGGAAACGGCGAACGTCACCGGCATCACGCTCTATATGCAGCCGGCGCAAGATCTCACCATCGATAGCGCGATCAGCGCGACACAATATCAATTCGTGCTCGAAAATCCCGATCCCGCGCTGCTCTCGCTCTGGGTGCCGCGGCTGGTCGAGCGGCTCCGGCGCTCGCGCGCGCTCGCCGACGTGGTCAGCGATATGCAAAATGGCGGCCGCGCCGTGCAGGTCGAGATCGACCGCGCCACTGCTGCTCGCTTCGGTGTCACGCCGGCGACCATCGACAATGCGCTGTACGATGCTTTCGGCCAGCGCATCGTCTCCACTATTTTTACCCAATCGAACCAATATCGGGTGATCATGGAGGTCGCACCCCAAGCCCAACAATCCCTGGCCGATCTCGGCAAGATCTATCTTCCCTCGGCAACCGCGACCACCGGCGAGGTGCCGCTCTCGGCGATCGCAACGATCAGCGAGCGACCGGCGCCATTGCAGATCGATCATCTGAGCCAGTTCCCGGCCAGTTTCATCTCCTTCAACCTCGCCGAAGGGGCCTCGCTCGGCGCGGCGGTCGGTGACATCAGAGACGCGGTCAAGGAAATTGGCCTGCCCGGGAGTTTCATGCTCCGCTTTCAGGGGGCGACGCTGGCTTTCAATGCCGCGCTCGGCAATGATCTTTTGCTGCTGCTTGCGGCGGTCATCACGATGTATATCGTGCTCGGGGTTCTCTATGAGAGTTTCATCCATCCGGTGACGATTCTTTCCACCCTGCCGTCGGCGGGGATCGGCGCTCTCCTTGCGCTGATGGTCGCGGGCAAGGATCTCGATGTCATCGGAATCATCGGGATCGTGCTCTTGATCGGCATCGTCAAGAAAAACGCCATCATGATGGTCGATTTCGCATTGCAGGCCGAACGTGAGGGCGGGCTTTCGCCACGGCTCGCCATCCGCCAAGCGGCGCTGCTCCGGCTGCGTCCGATCCTGATGACCACGATGGCGGCCATTCTCGGCGCCCTGCCCTTGATGTTCGCGCACGGCACTGGCGCTGAACTTCGCCGCCCGCTTGGTCTTGCGATCGTCGGCGGCCTGATCGTGAGCCAGGTTTTGACGCTGTTCACGACGCCGGTGATTTATCTCTTCTTCGACCGCCTGATCCACCCGCGCCGGGCCCGCGATCAAGCAACCCCAGAGCCGGCGCCATGAACATCTCGGCGCTCTTCATTCGCCGTCCGGTGGCAACGACGCTGCTCACCCTCGCGATCGTGCTTGCCGGCATTCTCGGCTATTTCAAATTGCCGGTGGCGCCCCTGCCGGAGGTCGACTTTCCGGTGATCCTGGTGCAGGCGACACTGCCCGGCGCCAGCCCCCAGACCGTCGCCAGCAGTGTTGCAGCCCCACTCGAGAAACATCTCGGCCAGATCGCCGATATCGACGAAATGACGTCTCAGAGCTTTACCAGCACGACGCGGGTTGTGCTGCAATTCGGTCTCGACCGCAACATCGATGGCGCAGCGCGCGATGTCGAGGCCGGGCTCAACGCCGCTCATGCCGACCTGCCGACCCAGCTTCGTCTCAATCCCGTCTACCACAAGATCAATCCCGCCGACGCGCCCATTCTGGTCATCGCCCTGACGTCGAAAACCCGCAAGCCGGGGCAAATTTTCGATGCCGCGGCCAATATCGTCCAGCAGCGGCTTTCTGAACTGACCGGCATCGGCGAGGTCGATGTCGCGGGTGCGGCGCTGCCTTCGGTGCGTGTCGAACTCGACCCCGATCCGCTCGCGGCTTACGGCATCGGCCTTGAGGATATTCGCGCGGCCCTCGCGTCCGCGAATGCCGACAGCCCCAAGGGCGCGATCGAAATCGGCCCGAAACGCTATCAGGTCTATACCAACGATCAGGCGCTGCGCGCCGCCGATTACCGGCCGCTGGTCATCGCCTATCGCAACAACGCGCCGGTCTTTCTCACCGACGTTGGAGAGGTCGAGGATTCCGTCGAGGATTTGCGCAACGCGGCTCTCGCCAATGGCCAGCCGGCGGTGCTGGTCATCGTCTATCGCCAGCCCGGCGCCAATATCATCGAAGCGGTCGATTCGGTGCGCGGCGCCCTTCCCGCACTGCAAGCGGCTCTCCCTTCCGACATCGATGTCACGCTGATCGCCGACCGCACGCCGACGATTCGCGCCTCGCTGCAAGACACCCAAGCCGCACTTCTCATCGCGCTGGCGCTGGTGATCGGCGTCGTCTTCGTCTTTCTCCGCGACCCCCGCGCCGCCCTGATCCCGAGCGTCGTCGTGCCAGTCTCGATCATCAGCACGTTCGGGATTATGTATCTTTTCGGCTACAGCCTCGATAATCTCTCGCTGATGGCACTCACGATCGCGACCGGATTCGTTGTCGATGACGCGATCGTGGTGCTCGAGAACATCAGCCGCCATATCGAGGCCGGCATGTCACGCCGGGAAGCGGCCTTGCTTGGGGCGCGTGAGGTCGGGTTCACGGTGCTTTCCATCAGCGTGTCTCTGGTCGCGGTATTTTTGCCTATTCTGCTCATGGGTGGACTGGTCGGACGTCTGTTTCGTGAGTTCGCGGTAACGCTGTCGCTCTCGATCATCGTCTCGCTGATCGTTTCATTGACGACGACGCCGATGCTCTGCGCGCAATTTCTGCGTAACCATCACAAGCAGGGCCGCATCGGGCGCGCGACCGAGGCGGTGTTCGATGCCGCCCTTGGCGCCTATCGCCGCACGCTGGCTATCGCGCTTCGCCATCCCGCCCTCATGCTGATCTCTTTGTTTATGACGATCGCTTTTAATTTTTACCTCTTCACGGTCGTCCCCAAGGGCTTTTTCCCGCAGCAGGATACCGGCCGGCTGATCGGCACCCTCGTCGGCGATCAAACCATTTCGTTTCAGGCGATGCGCGACAAGATGGTGCAATTCATGACCATCGTTCGCGCCGATCCGGCGGTCGAAAACATCGCCGGATTCACCGGCGGGCGACAGACCAATTCCGGGTTCTTCTTCGTCGCCCTCGAGCCGCGGGCCGCACGTCACGCTTCCGCCGATCAAGTCATCGCGCGGCTGCGCGGCAAACTCGCGCGCGTCGCCGGCGCGCAGCTCTACTTGCAGGTGGTGCAGGATATCCGCGCCGGCGGCCGCCAAAGCAACGCGCAATATCAATTCACCCTCCAGGATATCGATCCCGACGAGCTTTACGTCTGGACCCAGAAATTGACCGCGGCACTCGCTAAAAACCCTGCGCTCGCCGATGTCAGCTCCGATCAGCAGCAGGCGGGGAGCGAAACCTATTTGGAGATCGACCGCAAGACCGCAGCGCGTTTCGCCCTCTTCCAAAGCACGATCGATCAGAATCTCTATGATGCGTTTGGCCAGAGGCAGGTCTCGACGATCTACAACCCGCTCAATCAGTATCATGTCGTGATGGAGGTGGCACCGCGCTTCTGGCAGGATCGCACGGAGCTTCCGCGTTTCTATATCAGCCCGGTCGGCTCCTTCCCGAACGGCACATCACTCACCAATGCGGTGATCGGCACCGTCACCACGCCGCATGGCCGTATCGCCAATTCGCCTCTCTTCGTCGCTGGATCGAATTTCGATCCAACGCTCATCGGGCAGGACGCCGCCGCCGCCATCGCCACCAACGCGGCGCGCAACAGCCTCAACAACGCCATCGCCAATACCGGCGGCCATGCAGGCTCGACCGGGGCTGCGGTCAGCACGGCGCGCGAAAACATGGTGCCGCTTGCCGCCGTCGCGCATATGGTGGTGGGGAAAACGCCTGTCGTTGTCAATCATCAGGGGCAATTCGTCGCGACCACCATCTCGTTCAACCTGCCGCTCGGGCGTTCACTGGGTGGCGCGGTGCAGGCGATCGAGAGCACCATGCGCGATCTCGGCATGCCGGCTTCGATTCATGGCAGCTTCGCCGGCACGGCCCGCATCTTTCAGCAATCACTGCGCTATGAGCCGGTATTGATCCTGGCAGCACTCGCCGCCGTTTATATCGTTCTCGGCATGCTCTATGAAAGCTATGTCCATCCGCTCACCATTCTCTCCACGCTTCCTTCCGCCGGAGTCGGTGCCATTCTCGCCTTGATGCTGACCGGACAGCAATTTACCATCATCGCCTTGATTGGCGTGATCCTGCTCATCGGCATCGTCAAAAAAAATGCGATCATGATGATCGATTTCGCGCTCGAGGCCGAGCGGAGCCGTGGGCTCGATCCGCGCGCCGCGATCGCCGAGGCCTGCGCGCTGCGCTTTCGCCCGATCATGATGACCACTTTCGCTGCCATCCTCGGCGCCCTGCCGCTGGCGATCGGCGGCGGTGATGGCGCCGAACTCCGTGCTCCGCTCGGGATTTCGATCATCGGTGGCCTGTTGGTCAGCCAAGTCTTGACGCTGTATACGACACCGATCGTCTATCTCGCGCTCGATCGGCTTCGCCTCAGCGTTTTGCGCCGCCGGCGGAGCGCGGCATGAAACCCGCGGTGATTTTTCTTGCGGTACTCGGGCTCGGCGGCTGCATGATCGGGCCGGATTACAAGCGGCCGTCGGCGCCGGTTGCGGTTTCCTACAAGGAATTGGCGGGCTGGCAACCAGCCGTGCCGCAGGATGAGCATGACCGCGGCGCCTGGTGGCTGATCTATCATGACCCGCTTCTCGATCAGCTCGAACGCCAGATCGACATTTCCAACTACACGCTCAAGCAAGCGGAGGCGAATTACCGCAATGCGCAGGCGATCGTGCAGGAAGCGCAGGCAAATTTGTTTCCGGTTTTGAACGCGACCGGCAATTTCCAGCGCACCGGGATCGGCGGCGGCAGCCACAGCATCGTTACCACCGGCAATGGCGTCGCGGTCTCTGGTGCTTCCGGCTTCGTCGGCAATCAATATACCCTGCAGGGAAATGGGAGCTGGGATCTCGATGTCTGGGGCGAGATCCGGCGCCAAATCGCAAGTGATGTGGATCTCGCGCAATATAGCGCCGCCGAAGTCGCCGATGCCCGGCTTTCGGCGCAAGCCGCGCTGGCGACCGCTTATTTCAATTTGCGCGCAGAAGATTCGCTTGCCACCGTTTATGAAAACAACGTCAAGCAATTCGCTGATGCGCTGCGTATCACCGAAAATGAATATCATGCCGGCTATGTCGCGCGCGGCGATGTTCTCACGGCGCAGACCGAATTGCAGACGACACAGGCGCAGCTTACCGCGGTCGGCGTTGCCCGCGCGCAGTATGAACACGCGATCGCGGTCTTGATCGGCAAGCCGCCGGCGGATCTCAGCATCGCCCCTGGCGCGCTGCCCAATGATGTGCCGGTGGTACCGCCCTCGCTCCCCTCGACATTGCTTCAGCGCCGCCCCGACATCGCCGCCGCCGAGCGCCAGATGGCGGCGGAGAATGAGCTGATCGGCGTCGCCCTCGCCGCTTTCTTTCCGCAAATCAGCCTCAGCAGCTTTTACGGCTATTCTGCCCCGCAAATCGCTAATCTGATTGCGCTGCCGAACCGCCTCTGGGGGCTTGGCGCGGCCTTCAATGCGCCGATTTTCGAGGGCGGCGCGCAGATCGCCGCCGTTGTCGCCGCGCGCGCCAATTATGACGCGGCGGTCGCCAATTATCGCCAGACGGTGCTCACCGCCTTTCAACAAGTGGAAGATGAACTGGCAGCTCTGCGCATCCTGGCGCAGGAGAAAACCGAGCAGGATATCGCGGTGAAATCGGCGCAGGACAATGTCGCCTTCGCAATCAATGAATATAAGGCGGGCACTGTGATCTACACCACGGTGCTCACCGATCAGGAACTCGAACTCAGCGATGAGGTCACCGATGTCGCCATCCAGCAGAGCCGCATGGTCGCCTCAGTCGCCCTTGTCGAGGCGCTCGGGGGCGGCTTCACGAGTGATGATCTGCCAGGCACGACGGCGATTCGCGGCCTGGATTTTTATCGCCCGGCGAATGTCATCGGCAGTAACGCCGCGGAGTAGCGCATCGCGGCAAAGCCTGGGTTCGCGGTCATTGGGCACAAAGGGGACTTATAAGAAGGCGTAACCTATTTGGTTTTATTTGGTTGTCAGCCGCACCACGGTTGAATGAGACACCCCGGAGGCGGAAAAATTCCGCCTTGGAGGTGTGCGATGGACAATCTTGAGGCAGGCAAGGAGCGGCTGGGCGCTCCGGAGCGACCGTCAGAGTCTGGCGCAGCGCCCCCGGCCCAAGATACCGAACGCCACCGTCACCACCCTCGCGAACCCCACGACCCTTCAGGCCGCAGCGTTCAACCCGATCGGGATCGAACCCATGCGTGTCCCGTAAAGGTCACAACCAGATCGAAAATTTCGCCGATGATTGCCGGACGAATGTCGTCAGATCCGTGAACATTTCGGGCCAAAAATTATCTTGAAACCCGCATCACGAATATGTTAACGATACCTTAACGTGACGTTTCTGCAGTCTCGGGAGAAGGCGGATGACGAACGTGGTGCAGCCGGCAAACAGGTATATTTTTATGGCCGCGGCGGCAATGCTGCTCGCTGGCCTCGCATCGCCGGCTCGGGCCGGCGCGGTCGTCGATACCCTCTATTTCACCACCTATAGTGGTGGCGAAAATGTCTGGAGCGCCACCGCGACGTATAACGGCACTGGCAGTGCCGGCAATGGCACTTTCACCCTTACCACGCCGACCGGAATCGCACAGACGCCAGGGGCGGACGGCATCGTCGAGAATCCCAATAACGGCCAGTTGCTGGTGGGTGGGCAGGGTACCGGCAATGTCTATCAGGTGAACCCGACCAACGGAAATTATGTCTCGCTTCCCGCCGGGATGAACACGTATGAAATCACCGTCGGCCCGAACGGCAATCATGTTTGGGGTGGCGGCAGCGAAGGCGGCGCCTCGACGATCACCAAGGTACCGCTCAACCCGACCGGCGGCACGCCGAAAGTGGTTACCGTCTCGGGCGCGAGCAGTGAAGTGACGCACATCACCTTCGCACCCGGGCTTGCCCCCGGCATGGCGTTTTACACCGACGGAACCGATGGCGGGTTCGGCGATTTTGGCACTATCAATCTCGCAACCGGCGTCACCACCGCGCTCCTCACCAACGTCCCTTACGCGCACGGCATGGTCTATGATCCGTTCACCGGCGATCTGATCCTCGCCGGCGGCGACATGATCGCGCAGGTCAGCACCTCGGGCACGGTTCTTTCCACTCTCGCCCTCAATCTGGGGCAGGAACTCGACCAAGGCGCCGTCACCGGCAACGGACAGCTGTACTGGGCCGATAATACGGGCAATCTGGTGTTCATCGATTACGCCAATACCGGCCTCATTGGCGCATCCACCGATTTCGTTTCGAATAATTTCTTTATCAGCTCACTCGATGATATCGCGCCCCTGGTCGGCAGCGGCGGCACCAATGTCCCCGAGCCGGCGACGCTCGGCCTCCTCGGGTTCGGGGTCACGGCGCTCGCGGCCCTTCGCCGCCGCGCCCAGTTGCGTTCGCGGTGAGCACGATATCGAGCAGGAGATCCCCGCCCAAAGGATGAACCGTCCAGGCGAGCCGCCGCGCCTCGGCCGGGGTCGCGGCGGCGGGTAGCGCAAACGCCGGGATGCCGCCGCCGAGCAGAAGCGGCGCGAGGGTCACGTGCAGCCGGTCGAGCAGGCCGGCGGCGAGAAAGCGCGATAGCGTCACCCCACCGCCTTCGACAAGCACGCGCCGCAAGCCGCGCAGAGCGAGCTGATCAAGCAAACGGCGGAGATCGAAAACGCCATCCGGGCACGAAACCCCGACGAGTTCGGCGGTGCCGTGGCGGGTTTCCCCGGCGATGTTCTCTGCCGCAACGCAAAGCAGCGTCGCGCCGCCATCCTGAAAGAGACAAAATTCCACGCCGAGCCGCCGCCTCGGGTCGAGCACCACCCTGACCGGCGAGGGGCCGCGAACCCGCCGCGTGGTCAGGCGCGGGTCATCGGCGGCGACGGTGCTGGCGCCGACCAGGACGGCGTCGGCGCTGGCGCGGAGGCGATGGGTGTGATCGAGATCCTCCTCACCGCCAATCCAGCGCGAGGCGCCGGAGGGCGTCGCGATGCGGCCATCGAGGCTTTGGGCGATGCGGCCGAGGACGAAACGCGCGCCTTCCGCGACCGCGAGGAACGGCGACGCCGGCACCGCCCCGGCCATCGCCGTCTCAGCGCGCGCCGAACTGCTTGGCGCCGAACAGATTTTCGCGCTCCTGGTCGGTCATCGCGCCGCGGCGCTGATTTTCGCTCAGAACCTCGACGCCGCGCATCACGGCGGGGCGGGCGGCGATCGCGTCATGCCAGCGGCGAACATGCGGGTAATCGGCGAGGTCGATGCCGCGCCGCGACGGATTGCGCACCCAGGGGAAGGTCGCGATGTCGGCGATCGAGTAGTCCGCGCCGGCGAGGTAGTCGCTCTCCGAGAGACGCTTATCGAGCACGCGATGCAGGCGCTTGACCTCGTTGGTGTAGCGCTCGATGGCATAAGGAATCTTTTCCGGCGCGTAAGCGGCGAAATGATTATACTGGCCGAACATCGGCCCGACGCCGCCCATCTGGAACATCAGCCATTGGAGGCAAAGATAGCGCGCCGCCGGCTCGGCCGGGATCAATTTCCCGGTTTTTTCCGCGAGATAAATCAGGATCGCGCCAGATTCGAACAAGGCGAAACGCTTGCCCCCCGGCCCGTCGGGATCAATGATCGCCGGAATGCGGTGATTGGGGGTGATCGCGAGGAATTCGGGCTTGAACTGCTCCCCCTGGCCGATATTCACCGGCACGACTTTGTAAGGAAGCCCGATTTCCTCGAGCATAATATGCACTTTGTGCCCATTCGGGGTCGGCCAGGTCCAAACTTCGATCATGTGCTATTCCTTTCTTTACGCGGCAGCGCCGCAGGCACTGCCCAACGGACAAAAGTTTTTTGGTTCTTTTTTACAAAAAAGAACGAGTCTTCATCTCTGTCTCACGCCGGCAGCGCCAGAAAGTCGAGTGCCGCCTGGACGCCGCCGGCGCGGAACGGGATGCCGGCGCCAGCGAGGCCCATTTCCACCCCGGCCAGCGTTCCGATCAGATCGAGATCGCCGAAATGGCCGAGATGGCCGATCCGGAAGACCCGATCGGCGAGCGGGCCGAGACCGTTGCCGAGGCTCATGTTGAACCGCGCGAGGATGAGGGCGCGAAGACGATCGGCGCTTTCGCCCTCGGGCAGGCGGACGGCGGTCAGGCTCGCGGAATAATGGCGCGGCTCGGCGCACTGGATTTCGAGCCCCCAGGCGCGTACCGCGTGCCGGGTTGCCTCGGCGTGGCGGGCGTGGCGGGCAAAGACCGCGTCTAGCCCGATCTCGTGCAGCATCGAAAGCGCCGCGTCCAAGCCGTAGAGCAGGTTGGTCGCCGGCGTGTAGGGGAAAAAGCCGCGTTCATTGGCAGCGAGCATCGGCCGCCAATCCCAGTAGCTGCGGGCAAGGCGAGCATGCTCGGCGGCGGCCAGCGCCTTGCGACTGATCGCATTGAAAGAAAGACCTGGCGGCAACATCAGCCCTTTTTGCGAGCCGGCGATGGTGACATCGACGCCCCATTCATCATGGCGATACTCCATCGAGCCGAGTGAGGAGATGGTATCGACGAGTAGCAGGGCGGGATGCTGGGCGCGGTCCATCGCCTCGCGGATCGCCTGGATATCGCTGCGGCAGCCGGTCGAGGTTTCGTTATGGACGACGCAGACCGCCTTGATCTCGTGGTCGCGATCGGCGGTGAGCGCCTCGCCGATCAGCGCCGGATCGGCGCCGCGGCGCCAATCGGTGTCAAAAACCAAAGGCGCGAGGCCGAGACGCTCGGCCATCTCCTTCCAGAGTGTGGCGAACCAGCCGGTGCGGATCATCAGGATGCGATCGCCGGGTGAGAGCGTATTGACCAGCGCCGCCTCCCACGCCCCGGTGCCGGAGGCGGGATAGATGACCACCGGAGCCTCGGTGCCGAACACCGGGCGCAGATTGTCGAGCACGCGGCGGGCGAGGGCCGCGAAGTCCGGGCCGCGATGGTCGATGGTCGGGCGATCGATGGCGCGCAGGACGCGGTCGGGGACGTTGGTGGGGCCGGGAATTTGTAGGAAATGCCGCCCCTGATGCGCTTCCACCGGGGGGTGATTGTCGCGTTCGGACATGATCTCGCTCCTCGAACTTGGCGCATCCTGCCCCGCCGCGCCCGCCGCCGCCAATGAATTCCCCTCGTTCGTGCGAGAAGGTTTCCTTATTCGCTCGCAAGGAAAGGCAAGGATGTTCTTTTTTGAAAAAAAGAACCAAAAAAACTTTGCCCAGCGGGCAGTGCCTGCGGCACCGCCCGCTCCGAGAAAACCGCCGCTCAGGCCGGAGCGGCGCCGACGCGCACGAGGAGCTTGCCGAAATTGCGCCCGCCGAGAATGCCGATCAGCGCGTCGGGAGCGTTTTCGAGGCCATCGACGATGTCTTCGCGGTATTTCAGGCTGCCGTCCAGCACCCAGGGTGTCGCCAGCGCCCGCCATTCGGCGAAGCGCTCGGGCTTGTCGGAGACGATCAGGCCCTGAATGCGTAGCCGGTTGCGCACCACCATCATCAGATTGGGGCCGGGACGCGGCTCGGTGTCGTTATATTCGGCGACCATGCCGCACATCACCACCCGGCCGAAGGCGTTGAGCCGGGGGAAGACCAGGCGCTGCAGATCACCCCCGACATTCTCGAAATAGACATCGATCCCGTTCGGGCAAGCGTCATTCAACGCCGCCTTGAGATCGAGGCTGCGATGATCGATGCATTCATCGAAGCCGAGCGTTTCCTGCACGAAGAGACATTTCTCCGGCCCGCCGGCAACACCGACGACGCGCGCCCCGGCTCGCTTGGCGAGCTGGCCGGCGACCGCGCCGACCGCGCCCGAGGCCGCCGAGATCACCACCGTCTCGCCCGCTTTCGGCTGGCCGATATCGGTCATCCCGGAATAGGCGGTGGTGCCGGGCATGCCGAGGACGCCGAGATAGGTGGAGAGCGGCGCGCCGTTTTTCGGCAGCTTCACCACCGCCTTCGCCGGTGCCACGAGATGGCTCGCCCAGCCGCGCGGGCCGACGACGACATCGCCTGGCGCAAAGCCAGGATCGCGCGAGGCGATCACCTCGCCGATGGTCTCGCCCTCCATCATGCCGCCGATCGGCACCGGCGCGGCATAGGATTTCGCATCCGAAAGCCGCCCACGCATATAGGGATCGATCGAGAGAAAGAGGGTGCGGGTGAGAACCTGGCCCTCGGCGGGCTCAGGCATCGCGCTTTCCTCGATCGCGAAAATATCCGGCGTCGGCGCGCCCACCGGGCGACGACGGAGAACGACGACCTGGCGCTTGCTCATCACGCGGCCTCCGCCCGGAGCACGAGGCGCCCCGTCACCTTGCCGTCACGAAGCCGCATCAGGGCCGCATTGGCGTCACGCTGGGGCACCTCGGTCACCGGCAGCGGCTTGACGGCGCCGGATTGAGCGAGCTTCACCAAGGCGCGGAGATCCTTGACGGTGCCGACATAGCTTCCCTGAACGGTCAGCGCCCGGATCGGCATCAAGGGCAGCGGCAAAGAGAGTTCGCCGCCGAAAAGGCCGACCTGCACCAGCTTGCCGCCCTTGCGCAAGGCGTCGAAGGCAAAGCGCGCCGTCGCCGTGCCGTTGACGAGATCGATCACCGCCGCGACCGGCCCGCCGCACGCCTCGATGATGCGTTTGGCAACCCCTTCGCCGCTGCCATCGATGGTTTGGCTCGCGCCCTCGCGCCGAGCCGCTTCGCGCTTTTCGGCGCTGACATCGACGACGACGATATTCTTGTGCCCGAGCGCCTTTAAGATCTCGATCGCGTTCATCCCGAGCCCGCCGGCACCGACCAGCACCACCGGCTCCTCGGGCGGCAGCGGCATGACCTTCTGGATCGCGGAATAGACGGTGATCCCCGAGCAGGCATAGGTCGCCGCAACCGCCGGATCGAGGGTGCCGGGATCGACGAGATGGCGCGGATGCGGCGCTAAAACGTGCGTCGCGTAACCGCCATTCTGATAAACGCCGAGGCTTTTCGGCTTGAGGCACATATTATCCTCGTCCCCGAGACAGGCGGCGCAGGTGCCACAGCCGACCCAGGGGTAGACGATGCGAAGATCGCCCGGCTTCACGCCTTTGGCCTCCGGCCCGAGCTTGACCACCCGGCCGACGATTTCATGGCCCATGGCGAGCGGCAGCACGACGCCACGATCGACGAGCGACATTCGTTTGCCGCCGCCGAGATCATAAAAACCTTCCCAGATATGGAGATCGGAATGGCAGACGCCGCAATGCGTCGTCTCCAGGAGCACTTCCGTCCCTTTCGGCTCCGGGGTCGGAAGCTCCATTTCCTTGAGCGGGGCTCCGTTGGCAACCACGGCCCAGGCGCGCATCGTTTTCCTCCTCTAAGATCGGTCTCGGTTGCCGCCATGGGAGAACGCCGCGCCCCAGCCGTCAAGCGGAAGGCGCGATCGCCTCGGGATTGACGACCCGCATCGGTGCGCCGTCGAGGAAGGCCGCGATGTTTTCGATCGCCTCGCCATAGAACTGGCGGAAGATCGCGCCCGTCCCGAAGCCGAGATGCGGCGTGAGCACGGTGTTGGGCAAAGTGCGCAGCGGATGGTCGGCGGGCAGCGGCTCGGTATCGAAAACATCGAGTGCCGCGATGATGCGTCCCTCGCGGAGCGCCGCGACCAGCGCCGCCTCCTCGATCAGCGGGCCGCGCGCGGTGTTGACGACGATCGCCCCCGGCTTGAGCCGCGCCAACTCGGCAGCGCCGAGCACACCGCGGGTGCGGGCGGAGAGCACGAGATGGAGACTGATCGCATCCGACTGTGCAAGCAGCGCCTCTTTCGTTGCATACTCCGCCCCGGCCTCGGCGGCGCGCTCTGGCGTCAGGTTGGCGCTCCAGGCGAGCACACGCATGCCCAGCGCGCGGCCGTAGCCGGCCATGCGCGCGCCGATCCGCCCGAGCCCGATCACGCCGAGCGTCGCACCGGCGAGCGTCTGGCCCAGCCCGACCCCCTCCTGGAAGCGCCCGGCACGGATCGCGGCATCGCCGGCCGGGACATGGCGCGCGGCGGCGAGCAGCAAGGCGAGCGCGAGTTCCGCCGTCGCCGCGCCTGACGCGTCGCTCCCGGTGTTGCACACCAGCACGCCAGCTTTGGTGCAGGCGGCGAGATCGAGGGTGCCGGCGCGCGGCCCGGTCATGGCGATCAGCTTGAGGCGCGGCAGACGCGCGATGAGGGATGCGGGAAACGCCGTCCGCTCGCGCATCGGGAGCAGGATGTCGTAGGCCGCGAGGCGGGAAGCCGCCTCGTCTTCGGAGGCGAAGGCGGCCGGGAAAAAATCGACCGTCGCGCGGGCTTCGAGTGCCCGCCAATCGGCGCTAGCGCGGGCGATGCCCTGCCAATCATCGAGCACCGCGATCTTGACCAATGACGCCATCGGGTTTCCTCTTTGTCTCGGTTGCCGGGAGGTGCCGGCAGGGTGAACCGGGGAAAGAGGACTGGCAAGCGATGGACGAAAAAAGCCAACGCCGAGTCGCGGTGATCGGGGCGGGGCTGATCGGACGCTCTTGGGCGATCGTCTTCGCGCGCGCCGGATTCGCCGTCGCGTTGTGGGACGCGGTGCCGGCGGCACTCCCGGCGGCGCGCGCGTTCATCGCGGCGCGGCTGCCCGAACTCGCCGAAGTCGGTCTCCTCGCCGATCCGCCGGCGACGGTGCTGGCGCGCATCACCCTCGCGCCCAGCCTCGCCGAAGCGCTCGCCGGCGCCGAATACGTCCAGGAAAACGGCCCCGAGCGGGTCGAGGCCAAAGCTGACCTGTTCGCCGAGCTGGACCGCCTCGCCGCCCCCGACGCCATCCTCGCGAGTTCGACCTCCGGCATCCCGGCGAGCCAGTTCACCGGCAATCTCGCCGGGCGGGGGCGCTGCCTCGTCGCGCATCCGGTCAATCCGCCTTATCTCGTGCCGGTGGTGGAACTCTGCCCGGCGCCGTGGACCGATCCCGCGGTGGTCGCGCGGGCGCGGGCGCTGATGGAGGCGGCCGGGCAGGTGCCGGCGACGGTGAACCGGGAGGTCACCGGCTTCGTCCTCAACCGGCTGCAAATGGCCCTGCTCGGCGAGGCGTTCCGGCTGGTGCGCGACGGGGTCGTCAGCGAGGAGGATCTCGACGCGACGATCAAGCACGGGCTTGGTCTGCGCTGGTCGTTCATGGGGCCGTTCGAGACCATAGACCTCAACGCGCCGGGCGGGCTCGCCGATTACGTCGCCCGCTATGGCGGGCTTTACAAGGAGGTTGAACGCGAGATGACGCCCTGTGACCTCACGCCCGACCTTGTCGCCCGGCTCGCCGCCCCCCGCCGCGCCGCGCTGCCGCTCGCCGACCACCCGGCCCGCCAGGCCTGGCGTGATCGGCGGCTGATGGCGCTGGCGGCGCACAAGGCCGAGCAGCCGGCATGAACGCGGCCGAGGCCCTCGCCGCGCTCGCCGAGTGCCTCGGGCCACGCGGGCTGATCACCGACCCCGCCGATATCGCGCCCTATGCCGAGGATTGGCGGCGGCTCTATCGCGGCCGCCCGCCCGCCGTGTTGCGCCCGGGGAGCACCGCCGAACTCGCCGCCGCCGTCCGCATCTGCGCCGAGGCCGGGCTTGGCATCGTGCCGCAGGGCGGCAATACCAGCATGGTCGGCGGCGCGACCCCGTCCGCGCACGGCGACGAGGTGGTTCTCACCCTGTCGCGGCTCAACCGCGTGCGCGCCATCGACCCGGTCGATCTCACCCTCACCATCGAGGCCGGGGCGACGGTCAAGGCGGCGCAGGATGCGGCGGCCGAGGCCGGCTGCCAGTTGCCGCTTTCGATCGCCTCGGAAGGGAGTGCCACCATCGGCGGCGTGCTCTCGACCAACGCCGGCGGCAATATGACGCTCCGCTTCGGCAATGCCCGCGATCTCGTGCTCGGCCTCGAGGTGGTGCTCGCCGATGGCCGGGTGTGGGAGGGGCTCCGGCGGTTGCGCAAAGACAATACCGGCTATTGTCTCCGCCAGATTTTCCTCGGCGCCGAGGGCACGCTCGGCATCATCACCGCCGCCGTACTCAAGCTGGTGCCGGCGCCGCGCGAGCGCTTGGTTGCGTTTGCCTCGCTGCCGAACCCCGAGGCGGCGCTCGCGCTGCTGACCCGCTGCCAGCGTCATGACCCCTCGGCGCTGCTTGCCTTCGAATATATGGGGGGAGACGGCATGGACCTCGTGCTCCGCCACATCCCGGACACGCAGCTTCCCATCGCTGCCGCAGCGCATTACGTCTTGGCCGAATTCGCCTCGCCCCGCCGCGCGGCCGGGCTCGCTGAGGGCGTCGAGGAGATGCTGGCGCAAGCGATGGCGGCGGGCGAGGTGCTGGACGCGACGCTGGCGGCGAGCGAGGCGCAGGCGCGGGCGATGTGGCGGCTGCGCGAGGAGCACGCGGAGGCGCAAAAGCGCGCCGGCGCCAGCATCAAGAACGACGTCTCGGTACCGGTCTCGCTGGTGCCGCGCTTCCTGCGCGACGCCCCTGCCGCCTGTGCCGCACTCATGCCGGGGATCCGCGTCGTTGCCTTCGGCCATCTCGGCGACGGCAACATCCACTTCAACCTGCGCCCGCCCGAGGGCATGGCGGACGAGGATTTCCTCGCCCAGGACCACGCCGTGATGGACGCCGTGCTCGGCGTCGTGCGGCGCTTGGGCGGCAGCTTCTCGGCCGAGCACGGAGTCGGCCAGCTCAAAACCTACCTGATGCCGGAATGGCGCGGCGGGGTCGAACTCGACCTCATGCGCGCGCTCAAGACGGCGTTCGACCCGCGCGGCCTCCTGAACCCAGGAAAGGTTTTGCCGCAGGCACACCCCAACGGATAAACGTTTTTTGGCTCTTTTTTTCAAAAAAGAGCGCTTTTTTCTGCCTTTCGCCACTTTCTCGCACCGCCAAACGGCATGACGCCGCGCCCACGCGCCGGCGGGCGTCACGCCCTGCGCAAAAATACGCAGCCAAGTCGCTCGGCAGTTGCTTTCGCCGAAGTTCTGGCCCAGAAACCGGCGATCCCCACTTCGCTGGTTGCATCTGGGACGACGCAAAGCAGGCCGCCATGCTCTCCGCGCTCCGACTTGGCCAGATCGACCGCTATCTCCTCGGCCAGCTCCTGGCCGGGCTGGTTGCCTCGACCGGTGGCCTGGTCGCGCTGATCTGGCTGACCCAGTCGCTCCGCTTCATCGATCTCGTCGTCAATCGCGGTCTCTCGCTGGTGGTGTTTCTCCAGCTCACCGGCCTTCTGATCCCGAGCTTCGTCGCCGTCATCCTGCCGATCACCACCTATGTCGTGGTGCAGTTCACCTATCAGCGCCTGGCGAGCGACCGCGAGCTGACGGTGATGCGTGCCGCCGGGCTTTCGGCTTACGCGCTTTCGCGCCCGGCGATGATGCTGGCGCTGATCTCGGTCGTCACCTGCTTTGTCCTCGATGTCTGGGTGGTGCCTTCGGCCTCGGCGGCGTTCCGCGAGGAACAGTTCCGCATCCGCAACCGCATGGCCGCCTTCATGCTCCAAGACGGCGTCTTCACCCAGGTCTCCGACGACATGACGGTCTATGTCCGTCGGCGCGATTCGGACGGCACGCTGCATGGCGTGATGATCGATGACGCGCGCCAGAAGAACGCGCATGCGACGATCCTCGCCCGCCGCGGCCGCTTCCTGCCCTCGACCGATGCGCCGCGCGTGCTGCTGCTGGACGGCACCCGCCAGGAGATCGATCATCAGACCGGGCGGCTCAACATTCTCACGTTCGCGCAGAATGTCATCGAGCTTTCCTCCAACAAATCGACCGCGCAGCGCTTTCGCGACGCGACCGAGATGTCGCTCGGCGAATTGCTGCACCCCGACCCGGCGGTGGTCACGGCGCGCGATCGGCCGAAATTCGTCGTCGAGGCGCATCGCCGCCTGACCGCGCCGCTCACCGCCGCCTCCTTCGCCATGGTTGCCCTGGTCGCGGTGCTGCGCGGCGCGTTTCAGCGCCATGGCGGGCTTTTGCGCCCGTTCATCGCGGTGCTCGTCGTCGTCGGCCTGCTTGCCGCCGGTCTGATGATCGCCAATCTCGCGGCGCGCGTGCCGGCGCTGATCCCGCTGATCTGGGTGCATGCCATCGCGCCCGGCATGGTCTGCGCCTGGATGCTGTTCGTGCCCGAACTCCGTCTCGGCCGCCTTTCGTCCCTCGTCCCCGGGGCGGCGGCATGATCATCGCCGCGACCTTCCTCCGCTATATCTCGCGGGTGTTCGTCTTCGCCGTCCTCACCATGATCGCGGCGCTTTCCGGGCTCGTCGCGCTGTTTGACTTCATCGAGCTTTTGCGCCGCGCCGCGACCCGGCCGCAAGCGACCTTCGGCATCGTCTCCGAGATCGCGGCGCTGCGGCTGCCGTGGGAGGCGATGCAGATCCTGCCGTTTGCCGTGCTGCTCGGCGGGATTTCGGCGTTCTGGCGCCTGACCCGCTCGTCGGAGCTGATCGTTGCGCGGGCGACCGGGCTTTCGGCGTGGCAATTCCTCTCCGGCCCAACCTTGTGCGCGGCCTTGCTCGGCGCCATCGCGACGGCGGCGGTGACCCCGCTTTCGGCGGTGATGCTGGCCCGCGCCGAAGCGCTCGACAACCTCTATCTCACCTCGACCGGCGGGCCGCTGTCGCTCGCCGGCGGCCAGCTCTGGCTCCGCCAATCCGACCACGCGCTGGTGCCGGAGGGAGTTTCGATCATCCACGCCGAGCAAGTGGCGCTCACCCGCCGCGTGCTCTCGGTGAGCGAGGTCAGCGTTTTTCGCCTGGCGCCGCATGACCAGCTTTTGCAGCGCATCGAGGCGCAACGCGCGGTGCTCGATCACGGCACCTGGCGGCTGGAAGCGGCGCGGGTGGTTTCCACCGATCGGCCGCCCGAACCGGCGGGGACGATCCTGCTGCCGACCGATCTCACCGTCGCCCGCGTCGAGGAGAGCTTCGCCTCGCCGGACACGCTCTCGTTTTGGAAGCTGCCAGACTTCATCGCACTCCTCGAGCGCTCCGGGTTTTCCGCGATCCGCCATCGGCTGCGTTTCCAAAGCCTGCTCGCGCTGCCGGTCTTGGCGGCGACGATGACGCTGGTCGCGGCCGGGTTCTCGATGCGCCCGACGCGGCGCGGCGGCACCGCGCGGATGATCGGGAGCGGGGTTTCCGCCGGTTTCGCGCTGTTCATGGTCTCCAAGGTCGCCGAGGAATTCGGCGGCTCCGGCGCCTTGCCGATCGTCCTCGCCGCCTGGGCGCCGGCAGCGGCCGGGCTGATGCTGGCGATCGCGCTGCTGCTTCATCTGGAAGACGGCTGAGCGATGCTGCGCCGGGCTTGGGGGGCTCTCCTCGCTACCCTTGCGGGCGCGATCGTGTTCACGTTCGCGACAACCGCGCTCGCTCAGACCACCATTCCCGGCTTTACCCCGTTCACCAAGCCGCAATACGGCACCAGCCTGAACAAGGAGCCGATCAAGCCGAACGAGGCGGTTTCCTTCACCGCCGATCAGATCGCCTATGACCGCGACAACGGCATCGTCACCGCAACCGGCCATGTCGAGGCCTGGCAGAACGATCACGTGCTCCGCGCCGACAAGATCGTCTTCGACCGCAACACCAATGTCGTCGCCGCGACCGGCCATGTCGTGCTGCTGGAGCCCGATGGCGAGGTTCTGTTCGCCGATTACGCCGAGCTGACACAGGGGATGCGCGAAGCGGTGCTGCGCGGCATGCGTATGCTGCTCGAGGAGAACACCCGCATCGCCGCCAACGGCGCGCGCCGCACCGATGGCCAATATAACGAGCTCAGCCGCATGGTCTATTCCGCCTGCACGCTGTGCAAGGACGATCCCACCAAGCCGCCGGTCTGGCAGATCGATGCCTATTCGGCGGTCGATGACCTCCAGGCCAAGCGCATGGAGTTCCAGGACGCGACGGTAGAACTGCTCGGCGTGCCGATTTTCTACATGCCCTATTTTTCCACCGCCGACAGTTCCGTCAAACGCGAAAGCGGCTTTCTTGCCCCCGATGCCGGCTCCAACACCTTCATCGGCAGCTTCTTCGCGCTGCCTTATTACTACGTCATCAATAATTATTCGGACATCACGATCACGCCCTGGATCGACAGCGGCATGGACCCTCAACTCGACACACTCTATCGGCAAAAATTCAATAACGGTCAGATTAAGTTGGAAACCGCCATCGCCTATGACGAGAATGCGATGCAGGGGCTGTTTTTCGGCTCCGGCGATTTCACCTACAACGAAAATTGGCGTTATGGCTTCAATATCAACGAAGCCAGTTCCGCCAATTACATGCGCGATTTCTTTATCTCCGGTTACGGTAACGATGTGCTTTCCAGCACAACCTACCTCGAAGGCTTCGGCCAGGGCGCTTATTCACGGCTCGATACGCAATTCTACGAAGGTCTGCTCAATATCGTGAATAACAAGGAACTGCCCTACGTCCTACCGCGTTATCTTTATGACTATGTCGGCACGCCGGATTCGCTGGGCGGCTATTTCACCTTCACTGGCGGCGGCTTCGACGTGCTCCGCTTCATCGGCACCGATACCCAGCGGATCAACGGCACGCTCTCCTATAATTTGCCGGAAATGGGACCGCTCGGCCAGGAATGGAATTTTCTCGCCCGCTTCTATTCCGCCGGCTATCAGGCCCAGGGCCTCAACCAGATCCCCAATTTCAGCCCCTACACCCATTCCGACGTCGCCCAGGGCGAGCCGGTGGTGGCGGCGCGGATGAACTGGCCGTTCTCACGCATCGATGGCGACGCGACGACGGTCCTGGAGCCGATCACCCAGTTCGTCATCCGCCCCGACGGCTACGGCTTCACCTCACCCTATCTCATCCCCAACGAGGACAGCCTCGATCAGCTCTTCACCGACGCCAACCTGTTTTCGATCAACCGCTTGCCCGGCATCGACCGTCTCGGCGGCGGGTTGCGCGCCGATCTCGGGATGCATTTCGCGTGGTTCGATGGCAGCCATGTTTTCGACGCTTTGATCGGCCAGTCCTATCGCTCGCAGACCGAATACCAGCTTTGGGGGCCGGGCACCGGGCTCGGCGGCAATATTTCCGACATCGTCGGGCGGGTCTATTATGAGCCGGCGGACTGGATGAACGTGACCTATCGCTTTCGCCTCAACCACGACACCGGCGAGACTGAGTTCAATGATACTCGCTTGACGGTCGGGCCGCCGAATTTCCGCGTCGATTTCGGTTATATCTATAGCAATCTCGACCCTTTCTACTTCTATAACCAGTTGCCGACCATCCCGGCGCCATCTTATGCCCCCTATCAAGCGCTCAATTTCCCACGCAACGAGATTCTGGCCGGCCTGCAGACGAAATTCGGCAATTGGCGCGCCGGCGGCTACATCCAACGCAACATGCAGCTCAATCAATTGGTCGCCTATGGCCTCGATGGCGGCTATGAAGACGATTGCTTCATCGTCGCGCTCAACTACTTCGATTTGTTCACGAACTATAACGGCATCAGCAATGTCCAGGCTTTGACCATCAATATGACCTTCAAAACCCTGGGACAATTCGGCGTCCCGTTGATGTAGGGGCACGCCATGGCGAAATGTGCTATAGGCTGGCAAACCATGCCCCGGCGTGACTGGCTTGCCGGTCCGGGGGCGAGTTTGGGAGAGAGAGTTTCCCTGATGCGACCGATCGTGCGGAAAATTTCCCTGCCCGCCTTGTCCGTGCTCTCGAGCCTGGGCTGGCTGATCGCAGCCCTGCCGGCGGGTGCGCAAACGCCGCCGCCGGCCGCCGCATCGCCTGCGGCGCCGGCCGCGGACAAACACGCCCCCGATCATTCCGCCGGGGCGCCCGCGAACGGCGGCAAAATCTCGGCCGATACGATCGACCCGGAAAAAGAATCCCGCATCGTCGCGGTCGTCAACGGCGATGTCATCAGCGCCCAGGACGTCGATAACCGTCGGCGCCTCTTTGCCCTCTCGAGCGGGCTTCCGATCACCCGCGAGGTGCTCGACCGGTTGACACCGCAGGTCGTGCGCGAGCTGATCGACGAGCGGCTCCGCCTGCAAGAGGTGCAGCGGCGCAAGATCGCCGTCACCAATAAGGACATCGCCGAGACCATCGCCAATCTCGAAAAGCGCAACAACATGCCGCCCGGGACGCTGGCGCGCCGCCTCGCCTCCGATGGCGCCGAGATCCACACGCTCTACGACCAAACCCGGGTGCAACTCGGCTGGTCGCGGGTCTTGCGCGAACAGATCGGCGTTGCCGACCGCGTCACCCAGCAGGACGTGGAGGAGCAATTGCGCATGATCAAGGCCGAGACCGGCCAGATGGAATATCATGTGGCGGAGATCTTCCTCCCGATCGACGAGCCGGCCCGCGCCGCCGACACCCAGCGTTTCGCCGAAACCGTGATCCAGCAATTGCGCAGCGGCGCGCCCTTCGCCGTCGTCGCGGCGCAGTTCAGTCAGAGCCAGACGGCACTGCAAGGCGGCGATCTCGGCTGGGTGCGGCCCAACCAGCTCGAATCCCCGGTCGCTCACCTGGTCACCGAAATGCCGGTCGGCGCGATCAGCAACCCGGTGCCGGTCGCCGGCGGGCTTTCCATCGTCACCCTGCTCGCCAAGCGCCAAATCGGCAACGACCCCGCGACCCTGCTCAAAATCCGCCAGGTATTCTTGAAATTCTCGACCCCGCTCGACCCCCAGAACCCGACGCAGCAACAGCACGACATGCTGCTCCGCGCGAAGGATATCTCGACCAACGTCCATAGCTGCGACGCGATGGCGGCGGCTGACAAGGCGGCCGGCAATCCGCCGCGGCCCGATCCGCTCGAAGTCCGCCTCGAATCCGTCAATCCGCCCGAACTCCGCACCCTGCTCGGCAAGCTCACCGAAAACAAACCGAGCGAACCCCTGGTCACGCAGGAAGGGATCATGGTGGTCATCGTCTGCGCCCGCGAGGAGCGCAATCTCGGCATGCCGTCCAAGGAAGAAATCGCCAATCAGCTCTCCAGCCAGCGCATCGAACTGATCTCGCGCCAGATGATGCGCGATCTCCATCGCCACGCCTCGATCGATCAGCGGATCGGCGGGGTGTGAAAGCGCGAGAAATGTTCTTTTTTGAAAAAAAGAACCAAAAAACTTTTACCCGTTGGGCAGTGCCTACGAGGAAGTTGCCGCTCCGAGAAAACGGGAGAGAAGTCTTTTTGCTTCTTTTTCTTCAGAAAAAGAAGGCTCTTTCTTGACCGGCGACCCGCTCGCCGAGCCCCTTCGTGAGGTCATCGCCCGCCATGCGCTCGCCGCGCGCAAGGCGCTGGGGCAGCATTTTCTGCTCGATCTCAACCTCACCGCCCGCATCGCCGCCGCAGCCCCGCTGGCGGGCGCGCATGTGATCGAAGTCGGGCCGGGGCCGGGCGGGCTCACCCGCGCTTTGCTGGCGAGCGACGCCGCCAGCGTCACCGCGATCGAGATCGATCGCCGCGCGGTCGCGGCCCTCGCCGAATTGCAGCCGGCCGCCGGGGCGCGGCTTGCCGTGATCGAAGCGGATGCGCTCGGGCTCGACTATCCGGCGCTGACGCCGGCGCCGCGGGTGATCGTCGCCAATCTTCCCTATCATATCGCGACCCCGCTCCTGATCGGCTGGCTACGCACCGCCGACGCTTTCGCGTGTCTGGTGCTGATGTTTCAACTCGAGGTCGCGGAGCGGATTTGCGCCGCGCCGGGGAGCCCGGCTTATGGCCGGCTCGCGGTTCTCGCGCAGTTCGTCTGCCACGCCGAGCTTGTGCTCCGCCTGCCGCCGGCGGCCTTCACGCCGCCGCCCGCCGTCGCCTCGGCGGTGGTCCGGCTGACCCCGCATGCCAACCAGCCACCGCCAGCGCTGCGCGCCGCCCTTGAGCGGGTCAGCGCTTACGCTTTCGGCCACCGCCGCAAGATGCTGCGCCGGGCACTCGCGCCACTTGGCGGCGCGGCGTTCCTCGCCAAGGCCGGGATCGACCCGACCCGCCGTGCCGAAACCCTGAGCATCGCCGAATTCACAAAGCTTGCCCGGGTGTTGATGGAAGAGACGATTTAGGCCCGAGTTTAACGATAGACCGGCATCCGTTCCCGCGGGGGAGTAGCCGTCCGCGATGGCTCGTGCTCGAGCGCCCTGACGATTCTCCGATTTGTCATTGGCTTGCCCATAAAATCCGGTGCAGCCAGGTGATTTCGGCAAGTTCGAAACTGTAATCGGCATGGGCCGGGTTGAGGCTTTTCAGTTCCACCCGGCGGGCGGAGCGGCGGGCGAGCTGTTTTGCCATCACCTCGCCCCGCTGCGTTCGCACCACCACCCGGTCGCCGCGCCTGACCGGCGCATTGGGCGAGACGATGACGACATCGCCATCGCGAAACACGGGCTCCATCGAATCGCCGCTGATTTCCAAGGCGTAGGCGTGCGGGTCGGCGACCTCGGGCAAACTCACCTCGTCCCAGCCGCCACCGACCGGATAGCCGCCATCATCGAAAAACCCCTCCCCGCCCGCCTGCGCAAAGCCGATCAGCGGCACCCTGCGGGTCAGCGGCCGCGATGCGGCGAGCGCCCGCGCGCCGGTGACGAGGGCAGTAAACTCCTCGAGCCCGGCGCCGGTCGCCTGCAACACCTTCGCCAGACTCTCGGTGCTCGGCCAGCGCGCGCGGCCGTCGGGCATCCGCCGCTTGGACTGGTTGAAGGTGGTGGGGTCGAGCCCGGCGCGGCGCGCTAGGCCCGAGGGAGAAAGCCCCTGCTCGGCGGCGAGCGTATCGAGGGCACGCCAGATATCTTCGTGTTTCATGTCGCCTTGGCCGTTACGTGGTGGGTGGCCGATGCAATGCTGGAAGAACAGTGTGCAAGGAATTGAGTCCGAAGGGAATAGGAAATTTTACCTGATTACCCTTGCGGCGGGTCACGATTCGTGGTTTTTCTATCGCAGACAGTTCTTGTTTTGTTCTTAACATCCGTCTCCCGCCGCCAATGAGGAGTCCCGCGCCATGGCCAGCATCGCCCGCATGACCCACACCTCGCACCGTTTCCCCGCCGCCAGAGCCCCGCAGACCATCCCTTTCCGCAGCGCCGAGGAGGCTTGGCTGTGGACCATGGCGGCCCTCGTCGCCCGGCGCGATGGCGCCCGCGTGCGCGCTGGCATCGGCCGCGCGCCACGCCCGTGCGAGCCTGATGATGTGGTCAAATGCCTCGATACCCTCTATCGCCGCCGCCGCATCGACCTCGTCCATGCCCGCATTTTGCGCGTTTGGGGCGAACGGCAAGCGGCGCCGAATCCCGGCTTTGCCACCGAGCGCAGCGATTGGCGGCTGTGGCGCGAGGCGCTCGAGCGGCTGGAATGGCTGCTCCGCGTCAAGGGTATCGTCGCGTGATCGCGGCATCGGGATATACATGGCAGGGGTATGACGAAATTTTTAGGAAAATAGTCTTGACGCGTGTCAACTGACGGTTTAAATAATGCTTATCAACGGGCGAAATACGTTCGTTGGTTCCTCCTTCTTCCCAACCTGAAGGGCCGCACCTCCCCCCGGTGCGGCCCTTTCCTTGTACGCGCAAAGGAAACCGCCATGGCGCTCGCCACCCGCAATCTCTCGGTGCTCTCCTACGCCCAAGGCTTCACCCTCTGGCACTACAAGGCCGATAGCGAGCGCCTCGACGATGTCACCGCACCGGGCTTCTTCCGCGACGCCGGCGACCTCCTCGCCCCCGGCGACATGCTGATGATCTCGGCGCGCGATGGCGGGCAGATCCTCACCGTCACCCGCGGCGCCAACCACCCCACCCTCGCCCCGCTCCGTTGAGACCGCCGGCGGCGATCGCGCGGCGTTAACCGAGGGCTAGCGCAAGCCCAGCAGCCGCCGCAATTGGCTGACGCGGTGACGAAACTCGGCATGGGTCATATCCGGCAGCGGCCAGGGCAGGCTGGCCCTGACCGCGCCGGCGCGCCAAGGGGCGCCGGCCGGGGCAGTGGCAAGGCGCTGCAAACTCGCCAACGGGCGCAACAGCAATTCGTGCAGCGGCAGCGGGTTGATCGCCGCCGAGATGCGCCGCCCATCGATCCCGTGGACGAACGGAATGGTGTTGATCGCCCGCACCTCGCGTGCGTTCGGCCGGCGCAGCAGGCCGGCGATGTCAAAGAGCGCCGAAGCCGGGTCGATCTGGTCGGGCCAGGCACCATCGAGCAGTGCTGCGAGCGCATCGATCTCGGCGAGGCAGTCCCGCTCCAGTGCCGCGAAGAAGGCGGCGCGGATCGCACCCGCCGGCGCCTGTTCGATGGCGTGCACGGCGCGGAAGCGGCCTTCTGCCGCGACGTAATGCGCAACCGAGCCGTGCGGGGCGGAAAAGAAAAGCTCCAGCAGGACCGGCCCCTCGCGGATGAGATCGCAGAGCGGTTCGGGATGGCCGAAGCTGAAAAGATAGCCCGACGCGGTGCGTGGCGTGAGGCCACGGCGCAGCGCCGCCGGGAAAAGCCCGAGATAACAGCCAAACAGATCCTCGTCGGCGAGCCCCGCAAGCCGCGCCAGGTGGCGCTGGATCGAGCCATGCCAGCCGATATCGACGATCATCCGCCGCCCCGGCGCGAGAAAATCCTCGCCGGCGAGATAGCCGAGCGCCGCTTCCCGCCGCGCCGCCAAAGCCGCGCTGATCAATGCCGGCTGCGTCGCGATCAAACGCTCGGCGGCGGCGAGACAAAGCCCAACTTCGTCTTCCACGATCCGCGCCGGGTCGAAACCGAGGCCGGCAAGCAGCGGGGCCACGGTCTCGGCCGCGACCCCGAGCGGCGCGAGGATGGCGGCGAGGCGATCGCCACTCACCGTGTGCGCCAGCGCCTCGGCCAGCGCCTTGGGGTCATCGCCGAGACCGGGCAGCACGATCGCCTGGCGAGACACTTCGAGATAGTGCAACTCGACGGGATCGCCGCGCTTTGCCGCGATCCGGCGGGCGATGGCGAGCGGCAGATAGCCGTCGCGGGCGGTGAAATAGATCCGGCGAATGCCGAGCCGGCGCGCCTCGGCGAGCACGAACAGGGCAAAGCCGAGCATCAGCAGGCTGATATAATAGGCGAGCGGTTTTTCCCCGCCCTCACCGCCGCCGATATCGCCGCCGGCGCGCCTCCCGACCGGCGCCGGCCGGGGGGCACGGCGGCGGCTGTGAAGGAGGCGGAGGGTCACGTCGCCGGCAGCGACCGCTTCGTCCTCGGGCGGGGCCGCGCGGTGCCGCAAAAGATGGGTTGCGAGCCCATGGGCGCGGGCGTGGGCAATATCGGAGACCGGATTGTCGCCGAGATGGATGATATCGCGCGCCGCGACGCCGAGATGCGCGAGCAGCCAGGCGAAGAGCCGCCCGCTCGCCTTGCTGCGCCTGGCATCTGCCGAGGAAATCACCTCGCAGGCGCCGCCGAAGCCGTTTTCGGCGAGAAGTGTCGCAAGCCAGGCGCCGGGCAGGATGGAATCGGAGAGGAAAATCAGCCGCTGCCCTGGCGCCAGCGTCGCCAGCGTGTCGCGCAGCGCCGGCACCGGCCGGCAAACCGTGCGCTCGGTCGCGAATTCCAGCGCCGCCGCCGCCACCGGGTCGGAAACCAGCCCTTGCGCGGCAAGGTATTCATAGACCTCGCTGATACGCACCTCGTCATGGCCGGCGTCGCGCGCCGCCTCGCGCGCCGCGTCCTCGGCGGCGAGGCGAAAGACGCGAAACGCCGCCGCATCGCAGGTGATCAGCCCGCACGCCCGCGCCCGGGCGCCGACGGCGAGCAGCACATCGGCCGGCCGCGCCAATTCGCGAACCAATGCCGTGTCGAAAATATCGCAGCTGACGACGGGATAGCGCGCAAGACGCTCGGCAAGTCCGCGCCCCGCCACGCGAGCGCCGCCGGCGGATTCGGCGCGGAATCGGGTGCCGAGCACCCGCATCGCGGTTTTCACGGCGCCATCGGAACCCGTGCCATGATCGCCCGCCCCCTCTCGCACGCCATTTTCCCCGCCCTTCCCGAGACGCGACATGACGCCTGCAAATGTCGCGACGCGCTTCGCCAAAATGCCAATACACGCAGTGATTGCAAGGCATTTTGTCAAATTAAGATTATCCTCGCGGCCGCCGCCAAGGCAAGAAAAAAGCGTAACGCTCGGTGACCTAAATTCCGCGACGGCGATGATCGCCATGCGGGGTAAGAACTCTGTTCGTTTCCGTAGCGCCTCGTCCTATTCTGGCGGCTCGGAATCGCGGGAGGCAATCATGGCGGCGGGCGCGCATCATATCGTCATCGTCGGCGGCGGGGCTGGCGGGCTAGAGCTTGCAACCCGGCTCGGCGACCGTTTCGGCCGGCGCGGCGAGGCGCGCATCACGCTCGTCGATAAATCGCGCACCCATCTCTGGAAACCGCTTCTCCACGCGGTCGCCGCCGGCAGCCTCGACCGCGCCGCCCATGACCTGAGCTATCTCGCGCAAGCGCATTGGCACCATTTCCGCTTTCGCCTCGGCGAGATGATCGGCATCGACCGAGCGCGGCGCGAAATCGCGCTCGGCGCGGTGTTCGACGAGGAGGGGCGCGAGGTCACCGCGCCCAGCGTCATCCCCTATGACACGCTGGTCATGGCGCTCGGCAGCGTCACCAATGATTTCGGAACGCCCGGGGCGTCGCGCTTCGCGGTGCCGCTCGAGACCCCGGATCAGGCGGCGCGGTTCAATCGCCGGCTGATCAACGCCTTCATCCGGGCCCAGACCCAGACCGGGCCGGTGCGGCCCGGCCAGCTCGGCGTCGTCATCATCGGCGCCGGCGCGACCGGCACCGAACTCGCCGCCGAACTCCATCACACCACCCGCGCCGTCGTCGCCTATGGTCTTGACCGCATCGATCCGAGCAAAGACATCGCGATCACCCTGGTCGAAGCGGCGCCGCGCATCCTGCCGGCGCTGCCCGAGCGCATCGCGCAGGCGACGGAGGGACTGCTCACCAAACTCGGCGTTGCGGTGCGCACCGCCGCCCGGGTGGTCGAGGTGACGGCCGACGGGGTTCGCCTCGCCGATGGCAGTTTTCTGCCCTCTGAGCTGGTGATCTGGTCGGCGGGCGTGAAGGGGCCGGATTTTCTCGCGACGCTCGACGACCTCGAAGTCAATCGGATCAACCAGCTCGTGGTCACCGAGACGTTGCAGACGACGCGCGATCCGGCGATTTTTGCCCTCGGCGACTGTGCCGCCTGCCCCCGTCCCGGCTTCGAAACCCCGGTGCCGCCGCGCGCCCAGGCGGCGCATCAGCAGGCCTCGCATCTCTATCGCCAGATACCGCGCCGCCTGCGCGGCGAGGCTGTGCAACCTTTCGTCTATCGCGATTTCGGCTCGCTGGTCTCGCTCGGCCATTACAGCACGGTGGGCAGTCTGATGGGGTTTCTGGTCGGGCGCAGCTTTTTCATCGAAGGCTATTTCGCCCGCATGATGTATCGCTCGCTCTACAAAATGCACCAATACGCGCTGCACGGCACCGGCACCGTGCTGCTCGAAACCCTCGCCCGCGCGCTCGACCGCCGCGCCGACCCGCCGGTCAAGCTGCACTGAGCGTGTGACGAGACCCCCGTGTCGCGAAAATCCGCTCTTCTTTTTCACGGTCGATGGCGTGTCGGGCGCTGAGCCGGCAGCGCCGCTCGCGCCTACCCTTGCCGCGCTGCATGCGGCGCCGCTCCGCGTCGGGTCGATCATCATCACCCTTTATGGCGACGCCATCGTGCCGCGCGGGGCGACGCTCGATCTCGCGGCCATGCTGCGGATTTTCGCAGCGATGGGGATCGGCCCCGGCGCCGTCAGAACCGCGGTCTCGCGCCTCGCCGCCGATGGCTGGCTCGCGGGCGCCAAGGTCGGCCGCGCGAGCTTCTATCGTTTGACCGCCAAGGGGGATGCGATCTTCGCGGCCGCCGCGCGGCGGATCTATCGCGCCGCGCCGCCGCCCTGGGACGGGGTGCTGCGCCTCGTGCTGCTGCCTCCTGAGATCGCGACGGAGGCGGCGCGGGCGGCGCTGCTCGAGGCCGGTTGCGGTTCGCCGCTGCCGGGTCTCTGGATCGTGCCGCAAGGCACGGCGCGGGCGGCGCCGGCGGGGGCGATACAGCTCGAGGCCCGCGCCGATGATGCGGCCGAAGGCCGGCGCCTCGCCGCGCTGGCGTGGCCGCTGGCACGGCTCGCCGGCGGCTATGAGCGGTTCGTCGCGCTGTTTGCCCCGCTTGCGCGCTGGCTCGCGGCGGGCGGCGCGCTCACCGAGATGGAGGCGCTGGTCGCGCGCCTCCTGCTCATTCACCAGTATCGCCGGGTGATTCTGCATGACCCCGACCTGCCGCTCGCGCTGTTGCCGCCGGAGTGGCCGGGGACGGCGGCGCGCGCTTTGTGCCGGCGGTTGCATGCGGCGCTCTTTCCCGCCTCCGAAGCCTGGCTCGACCGGCATGCGCGCACCCCGGAGGGCCATCTCCCGCCGCGCGATGCCGATTCTTATCCACGCTTTTCAGAAGACAGCCAACATTGGAAATGAAAATCATTTGCAATTTCAATAAAAATGAAGACCAAACCGATCATCTTGTGCAAAAACTTTCATCATCTTCGCTATTGCGGCGGGTGAAAAAATTGACCACTTATGGTCGCGGTCCGCAAGCCATCGCCTGATGGCGTTTCGGGCGATTTGAACAAAAATATACTTCTTCCCGTTCAGCGCCGGCGCCGCGCCGGGGCGCAAGAAGCCAAGAGGTTTCCCATGCGTGATTTTTCCGATCTCGGCGAGCGCGAGATCCTCGCGCTCGCAATCAGCAACGAGGAAGAAGACAGCCGCATCTACGCCGACTACGCCGAAGCGCTGCGCGAGCATTTCCCGGCCTCGGCCAAGGTGTTCACCGAAATGGCGCAGGAGGAGAACGAGCACCGGCGCCGCCTGATCGAACTCTATCAGGAGAAATTCGGCGAACACATCCCGCTCATCCGCCGCCAGGATGTGCGCGGCTTCGTGCAAAGAAAGCCGGTTTGGCAGATGCGCGAGATCCGGGTCGAGACGGTGCGCAAGCAGGCCGAATTGATGGAAATGGAGACCCAGCGCTTTTATCGCCAGGCCGCGAGCCGCAGCACCGATGCCTCGATCCGCAAATTGCTCGGCGATCTCGCCGAGGCCGAGGCCGAACACGAAACCACCGCCGAGAAGCTGGTCGCCGAAAACCTCACCCGCGACGCCCGCGCCGAGGAGGAACACACGGCGCGGCAGATGTTCGTCCTGCGTTATGTCCAGCCCGGGCTCGCGGGCCTGATGGATGGCTCGGTTTCGACGCTGGCGCCGCTGTTTGCCGCCGCTTTTGCCACCGGCCAGTCCTGGAACGCCTTCGTCGTCGGCCTCGCCGCCTCGCTCGGGGCGGGGATTTCGATGGGATTTGCCGAGGCGCTTTCCGATAACGGCAGCCTCACCGGGCGCGGCGCGCCGTTGCTGCGCGGCGTCATCTGCGGCGCGATGACCACGCTCGGCGGGCTCGGCCACAGCCTGCCCTACCTGATCCCGCGTTTCTGGACGGCGACCGCGCTCGCCATCGCGGTGGTGGTGGTCGAACTCGCCGCCATCAGCTGGGTGCGCTGGCGCTACATGGACACCCCCCCCTTCGCCGCCGCCTTTCAGGTCGCCTTTGGCGGCGCGCTGGTGTTCGGGGTCGGCATTTTGATCGGCAGCAGTTAAGAGGAAGACGCCCAAAGATGACCCAAGAACGCTATGATCCTCTGACCCTGGTGCTGCACTGGCTCACGGTCGCGCTGGTTTTGACGCTCTGGAGCATCGCGCAGCTATGGGACTGGCTGCCGCGCGGCTCGGCGCCGCGGCATGCCGCGCAAGCGCTGCATGTTTCGCTCGGGCTGGTGTTCATCCTGGTGCTGGCGACGCGGCTTCTCTGGCGCGCCACCGCCGGGCGGCGCCTCGCCCCGCCGCCGGGGCCGCGCAGCCTGGTGTTGGCGGCGCGGGCGATGCACGGCGCGCTTTATCTGTTGCTCGTTGCGATGGCGATCAGCGGACCGCTCAACCGCTCGGCCGGCGGCGATCCGCTCGGCTTCTTCGGCCTCTTCACGTTGCCGCCGCTGCTCGCCAAGGATAAGGCTTTGGCCGAGACCATCAATGATGTTCACGGCACCATCGCGACGATCATTCTCATTCTCGCCGGCCTGCACGCGGCGGCGGCGCTGGCGCATCATTATCTCTGGCGCGACGGCGTGCTCGCCCGCATGCTGCCGGGGCGCGCGCCGCGCGATGGCGCGGCCGCCGCGCCTCTCAGCCCGGGCGGTCCTTGAGTTCGATTTCGAGAAACGCGAGCGCCGCGGTGCCGCCATTGCTGACATCGTGCTCCACCCCGGCCTTGCGGAAATAGGGGCTGCCGGGTTGCAGCGGCGTCTCGGTCTGCCCGGTCGCTGAGACCGCCCGCAGCAAGCCCTCGGTCAGCGGCACCACCAGGTAATCGAAGCCGTGGCGATGATGCCCGGTCGCAGCATTTGGCGCGAGGCGCCATTCCGTCACCCGGATTTCCTCGCGGTCGATGAGGATGCGGTGTTCGGCGGTGTGGTGAGAGGTCATGGCGTGCTGGTCTCCTCGGCGTCGTCGTTACGGAAAGGCGTGAAGGCACGAAGATCAGCCTCCCGCGCCGCGATCGCGAGGCGCTCGGCTTCGAGAAAATCCCCAACCGCGCGGCGCAGCCCGGCATGGGCGATCCAATGCGCGGAATAGGTCGGGGTCGGCAAATAGCCGCGCGCCAGTTTATGCTCTCCCTGCGCCCCGGCCTCAACCCGCGCCAATTGATGCGCGATCGCGTATTCGATGGCACGATAATAGCAGAGTTCGAAATGGAGGAACGGCCAGTCGCCGATCGCCCCCCAGGTGCGGCCATAAAGCGCCGTGCGGCCGCGAAGATTGAGCGCGCCGGCGACCATTTGCCCGTCTTTCTCGGCGATCATCAGAATGACGGCCTCGCCGAGCCGCGCGGAAAGCAGGCTGAAGAACCGGCGCGGCAGATAGGCGCCGCCCCATTTCCGCTCCACTGTCGCGAGATAGAAGCGATAGAACGCATCCCAATGCCGCTCGCTGATCGCCGCCCCGGCAAGCGTATGCAGGGTGAGCCCTTGGGCCGCGACCTCGCGGCGCTCGCGGCGGATGGTCTTGCGCTTGCGTGACGAGAGGGAGCCGAGAAAATCCTCGAAATCGCCATAGCCGGCATTGTGCCAGTGAAATTGCAGCCCTTGGCGACGCAGCCACCCCGCCGCGCCGAGCGCTTGCCACTCGTCCTCGGTGCAGAAGGTGACATGCACGGAGGAGACGCCGAGACTGTCGCCGGTTGCCGCCAGCGCCTTGCCGAACGCCGCCGCGGTGACGCCGCTGTCGCGGCGGATCAGGAGCCGCGGCCCTGGCACCGGGCTGAACGGCACCGCGACCTGCAATTTCGGGTAATAGCGCCCGCCGGCGCGCTCGAACGCATCGGCCCAGGCGTGATCGAAGACATATTCGCCATAGCTGTGTGATTTGACGTACATCGGCGCAACGGCCGCGACCTGCCCGTGCGCATCGCGGAGCACGGCGTGGCGTGCGCGCCAGCCGGTGCGCGGCCCGACCGCGCCGCTATCTTCGAGGGCGGCGAGGAAGGCATGGCCGATGAAGGGATTATCCGCAATGTCGGCGCAGCCGTTCCAATCCTCGGCGGCGATCTCGGCGATGCGGTCATGCAGCGTGAGGCTCATTCCTTTGGCACCATCCGGCATCGTCGGCAGAGAGCGGCGCTTGGGGTGCGCTGCGGCTCAGGCGATCTCGAACATGCCCTCGATCTCGACCGCGAAATCGAGCGGCAGCGAGGGCACGCCGACGGTGGTGCGGGCGTGCCGGCCACGCTCGCCAAACACCGCGACGGCGAGATCGGAGGCACCGTTCATCACCCGCGCATGGTCGGTGAAGGCGGCGGTCGCGGCGATGAAGCCGCCGAGCCGCACGAGCCGCCGCAGCCGTCCGAAATCGCCATCGAGCGCTGCCCCGACTTGCGCCAGCAGATTGACGAAACAGAGCTGTGCTGCCCGAACACCGTCTTCGAGGCTGAGCCCGTCACCGAGTTTGCCGCGAATCCCTGTCTCGCCGAGGACCGACCCCTGGCCCGAGATCACCAGCAGAGTGCCGGAGATCGCAAACGGCAGATAATTGGCGACGGGGGCTGCCGGCTTGGGCAGGGCAAAACCGAGTTCGGCAAGGCGCGCGGTGATCGCCTCGGCACTCAGTGGGGCAGTCGGCATAGGCCATCTCCTCGAAAAAGCACCGCCCTGTCGAGCGGCGGGGGCATAGTTTCGCCCCGACGCTCGCCGGCGGCAAGCGCCGGAAACTGTGAGACGCCGTGGCGCGCGAAACGGCGCTAAACTGACCGAGACATTTATTTCCGCCACGGACCAGGAGAAACCGATGATCGCCCAGCTATCCGCCCGCGCCGCCATCGCGGCATTGCTCGCAGCGACCTGTCTCCGCCCCGCTTTCGCCCAACCCGCAACGCCCGCCGCCACCGATTTCCTCAACGCCGCGAGCGACGCCGACAATTGGATCCTGCCGGCAAAAAGCTACGCCAATAACCCGTTCACGCCGGCAACCGAGATCGACCGCGGCACCGTCACCAAACTCCATCTTGCCTGGCGCCATGAGGAGAAAGACGGGACGATCACGACGCCGCCTTTGGTGTGGCAGGGCACCCTGTTTCTCGCGACCGCGGACGGCGCGGTGATCGCCCTCGATGCCACCAAGGGTACGGAGAAATGGCGGGCTGCGGTGGCTTCCGGCCCCGGCCGGCTCGCGCTCTTTGACGGCCATGTCTTCCTCGCGACCGAGCGCGGGGCGCTGATCGCGCTTGATCCCGCGAGCGGCCATAAGATCTGGGAGGTCGCGGCGGCGCCGGGCGCGGGATTGGTGACCGCGCCGATGCCCTATCACAACCCGGCGACCGGCCAGGATCTGCTGCTGATCGGGATCGCCGCAACGCCCGAGGGTGGCAGCGGCGCCATCGCCGCCTTCGCCGCGCGCGACGGCCATCGCCTGTGGACCTGGAATACCATCCCCGGCGCGGGGATGGTGGGCCATGAGAGCTGGGGCGGCACGTCCGGGCAGCGTGGCGGCGTCTCGCCGGTCGGCATCGCCCTCTCACCCGCGACCCACACGCTTTTCGCGACCCTCGGCAGCCCCAATCCCGCCTATGACGGCACGGCCCGGCCCGGCGCCAACCTTTATAGCGATTCTCTGGTCGCGCTCGATCTCGCGACACAAGAGCCCAAGCTCCGCGGCTATCACCAGTTCATCGCGCACGACACCTGGAGTTGGGGGCTCTCGACGGCGCCGCTGCTGGCCGTTGGCCGGGTCGTCGACACGCAGCACGATCTCGTCATCGTTGGCGACAGAGGCGGCAATCTCTGGGTCAGCGATGGCGACAATGGCGCCCTGCTCGACCACTCCGCCTTGAGCTTCGTGAAAAACGGCGCGACCCGCGCGCCGGGCGGCGGCGCCGTGATGTGCCCGGCGATCGATGGCGGCATTCAAAGCCAGGGCGGCGCTTTCGACGTCCCCGACAATGCCCTCTTCATCGTCAGCGCCGACCAATGCGCCACCGTCCTCAATGGCAAGACGGGCAGCGATGTCAGTGTGCTTGGCCCCGGTGACACCAGTTTCAACGCCATCGCGGTGGCCAGCGGCACCTTCCTCTGGCGCCATCATTTCCCGCCGCTACATCTGCCGCCGCCGCCCTCGGCGTCGTTCGGAACGCCGAAGCTCGGGCCGCAGCTCGATAAGCTGATCGATGCCGGCGTGTTGCTCACCGCAAGCGGCCTCGTCTTCACCGGCACGCCAGACGGCAATCTCGTCGCCTATGCCGCGGAGAACGGCCGCGAACTCTGGCATGAGAGCGCAGGCGGGCCGATCACCGCGCCGGCCATCGCCTATCGCGCGGGCGGCCACGAAATCATCGCGGCCGTCGCCGGCGGGCGGATTACGGCCTTCACCGTCAAGTAAAAAAGCGGCGGCCGCGTCGAAAGGCGGGGCGAGATCGGGGGAGGGCGGTCAGCCGTTGGCGACCTTGCGCGGCGAGTCGCCGGCGGCTGCGCGCTTTTTCGCCTCCGCCGCGGCGTCGGCCATCATGTGTTTGAGATCGCGCAGCAACGCGCTGCCCTTCAAGGTCCGCTGCACGAGAACGCTGCGGCGATCCTGCGGATCGACCTTGCGGCGGGCGAGTTCCAGCTCGCCGAGGCGATCGAGGGCACGGGTGATCGCGGGCTTCGAGACGTGGAGATCGGCGGCCAAGCCACGGACGGTGTGGTTGCCGTCCTGCAGATAGCAGGTCAGGAACACCGCGAGCTGGCGCGCCGAGAGATCAGGGCCCTCGCGACGGACCAGGGAGACGACAGTGTCGCGGAGGATGGCGAGCAAGGTATCGGTGGTGGGATCAGGGGAGGCAGGCATGGTGTCAATCCTTCTTTTGGTCGCCTTTGGCCTGGCCGGAGAAATGCTAGCCAGAAAAATGCAAGCTGACCGCGGCGGCGATCGCCCGGGCGGCTTGGGCTTCGCCGCCTTCGGGCCGGCCAGGGCGTGTTGAGTCGTTCCAAGCATAGAGGTCGATATGCACCCAGGGCACGCCCGTCGCAATGAACCGTTCAAGAAATAACGCCGCGACGACCGCACCTCCATGTGTATTTCCCGCAATGTTGTTCAAATCTGCGACATGGCTGCGAAGCCATGTGCCGTAATCGGCCCAGAGTGGTAATTGCCAGAGCGGATCACAACAGGCTTTACCGGCCGCGAGCAGCCGTTCCGCCCAGATTTGATCATTGCTAAAAAGCGCCGGCAGATCCGGCCCGAGGGCCGAGCGTGCCGCACCGGTCAGGGTCGCGCAATCAATGATCAGGGTCGGCGCCTCCTCGCACGCCTCGGCGAGCAGATCGGCGAGCACCAGCCGCCCCTCGGCATCGGTATTGCCGATTTCGACGGTGAGACCCTTGCGGGTCGCGAGCACGTCGAGCGGGCGCATCGCCGCGCCAGAGACGCTGTTTTCGACGCAGCCGACGCGCAGCGCGAGCCGCACCGGGAGATCCGCCGCCATGATCATCCGCGCCGCCGCCATCACCACCGCGGCGCCACCCATATCCTTTTTCATCCGCAGCATGGCGGCCGACGGCTTCAGATCATAGCCGCCGCTGTCGAAACAGACCCCCTTGCCGCAGAGCGCGATCAGCGGCGCATCCGGCGCCGCCCGCGATCCCGCCCAACGCAGAATGGCGACCCGTGGCGCCCGCGCCGCCCCCCGCCCGACCGCCGCCAGCGCCGGGTAGCCGGCCTCGAGCGCGTGGTCGGCGATGATCTCGACATTCGCGCCAAACGCTTTGCCGAGTGCCGCGACCGCGTTCGCGAGTTCAGCCGGCCCGAGATGATTGGCCGGCATGTTGACGAGATCGCGGGCCATGATGATCGCCTCCGCCGCGACCCGCGACGCCTCGGTGCCGGCCGGCGCCACCAGCCGCGCCGGCTTGCGCGCGGGCGGCTTGAAGGACGTGAAGCGATAGGCGCCGAGGGCGAAGCCGAGGACCGCGCGCCCGGGATCATAATCACCCGGCGCGAGACGCCAGAGCGTGTCCTCGGGCAGGCGGAAGGGGAGATCGCCAAACGCCCAGGGTGATATGCCGGTGGGCGAAACACCGTCGTCGGCAACGCTCTCGCCAAGGCCGAGCACCGCGCCCGAAAGCCCTCCCTCGCCGGGAAGGAGGGAGAGTTCTCCCGCCTTGGCGGCGAAGCCGGTGGCCTCGAGGTAGCGCCGTGCCACCTCGGGAAGCTCATCGCGGAGTGCGGCGAGCCCCGCCGGCGCCACCGCGTAAAGCGGCAGCGCCGGCGCGCCATCGTCGGCGAGGGCGAGATCGATCGGCGGGCTCATGCCGCCGGCGCCGGTGCGAGCCCGCCGGCCATGAGCGCGGTGACGCGGCGCGCGAAGGCGGCGGCATCGGCCGGCGTCTCGCCCTCCTGCACGCGCGCGAGATCGAGGAGAGTCGCCGCAATCTCGGCGAGATCGCTGCTCTCGCCGCGCGCCGCAAGCGCCGTGATCAGGGGATGGCGGGGATTGATTTCGAGCACCGGCGGCGGCGCCGGGAAATCGCGCCCGGCGCGGCGCATCAGCCGCTCGCGGAAGAGATCGCCGCCGGCCAAGCCGGGAGCGAGGGCAACCGCACTTTCGACCAGCCGCTCGGAGGCGCGCACGTCCGAAACCCCGTCCCCGAGCGCGGTCTTGAGCGCGGCCGCGAGCGCGCTGACATCGGCAGCCGGCGCATCGGGCGCGGGCGCGAGCTTGGCGAGATCCTCGCCGCTCCGGATTGCGTTCCGGATCGGCTTATCCTCGAAGCTCGCGCAGCGATCGGGCCAGAACGCATCGATCGAGTCGGCGAGCAGCAGCACCTCGACGCCGGCGGCGCGGAATCCCTCAAGCAGCGGGGCGCGGCGCAGCGCCGCGACATTTTCCCCAGCGAGGAAGTAGATCGCCTCCTGCCCGGGTTTCATGCGCGCGACATAATCCGCAAGCGAGGTCCAGCCTTCGTTCGCGGTGGTGCGAAAGCGCGCGAGCGGCAGGATATCCTTCTGGTGCGCCTGATCCTCCCATAGCCCTTCCTTGAGGATCGGGCCGAAATTCTCCCAGAATTTTTCGTAACCCTCATCGTCCTTGGCGCGGGTCTTGAGTTCGGTCAGCACCCGGTTGGTCAGCGCGTTGCGGATCCGCCCCAGCACCGGGGTCGATTGCAGCATCTCGCGCGAGACATTGAGCGGCAGATCCTCGGTATCGACGACGCCTTGCACGAAGCGCAGCCAGCTCGGCAGCAGGCCGGCCTCGTCGGTGATGAACATGCGCCGCACATGGAGCCGCACGCGCGAGGCGCGCTCCTCCTCGACCACCGCGAAAGGTCGCATCTCGGGAATGAAGAGGAGGGCGTGGAACTCCATCGCGCCCTCGGCCTTCCAATGCAGCGTCGCCCAGGGCTTATCGAAGAGATGGCCGAGATGACGATAGAATTCGGTATAGGATTGTTCGCTGATCTCGGCCTTGGGCTTGCGCCAGAGCGCCGTGCCCTCGTTGGCGGGGAGATCCTTGCCGTCGCGCGCAATCGTCACCGGCCAGGTGATGTGATCGGCCCATTTGCGCACGATCGCCTCGAGCCGCACCGGGTCGAGGAACTCCTCGGCGTCGGCTTTGAGATGGAGGATGACGTCGGTCCCCGGCGTCTCGCGCGCGGCGGCGGCGAGGGCGAATTCGCCGCGCCCTTCCGAATGCCAGCGCCAGGCCTCCTCGCTGCCGGCGCGGCGCGAGATCACTTCGACGCGCTCGGCGACCATGAAGGCGGAATAAAAGCCGACCCCGAACTGGCCGATCAGGGTCGGCCGCTCCTCGGGCCGTGCCTTGGCGATCTCGGCGCTGAAAGCGCGGGTGCCGGAGCGGGCAATGGTGCCGAGATGGGTGATCAGATCGTCGCGGGACATGCCGATGCCGTCGTCGGAGATGGTCAGGAGGCGGCCGGGCTTGTCGGGCAGGATGCGGATCTTCGCCCCGTCCGGCAACGCCAGCGACGGCTCAGTCAACGCCTCGAAGCGGCGGCGGTCGAGCGCATCGGCGGCGTTGGCGACCAATTCACGAAGAAAAATCTCGCGCTCGGAATAAAGCGCGTGGACCACGAGATCGAGCAGCCGCCCGACCTCGGCGCTGAAATCATGCCGCTCCTCACTTTGGCCAGGAGCCTGGGATGCCGTCTCGGTCATGGGTGTCGATGTCCTCCTTTCGCGCCCCCGATATGCGCCGGATCGTTCGGGGGTTCAAGGAAGGCCAGCATCGCTGCCGCTGCCGGCAAGAGAGGTCAGCGTCGCCGCGCCGAAGCCATCATGACGGTCGCCGGCAGCGCGAGCCCGCCGCCGGGAAGGGTCGGAAAGCGCGCGAAGGCCGCCGTCATCTCTTCGTGCAGCGTCGCCCGCAGCGCGTCATCGGGACGTTTTTCCTCGACCAAGGCGCCGGAGGGGCCGAACAGGGTTGCGAGTTCGGCTTCTTCCGCGGCGCCCCGGCCGGCCAGCGTGACCGCAACGGGGGTGACGGTGATGGCCTCGAAACCCGCAGCGGCAAGGATGTCGCGGACATAATCGGCGTCGCTGAAGGCGAGTGGCCCGGGGCTTCGCGGCGGACGCGGCTTGGGCGGGCCGAGATGGCGGCGCGCGATCGCGTAGGGGATCTCCCAATGCGGATTGGCCTCGATCCCGGCCCAAGCGGCAAAGACCAGGCGCCCACCGGGCGCGAGGGCGGCGGCGATGTTGCGAAACGCGGCAATGGGATCGGCGAAGAACATCACCCCAAAGCGCGAGAGTGCCAGCGCGAAGGCGCCAGCGGGGAAAGGGTGGATCTGGGCGTCGGCGGCGAGGAGCTTGGCCTGGGCCGCCCCGGCCTCGCCGAGGCTTCTCTCGGCCAGCGCCAGCATCGGCGCCGAAATATCGACGCCAAGGACGCCTCCGGTGGCGCCGACCGCGGCGGCGAGGCGAAGCGTGGTCGCGCCGGCGCCGCAGCCGATCTCGAGGACCTGCTCGCCGGGGCGCGGCGCGGCTTCGCTGAGCAGCAGGTCATTGACCGGCGCGAGGCGCCCCTCCATCACCGCCGCCGCGCGCACCCATTTCGGCCCGGAGATCTCGTTCCAGTTCCGCCATTGCGCTTCATTGGGCGTCGGGGCTTCGTCCACGTCTCTTTCTCCTTGGCATCGGGGCCTTGGTATCGCGGGGGAGCCTAGACGCGTCTTGCGCATTTGGCCACCCGCGCGCGGGCCGGCCGCGGCCGATTGGCGCTTTTGGCTTGCTATTCGTCTCCCGCGCGCCTAAATCTCGCTATCCCCAACCATTGCAGCGTGGAGCATGCCCGTATGGCACGCGTGACTGTCGAGGATTGCGTCGAAAAAGTCCCCAATCGCTTCGAGCTGGTTTTGTTCGCGGCGCAGCGGGCGCGCAATCTCAGTCGCGGCGAGGAATTGACCATCGACCGCGACAACGACAAGAATCCGGTCGTCGCCTTGCGCGAGATCGCCGAGGAAACGATCGATACCGGCAAGCTCGAGAGCGATCTCATCCGCTCTCTGGCCCGCGCCCCGGAGCCGGAGCCGGCCGAGGAGGAGGTTGCGGATCTGATCCCGACCGAGCAGAATATTTTCGGCCTCCAGGATGTTGCCGCCGACGAGGAGCTGGGCAATCTGCCGCTCGATGGCGACGATCTGTCGCCGAGCGATCTCGAGGCCGCGATCGAGGCCGAGCTTTCCGGGCGTCCCCGCCGCTAGGCGGCAGCCGAAGGAGCCGGGCGGTGGCAGGGTATCGCGGCGGTAGCATCATCCCGGCGTTCCCGCGCCTCCCGGAAGGCGGCTTTTCGCAACCTTTTGCCCAACTCCCTGGCCATGCGCGGCTGTCCCCGGTCGAGGAACTGATCCGCCGCGTCACCCGCTATGCCCCCAAAGCCGATGGCGCGCTGATCGCCGCCGCCTATGACTTCGCGAGCGCCGCCCATGCCGAGCAGCGCCGCGACAATGGCGATCCTTACATCACCCACCCGCTAGCGGTCGCGACCATTCTCGCCGGCTATAAGCTCGATACCGCGAGCCTCTGCACCGCCCTGCTGCACGACACGATCGAGGACACCAAGGCGACGCTCGCCGAGATCGGCAGCCGTTTCGGCGCCGATGTCGCCGGTCTCGTCGACGGCGTGACCAAGCTCACCCGGCTCGAACTGCAATCGGACCGCACCAAGCAGGCGGAGAATTTCCGCAAGCTGGTGCTCGCGATCAGCAAGGATATCCGGGTCCTTCTGGTCAAGCTCGCCGACCGGCTGCACAATATGCGCACCCTCCATTTCGTGCGCGACCCCGCCCGGCGCGAGCGCATCGCCCGCGAGACGATGGAAATCTATGCCCCGCTCGCCGAGCGGATCGGCATGGATCAGGTCAAGACCGAGCTGCAAACCCTCGCCTTCGCTCAGATCGAGCCTGCCGCCTATGAAACCATCCAGGCCCGGCTCAATTTCCTCCGCGGCCAGGGGGCCGACGTCATCGAGGAGGTGCGGCGCGAATTGCGCAGCATTTGCGAGGCCGCCGGCGTTCCCGTGCTCGAGGTCACCGGGCGCGAGAAATCGCCGTTCTCGATCTGGGAGAAGATGCAGCGCCGCAAGGTGAGCTTCGAGCAGCTTTCCGACATCATGGCGTTCCGCATCGTGGTGCCGACACGCGAAGCTTGCTACGCCGCGCTTGGCGCCGTCCATGCCGCCTATCCGGTGATCGCCGGGCGCTTCAAGGATTATATTTCCACCCCGAAATCGAACCTTTATCAGAGCCTCCATACCGGCGTCACGCTGCGCCACCCGCGCAACCAGAAGATCGAGGTGCAGATCCGCACCCGCGCGATGCACGAGATCGCCGAAAACGGTGTTGCGACCCATTGGGCCTACAAAGCCGCCGGCAGCGCCGAGCCCGCCAATCTCAAAGAGGTGCAGCAATTCCGCTGGGTTCAGGATCTGCTCGAAATCCTCGAGGATTCCGCCGCACCCGACGAGTTCCTGGAAAACACCAAGCTCGAACTCTATGAAGATCAGGTCTTCTGCTTCACCCCGAAGGGCAAGCTGATCCCGCTGCCGCGCGGGGCGACGGCGGTGGATTTCGCCTATGCCGTCCATAGCCAGGTCGGCGATACCTGCGTCGGCGCCAAGGTGAACGGGCGGTTGGTGCCGCTCCGCTATCAGCTTCAGAACGGCGACCAGGTCGAGATCATGACCGCGCGCGGCGGCACGCCGTCGCCGCAATGGGAGCGCTTCTGCGTCACCGGCAAGGCGCGGGCGCGCATCCGCCGCTTCGTCCATCAGCAGCAGCGCCAGCAGAACCGGGATGAGGGCCACGCCATGCTGGTTCGCGCCTTCCGCCAGGAAGGGGTGGACGGCAGCGAGAAAACCCTCGAGACCACGCTCAAAGCCTTAAAGCAGGCCAGCCTCGAGGATCTTTTCATCGCCGTCGGCGCCGGCGCGATCGGGCCAAAGGAAGTCGTCCACGCCGCCTATCCGCAATTGCGCGAGGCCTCGCGCCCGCCGCGCATGGTTCCGAGCCTTGCCGACCGCGCGCCGCGCCATACCAGCGCCGCCGCCGATCCGGGCATGGCGATCACCGGCCTCATTGCCGGCATGGCGGTGCATTTCGCTGGCTGCTGTCATCCGCTGCCGGGCGAACCGATCGTCGGCATCATCGCCACCGGCAAGGGGGTCACGATCCACACCAAGACCTGCCAGACGCTCGAGCAATTCGCCGCGACCCCTGAGCGCTTCATCGATGTCGACTGGGACCTCGCTGCCCTCGGGCGCGACAAATCCGGCATGCATATCGGGCGCATCAGCGTGATTACCGGCAGCGAACCGGCGGCCATGAACAATCTTCTCAATGCCATCGTCAAACAGGACGGCAAGGTCGTTACTCTCCACACCGTCAATCGCCAGCAGGATTTTTGCGAGTTCCTGGTCGATGTCGAGGTGCGCGATCTCCGCCATCTCTCGCATGTCATCGCTGGCCTGCGGGCAATCCAGGGGATCTCCGAGGTGGAGCGCGCGCGGGCGTGAGGGGTTTCGCGTGATCCTCGGCCTCGGCACCGATCTCTGCGACATCAGGCGCATCGAGGCGGTGCTGGCGCGCCATGGCGAGCGTTTTCTGCGCCGCGTCTTCACCGAGACCGAGCGCCGGCGCGCCGCCCGCCGCGCCCCGGCGCTCGCCGCCGGCACCTTCGCCAAGCGCTTCGCCGCCAAGGAGGCCTGCGCCAAGGCGCTCGGCACCGGGTTTCGCGCCGGCGTCTTCATGGCCGATCTCGGCGTCGTCAATCTTCCCTCCGGCCAGCCGACGCTGGCGCTGACCGGTGGTGCCGCGGCGCGGCTCGCGGCCCTCACCCCCCCGGGAATGCAGGCTAAGATCGCGCTTTCCATGACCGACGAATACCCCTACGCCTTCGCCCAGGTGATCATTTCCGCAGACCCCGTGGCCTGAGCCGATGACGACATCGCGGCGCCGCACCCGCCCGGCTTGATGCATGACGGCTTGACAGGGGCATGGGCGGACGGCTTGATCCGCCCGCCTTTTTGACCGGAACGGAATCCCCACGCATGGCGCAAAGCAAACCCGGCGGCCTGATCGACAACGTCAAGACCATCGTCTATGCCGCGCTGATCGCGCTCGGCATCCGTACCTTCGCCTATGAGCCGTTCAACATTCCCTCAGGCTCGATGATTCCGACGCTGCTGGTCGGGGATTATCTCTTCGTCTCGAAATTCAGCTACGGCTATTCGCATTTCTCCTTCCCGCTATCGCCGCCGCTGTTTTCCGGGCGGATTTTCGGGCGCTTGCCCGAGCGCGGCGATGTCGTCGTCTTCAAGCTGCCGCGTGACACCTCGACCGATTACATCAAGCGCATCATCGGTCTGCCCGGGGACCGCATCCAAATGCGCGCGGGGCACCTCTATATCAACGACACCGAGGTGCCACGCGAGCCGGACGGCACCTATACCGTCACCGATGATGGGCCGAGCATGGTCTATAAGCGCTATATCGAGACGCTGCCCGGTGGTGTGCGCCATGAAATCCTCAAAGCCTCCGATGATGGGCCGCTCGACAACACCCAGGAATATCTGGTGCCGCCGGGCTATGTCTTCGCGATGGGGGATAACCGCGACAACAGCCTCGACAGCCGGGTCTTGAACGCGGTCGGCTTCATTCCGGTCGAAAATCTGGTCGGGCGGGCGCAATTCCTGTTCTTCTCGATCGATGCCGAGGCGCCGTGGTGGGAGATTTGGGAATGGCCGTTCGAGATCCGCTGGAGCCGGCTGTTCACCAGCATCCATTGAGCGATGACGAGCGCCTGGCGGCGGCGGCTGAGATCCTTGGCCACCGTTTCGCGCGCCCGGAATTGCTGGCCGAAGCGCTGACCCATCGTTCGGCGCTGCGCGGGCGGCATCGCATGGCGTCCAATGAGCGGCTGGAATTCGTCGGCGATCGTGTTCTCGGCCTTTTGGTCGCGGAATGGCTCGCCGAGCGTTTCGCGCGTGAGGACGAGGGGGCGCTCGGGCGGCGTCTCGCCCAACTCGTCTCGGGTCCGGTGCTGGCCGCGATCGCGGCGCGCCTGGCGCTGCCGGCGGTGCTCGCGGTGGCGCCGGGGGAGGCGCGCGCCGGGGTGCGCAAGCGGGCGAGCGTGCTGGCCGATGCGATGGAGGCGGTGATCGGCGCGCTTTATCTCGATGGCGGCCTGACGGTTGCGCGCGATTTCGTCCGCGCCGCTTACGCCCCGATGATGGCAGCGCAAGGCGCGCCCCCCAAGGATGCCAAGACCGCGTTGCAGGAATGGGTGCAGGCGCGCGGCCTGCCGCTGCCGGCCTATCGCGTCAGCGGCCGCGACGGGCCGCCGCATGCCCCGGAATTCGCGATCACCGTCACCATCGCCGCCGATCCGCCGATGGCGGGCCATGGCCGGGCGGGAACCAAGCAGGCGGCCGAGCAAGCCGCCGCCGCCGATCTTTTGAGCCGGCTTGCGCCGTGATCTCACCGTGGAGCCAAGAATGACCTCGCGCTGCGGCTATGCCGCGATCGTCGGCGCCCCGAACGCCGGCAAATCGACGTTGCTCAACCGCCTCGCCGGGGCCAAGCTCTCGATCGTCACGCCGAAAGCGCAGACGACGCGCTTTCGGGTCCTCGGCATCGTGCAAGAGGGTGCGGCGCAGATCCTGCTCGTCGATACCCCCGGGATTTTCGCGCCGCGCCGGCGCCTTGACCGGCTGATGGTGGACGCAGCCTGGAGCGGGGCGGCGGACGCCGATATCGTGCTGCTCTTGGTCGATGCCCGCGCCGGTCTCACCGAGGGTGTGCGCGCCATCGCGGCGGGGCTGGCTGAAGCGGCGAAAAAGCGGCGCTGCTGGCTGGTGCTGAATAAGGTCGATCTCGTCGCCGCACCGCAATTATTGCCGCTGACGGCGGCGCTGACCGATGTGCTCGCCTGCGAGCAGGTGTTCATGATCTCGGCCGCGACCGGCGATGGTGTCCCCGCATTGCGCGCCGCCCTCGCGGACGCGATGCCGGCCGGGCCGCATCTCTATCCCGATGACGATCTCACCGATCTCCCGGACCGGCTGCTTGCCGCGGAAATCGTGCGTGAGCAGATTTTTCTTCAGACCTCAGACGAAATCCCCTATGCGGTAACCGTCGAGACCGAGAGTTTCCGCACCCTCGCCGGCGGCGCCGTGCGGATCGAGGCGGTGATCTATGTCGCGCGCGCCGGCCAGAAAGCGATCCTGATCGGCGAGCAGGGAAGGCGCATCCGTGCCATCGGCAGCCGCGCCCGCGCCGAATTGATCGCGCTTTGGGAGAAGCCGGTGCATCTTTTCCTGCATGTCAAGGAGCGGCCCGGTTGGGACGAGGAAACGGCGCGGCTGCGCGCGCTCGGCCTGGAATAGGGGGCGCCGGACGATGAGCGGCGACTGGGGGGATGACGGCGCCGATCTGCTGACATTTGCCGATCGCGCGCTCGCCGCGCCGGGCTGGCGGCTCACCTTCCCGCCGCCGCTGGAAGACGCCTTCGAACGCGATACCAGCCGCGATCGCTGCCGCCAATTGGCCTCGAGCCTGCTGCTCGGGGTCTTGCTCTATGATTCCTTCATCCTCGACGACGTCATTCTGAATTTCAGCCATGCCCGGGAAATGGCTTGGGTGCAGCTTGGGATCGTCACGCCGCTCGGGCTATTGTTCGCGGCTTATATCTGGCGCGAGCCGCCGAAATTCCGGCGTGAAGTCGCCGCCGCCCTGGTAACCCTGGTCGCTGCCGCCAGCGTCGCCTATTTCACCCATATCGTGCCCGCGCCGGTGCGGCTGCCGGTGATGTTCGGCCTGATCGTCATCATTGCCTTCGCCAACACCGTGCTCCATCTCCGCTTCGGCTATGCGCTGGCGGGCTCGCTCGGCACGCTCGCCATTTTCATCGCCGCGATGCGGGCGCCACCGATGCTCGGCTGGCCGATCGCGACCTATACGACGATGCTGGTCGGGGCCGCGATCGTTCTCACCCTGGTCGCCAATCATCGCCTGGAGCGGCAATTGCGCCGGTCCTATCTTTTCGGCCTGCGTGAGCGGCTGCTCGGGATCGGGCTGAGCGAGACCAACCGCCAGCTCGAACGGCTCTCCTATCATGACCCGCTGACCGGTCTCCCCAATCGCCGCATGCTCGCCGCCCGGCTCGCGGAGCTTTGGGATGCGCGTGCGGACGCGGCGATGGCGCCGGCGCCGGTCGGCGTGCTCGTCATCGATATCGATTTTTTCAAAATGTATAACGACCATTACGGCCATCCCGCCGGCGATGCCTGTCTGCGCGCCGTCGCGACGCTGCTGCGCCAGCATATGCGGGCTGGGATCGATCTGATCACCCGCTATGGCGGGGAAGAATTCCTTGCCGTGCTGCCGGGTCTCGATCTCGACGCCTGCGAGGGTATCGCCGAGCGTATCCGGACGGCCGTGGCGGCGGCGCGGCTGCCGCATCAGGGCCGCGGCCAGGATGGCGTGGTCACCGTCAGCATCGGCGTTGCCGCGGTGTCGCCACAGCTCGCGGTCAATCCCAGTGATGTGATCACCCGCGCCGACGCCGCCCTCTATCGCGCCAAGCAGGCGGGGCGGAACGCGGTGCGGGCGGCGCCGGTGATGTCGGCGGAAGGCCACTGAAAACAAAGAGCGAGTGCTCGTGAAAAACGCGACACGCGCGATCCTTCAGGGCCCGCCCAGCGCCGCTCACCTCATTCCGCGAATGACGCCATGGCGGCATCGAGAGCCCCGCCGCCATGCGGGACGCCGGCGCGCGTGAGGCTCATGTCGACTGCGGCGAGGGTGCCCATCACCATCGCCTCGTTGAGGTCGCCGAGATGGCCGATGCGGAAAACCTTGCCGCCGAGCGCGCCAAGGCCGCCGCCGAGCGAGACATTGAAACGCTCACGGGCGATGGCGCGCACCGCCTCGGCGTCGAACCCTTCCGGCATCAGGATGGTGGTGACGGAATCAGAGAGCCGCTCCGGAGTGATGCCATAAAGCTCGGGGCCGTGATTGCCCGCCCAGGCGCGGACCGCAGCGCGCACCCCGCCTGCGAGGCGATGATGGCGGGCAAAGACGTTCTCTAGCCCCTCCTCCTCGAGCAGGCGGAGGGCTTCGCGCAGACCATAAAAGAACGTCACCGGAACCGTGCCCATGAAGCTCTTGTGCGGGCGCGACAGCATGGCCGTCCAGTCGAAATAGCCGCGCGCGAGCCCCGCCTCGCGATGCGCCGCCATGCCGCGCTCGGAGACCGCGGTGAAGCTCAAGCCGGCGGGCAGCATCAGCCCCTTCTGGCTGCCGCCGACCACGGCATCGATCCCCCATTCGCTCATGCGGAAATCGAAACTGCCGAGCGAGGAAATGGTGTCGACGAGGAACAGCGCCGGATGGCGGGCGGCATCGATCGCGGCGCGGATTGCCGGCAGCGGCAAAACGAGCCCGGTCGAGGTCTCGTTATGGACGGCGCAGACGGCGCGGATCGTGCCCTTGGCATCGGCGCGGAGGGCTTTTTCGACCGCCGCGATATCGGCGCCGCGCCGCCAGTCAGCGGCAACGGTCTCGACGGTGAGGCCAAGGCGCGCCGCCATCGCCGCCCAACTGTCCGAAAAATAGCCGGAGGCGATCATCAGCAGCCGGTCGCCGGGCGAGAAGAGATTGACCAGCGTCGCGTCCCAAGCGCCGTGGCCCGAGGCGGTATAGAGGAACAATTCGCCGCTGTCTTGGCGTAAGACGCGCTGCAAGCCGGCGCGCCCCGCCTCATAGACGGCAAAAAACGCCGGATCGTTGAAATCGACCGAAGCATGCGCGGTCGCCAAGAGAACGCTGTCGGGGATGTTGGTCGGGCCGGGATTGGCGAAGAAATGGCGGCCACGGGGGGAAATCATGACGTCTGCACTCCGTTATGCGGTTCCGCCGGACGATCGTCCTTCACCGGAACCCGAGGCTTTGTCGAGGTAAGTTTTCGTCCTGTCAACGGCGGCGCCCTCCTGCTCGCCGTGGTGCTCAGGGTCTGGGTGCGTCTCGCGGCCTTGTGATTTTTGTTGGCAGATAGGCCTTGACCCGCAGGGTCCGGCAAATGCTTACTTCTCGTTAATATTAAGAGCGGCGTGGTTGGGCCGCGTCGGCACCCACGGGTGGAAGCGAGGGAACAAACATGCGCCGAAAAGCACTTCTTGCCGCCGCCATCGTGCTGGCGGTGGCGGCCTCGTCCGAGGCGAAGGCCGGGGAGGATCTTTATGTTACCAACTATAACGGCAACACGATCGGGGAATACGATGCCGCAACCGGGGCGGCGATCAACACATCCCTAGTCTCCGGGCTGAGCGGCCCGGTCGGCATCGCGGTGTCAGGAGCGGATCTTTTCGTCGCCAATTCCACCGCCGGGACGATCGGGGAGTACAACGCTAGCACCGGGGCGGCGATCAACGCATCCCTGATCTCGGGGCTGAACTCCCCGGAGGGCCTCGCGGTGTCGGGATCGGACATCTTCGTCGCCAATCTCCTTGGCGGCACGATCGGGGAATACAATGCCACTACCGGGGCGGCGATTAACGCTTCCCTGGTCTCGGGGCTGAGCTTCCCGTACGGCCTCGCGGTGTCGGGACCGGACCTCTTCGTCGTCAACGCCGCCGCCGGCACGATCGGGGAATACGCTACCTCCGGGAACACGGTGAACGGTACCCTGGTCTCAGGGCTGAGCTTCCCGAACGGCGTCGCGGTGTCGGGATCGGACCTCTTCGTCGCCAATTTCAGCGCCGACGCGTTCGGGGAATATAGTACCGTGAACGGGTCGGCGACCAATGCTTCCCTGATCTCGGGGCAGCTCGGGCCGTTCGGCGTCGCTGTGTCGGGATCAAACCTCTTCGTTACCAATGTCGGCGCCAACACGATCGGGGAATACAATCTCAGCACCGGGGCGATGGACTCGTCGTTCGTCTCCGGACTGAATGGGCCGGCATTCATCGCCATCGCCAATCCGTCCTCCTCCGTTCCCGAGCCAGCCAGCCTCTCACTCCTCGCCGCCGGCGCGCTCGGCCTCGCGGCTTTCCGCCGCCGCGCGCGGGGCTGAGGCGGCGGCTCAGCCCGCAACCGGGAACTCGACATGGCGGATGAATTTCAGCTTCCCCTTCTCGTTTTGCACGACGTTATAGCCGTGTAGCCCATCGCCGTTGGCGTCGAAATTATAGACGCCCTCGGCGCCCGGATAGCCGCGGATGGCGAGGATGGCGCTGCGGATCGCCGCCGGATCGGTGTTGCCGGCGGCGTTGATCGCGCGGGCGAGGATGTGCATCCCGTCATAGGTCCAGCCATTATCCGGCTGCGCGCCGCCATAGGCGCGGGCATAGGCGGCGGCGAAAGCGCCGGCGGCGGCGCTCGAATCGACGTTGAAATCGGCGATGCCATAGCTCCCCCAAAGCGCCGGGCCGGCGAGATGGAGCGTCACCGGCGAGGCGATGGAGGGTGAGCCGACCCAGGGGATAGTAAGGCCGAGCTGGCGCACCTGGCGGGCAAACACCGCCTGATCCGGCTCGAAGGTGAAATAGCTTCCCATGATGTCAGCCCCCGAGCCGCGCACGGCGAGCACGACGGGGGTGAAATCCGGCTGCTGATTGGCGTAGCCCTGGACCAGAACCGGCGCAACGCCAAGCGCGTCGAGGGCTGCGACCAGCGCCTTCATGCCGTTCGCGCCGAAGGCATCGGTTGAATAGACCACCGCCCATTTGCGTTTTTTGAGGTCGTTCACGCCAAAATCGGCGATCACCCGGGCGGAGTAGAGATCATTCGGGCGGCAGCGAAACAGCCACGGATTGCCGCTATGGGTCAGCGTCGGGTCGGTGCCGCCGAACATCACCGGGCGGGCGACGCGGGCGATATCGGGCGCCATCGCCTGCATCTGGGTCGAGCGGATGGAGCCGATATAGCCGACGCAATCGCCCCGATTGGCGAGCCGGCTGAAGGCCAGCACCGCGCCGGGGTTGGTCGTTTGGTCGTCTTCCACGATCAATTCGACCGGCCGGCCGAGCACGCCGCCGGCTTGGTTCACCTCGTCCATCGCGAGGCGGGCGCTGTTGAGCTGAATGCGCCCGGGCTCGGCGGCGGGGCCGGTGAGCGGCGAGACCATGCCGATCTTGAGCGTCTCGGCGGCGCGGCCGCGCGCGGCGGCAACCAGGGTGAGGGCGCCGGTCAGGGCGGCGCGGCGGCTCATCGGCATGGACATTCCTCCGTGGTTTTCTGGTGCTTTCAAGCAGCCTTGCGACAAGTCTAACGGCTCGAAGCGAATTTGTCGCCTGATCCGCGCCTCTTTCGGTGTGACCGGGCTCGCATTGACCCCTATCGCGCCACGCCCTAGTTTCCCGGGCAAAGGAAGAGATCGGGGGAGGCTATCATGGCAGCGTTGCGGCAATGGCGGTATGGCTTGGCGGTTTTCGCCGTCTTGGTCGCATCGGTGCTGGCCGGCGGCGCGCGCGCCGACGAGGCGCCGGCGGAGATCAAAATCGGCCATCTCCACGCCGGCTCCGGCCCCTATGCCAGCATTTCGATGCCGGTCTATCTCTCCCTCAAACTCTGGGTCGATCAGCAGAATGCCAATGGCGGCGCTTTCGTCAAAGCCTATGGCAAGAAAATCCCGCTCAAGCTGATTTCCTATGACGACCAGAGCAATCCCGGCACCGCCGCAACGCTCACCAATCAGCTCATCACCCAGGACAAGGTCGATCTTCTGATCTGTGATTCGGGCTCGGTGCTGACCGCGGTTTCGGTGCCGATCGCGCGCGAGCACAAAATGTTTCTGTTCGACCCGACCGGCACGGGCGCTGCGTTCTTCAGCAAAGACAATCCCTATATCGCGCTGCTCGCCGATCCGGTGTCCACCGTCTGGCCGCGTTATCTCTGGGAATTTTTGAAGAGCGACGGCGCCAAGCTTGGCCTCAAGCGTGTCGCCCTGCTTTATTCCACCAATGATTTCACCGGAACCCAGGCGAATGCCATCCGCGCCGCGTTGAAAGAACCAGGCTCGCCGGTCGAAATCGTCTTCGACCAGGGGGTGCCGACCAGCACCTCTAATTACGCCGTGCTGATCGACAATATCGCGGCGACCAACCCCGATATCGTGCTCGAACTCGGCTATGTCGGCAACGATATCGCGTTTTTGCGCAATCTTCAGGAATCGGGGCAGAAATTCAAAGCCGTCTTCACCCTCTATCCCGGCATCGAGACCAATGTCCTGCTCAAGAATGTCGGGGCGCAGGGCTTGGCCGGCATCTTCTCCTATGTCACCGCCCTCGGCCTCACGCTCAAGCCGGAAGTCGGCATGACGGTCGAGGAATTGCGCGCGGCGTTCGAGAAAGCCTATGGCGAAGGCGGGGTCGAATTCGGCTGGAACGCGATCGCCGGACACGTCACCGGCCTCGTCGTCGGCGAGACGCTGGCGCATGCCGACAGCCTCGCCCAGCCCGATCTCCGCCGCGCCATCTTCGGGCTTTCGGGAAAGCTCAAAACCCTGGTCGGCACCTTCGAACTGCGTGACGATGGCGCGCAGATCGGCGAATTGACGCCAATCGGCCAGTTCGATGCCTCAGGCAAGCTCGGCGTCGTCTATCCGCCCGATCTCGCGACCGCCAAGCCACATCTCGCCGCGCCCTGATCGCCGCGATGCTGGCGCACGCGCTGCTCGGGGGGGTGATCTATGGCTGCTATTTCGCCCTGGTCGGGCTTGGGCTCAATCTCGTTTTCGGCGTCATGCGCATCGTCAATCTCGCGCATGGCGACGTTTTGATGCTCGGCGCTTATGCCGCGTTTTTTCTGTTCCACCTGTTTGGCCTCTCTCCCTTCATCGCGGCGCCGGTGGTGATCGTCGGGTTTTTCCTGCTCGGCTTGCCGTTTTATTATCTCGTCGTGCCGCGTCTCGCCCTCGCCAAAGATGCCGAGATGCTATCGCTCATTCTCTTCTTCGGCATCCAGCAGATCATCGAGGCGTTGGCGGCGATCGCGTTCGGTTCGTCCGAGCGTTCGATCCCCGGGCGGGTGCTCGGCATCGGGCCGTTTCACCTGCTCGGCGAGACCCTGTCGCGCGCCTGGGTGATCGGCGGCGCCATCGCCGCGGCCGCGGTGCTCGCGCTCTATCTCTATCTTTATCACACGCGGAGCGGGCTTTTGACGCGCGCGGTGATGGCGAGCCGCGAGGAGGCGCTGGCGAGTGGCATCGACATGCATCGCATCTCGGCGCGCGCGTTCGCGATCGGGCTCGCGCTCGCCGGGCTCGCCGGCGTGTTCGCGCCGTTCATGCTCGGCAGCGTCACCCCGGCGATGGGCACCAGCGTCAATCTCGCGGCGTTCGCGGTGATCATCGTCGGCTCGCTCGGCAACCCGCTCGGCACCGTCGCCGGCGGCTTGATCTATGGCGTCGGGTTGCTCCTCATGCAGACCTATGCCAGCGCCTGGGCCGATCTTCTGCCCAATCTTCTGCTGATCGGGGTTTTGCTCGTGCGGCCAACCGGATTGCTCGGGCGGCGGGTGCGGCTTGCCTAGAGCCGTGCGCGATTTTCTCGCGGTTGGGCTGCCGGTGGTCGTGATCTTCGCGCTGCTGCCCTTGATCTATGCCAATCAATTGCTGCTGTTCAACTTCGTCCTGTTCCTCATCCTGGCGCAGGGGCTGAACGCGATTTACGGCTTCACCGGCTATCTGCCGTTCGGCTATGTCGGGTTTTTCGGCGCTGGCGCCTATGGGTTTGCGCTGGCGGTGATGCATCTCGCGGCACCGCCGGGGCTCGCCCTCGCCCTCGCCGGGCTCGCCGCCATCGTCTTGGCGATGATTTTGACGCCGCTTTTGCGGCTTTCCGGCGCCTATTTCGCGATCGCCAATCTTGCCGCAGCGCAAGCGGTCTATCAGGTCATCGCCAATCCGGCGCTGCAAGAGATCACCAAGGGCCCCTATGGCGTCTCGCTCGCCAGCGTGTTTGCGCCGCGCCTGAGCTATGGCGCCGCCCTTCTCATCCTCGCCGGGGTTTTCGCCCTCGTCGCCTGGCTCCGCCATGGCCGTTTCGGCCTCGCCCTTCAGGCTGGGCGCGACGATCCGGTCTCGGCGGCGATGGCCGGCATTCCGGTGGTATCGGCGCGCATCATCGCCTGG